>NZ_JBIAWF010000031.1:0-86950 GCF_042895325.1 Streptomyces sp. NPDC001407
TCCACGGCCGTGGTCAGCTGGCTGACCGCGGTCCCGCTCGCGGGGACCTCCAGCCGGACCGTCATCGAGTACGAGACGCTTGGCGCCGTTGCCATCGGGATGGTACTTCCTTCTGCTTCGGGTGGTGGTGTCGGAACGGGGTTCAGGACGCGGTGGCTGCCCGCACGTGCGGGCGGGCGAGGCTGTCCGGGTGGAGGATCTCGCGGAGCCGCTCCGGGGTGAGCAGGCCCTTGGCCAGGACGAGGTCCTGCACCGAGGCACCGGTGGTCAGTGCCTCCTGGGCGACGGCGGTGGCCTGTTCGTAGCCGATGTGCGGGTTGAGCGCGGTGGCCAGGCCGATCGACTGGCCGATGAGCCGCGCCAGGTGCTCGCGGTTGGCGGTGATGCCGTCGACGCACCGCTCGGCCAGCGTCAGGCAGCCGGCCCGCAGGTGGGTGAGGCTCTTGAGCAGGCTGTGCGCGATGACCGGTTCGAAGGCGTTGAGCTGGAGCTGGCCGGCCTCGGCGGCGAAGGTGACGGTCACGTCGTTGCCGATGACCTCGAAGGCGATCTGGTTGACCACCTCGGGGATCACCGGGTTCACCTTGCCGGGCATGATGCTCGAACCCGCCTGCACGGGCGGCAGGTTGATCTCCGCCAGTCCGGCGCGGGGGCCGCACGAGAGCAGGCGCAGGTCGTTGCAGGTCTTGGAGAGCTTGACGGCGATCCGCTTGAGCACGCCGGAGAGCTGGACGAACGCGCCCACGTCCTGGGTGGCCTCGACGAGGTCGCCGGCCACGGTGAGCGGTATGCCGGTGATGGCACCCAGGTGCGCGCAGGCCACCTCGGCGTACCGCGGGTGGGAGTTGAGGCCGGTGCCGATGGCGGTGCCGCCGAGGTTGATCTCGCGCAGCAGGGTACGGGCCTCGTCCAGGCGCGCCCGGTCCTCGGCCAGCATGACGGCGTAGGCGGCGAACTCCTGGCCGAGCGTCATGGGCACCGCGTCCTGGAGCTGGGTGCGGCCCATCTTGAGGACGTCGGCGAACTCCTCGGCCTTGGCCGCGAACGCCTGCCGCAGCACCTCCATGGCGTCCAGCAGGCGGTCGGCGGCGAACTGGAGGGAGAGGCCGACGGCGGTGGGGTAGACGTCGTTGGTGCTCTGCCCGGCGTTGACGTCCTCCAGCGGGTGGAGGTGGCGGTAGTCGCCCTTCTCGTGGCCGAGGAGTTCGAGCGCCCGGTTGGCGACGACCTCGTTGGCGTTCATGTTGGTGGACGTCCCCGCGCCGCCCTGGATGACGTCGACGACGAACTGGTCGTGGAGCCGCCCGGCGCGGATCTCCTCGCAGGCCCGCACGATGGCGTCCGCCTTGCGTCCGTCGAGCAGCCCGAGGTCGTGGTTGGCCTGGGCTGCGGCCTGCTTGACGCAGGCCAGGGCGATGACGAGGTCGGGGGAGGCGCCGATCGGGGTGCCGGTGACGGGGAAGTTCTCCACGGCCCGCAGGGTGTGGACGCCGTAGTACGCCGCCGCGGGGACGTCCCTGTCGCCGAGCAGGTCGTGCTCGGTGCGGAACTCGGGGCTGGACTCGGAGCGGCTGAGGGGCGAGGCGGGGGCGGGAACGGGTGCCGACATGGGGATCCGATCAGGTGTGCGTGGGGGAGGAGGGGGAGAGAGGGGAGGGCGTCAGGCCTGGGCGGCGGCCACGGGGGTGCCGAGCACATGCCGCAGTGTGCGGAGGCGCTCCGCCGGGTCGGTGGAGGCGAGGGCCGCGGCGAGCACGGCGATCCGTGCCTGGCCGCCGCGCAGGGTGCCGGTCAGCACCGCTCCGGCGGCGGCGAGGTCCACCGCGCCGCCGTGGGTGTAGATCTCCGCGACCGGCCCGATGGGCACGCGCGTGGTCACGGCGACGAGCACGCCGCGGGCGACCGCCGCCTCGACGGCGGCGCTGATCTCCGGGGTGGCGTTGCCCGCTCCCGTGGCCACCAGCACGATGCCCTGGGCGCCCGCCCGGACGGCGGTGTCGAGGAAGAGTGTGTCCGCGTCGCAGTGGTGCATGACGACGTCGATCCGGGGCAGCGGCTCCTCGGCCGGCGGCAGGGGGAGCGGCGCCGGGCGCTCGGGGCGCCGGTGGACGACGACCCCGTCGGCTGCCACGTCCGCGACCCGGCTGCCGGAGGGGTCGGCGAAGGCGTCGGCCGCCAGCGTGCGCACCTTCACCGTGCCGCGCGCGGCGTGCACCTGGCCGTCGAAGACTATGAGGACACCGAGGCCGCGCACCGAGGCCGCCGTCAGCAGCGCGTCGTGGAGATTGCGCGGCCCGTCGCCGTCCGGGTCCTCAAGCGGGCGCTGGGCGCCGGTGAAGACCACCGGACGGGGGTCGTCGTGGTGGAGGTCGAGCAGGAAGGCGGTCTCCTCCAGCGTGTCCGTGCCGTGCGTGACGACGATCCCGTCCACACCGGGGTCGGCCAGCACCTCGCGCACGGTGCGCAGCAGCGTCAGCTGGTGGGCGGTGGTGAGCCGGGCGCTGTTCACGCTCATCAGGTCGACGACCCGTACGGACACGCCCTCGGGCACGGCGGCCGTGGCCAGCACGTCCGCGCCACCGGCCTCGGCGGCGAAACCGGATCCCTGCCAGCGGCTGGCGATCGTCCCGCCCGTGCTGATGACGACGACCTGTCCCATGTCTGCCCGCTCCCTCTGCCGAAGATCACTGCCGCGCGGTGGCGTGCGGCACGGCGGATGCCTGCCGTGGGTGGTCCACCGCGGTCACGCCCTCGTACGCCGGTTCGGGTGGCGCTCGGGGCGGCAGCAACCATAGGACGAATCGCGCGCAATCGGGTCGCCAAATCGGGCAGGCCGGCCGGGAAGGCGTGGTGGATAATTGCGCCGTGGACGAGATTGACAGAAATATCTTGCGCGAGCTCCAGGACGACGGCCGGCTGACCATCCAGGAGCTGGCCCAGCGGGTGGGCCTCACGTCCTCCCCGTGCATGCGCCGCGTCCGTCAGCTCGAACAGGACGGGGTCATCCGGGGCTACCGCGCGGTCATCGACCCCGAAGCCGTCGGGAGGAGCTTCGAGGTTCTCGTCTCCGTCGAGGTCAGGCGCGACCGGGAGGCGGTCGAGGCGTTCGAGGCGGCACTCCAGGACATCCCCGACGTCATCGAGGCGTACCGCCTCTTCGGCAGCCCCGGCTGTCTGCTGCGCATCGCGGTCGCCGACATCACCGCCTACGAGCGGCTGTGGATCGAGCGGCTCACCACGCTGTCCGGCATCACCGAGGTCAACTCGCAGATCATCATGAAGCGGATCAAGGAACCGCGGGGCCTGCCGGTCGACTGAGCCCCGCGACCGCCCTGGTGGGGAGAGTCGCGGGGCCCGGAAGGCGTCAGCCGCGCAGCGGGCCCTCGCAGCTGTAGTCCGCCGTCCCCGCGGGGCGGTCGGACCAGAGGTCGACCTTGCCGAAGGAGCAGTTCATGTCGGCGAGGTTGTCCGAGCCCGCCTTGGCGCGGTCGAGGAGGAAGTAGTCGACCGTCCGGGACATGTCCTTGAAGACCAGGTCGGCGTTGCCGGGGCTGCTCAGGTTCGCGGTGACGCGGCCCGTGCAGACGAACCGGGGGCGGTCGGGCGACCCGGCGGCCGAGCAGTCGGGTGTCGCGCCGGTGGCCCCGGCGAAGGAGGAGCGGACCTCGGCGGCGGAGGCGTCCTGGAGCTC
The DNA here is from genome assembly GCF_042895325.1 of Streptomyces sp. NPDC001407. Lineage (NCBI taxonomy): Bacteria > Bacillati > Actinomycetota > Actinomycetes > Kitasatosporales > Streptomycetaceae > Streptomyces > Streptomyces sp. NPDC001407. Next base: position 3,692 of record NZ_JBIAWF010000031.1, read on the forward strand.
GTCCACCGGCGTGAAGCTGGTGCTCGGTACGTACAGGTCCTTGACCTTGGCGATCTGCTGGTCCAGGAAGGCGTCGTACGCGCTCTGGAGGCCCGCGTCGCGGCCCATGCGGTCGCGCCAGGCGTCGAAGCCGGCCGGGTCGTTCGCCCGCTCGTAGCCGTACATCTCGCGCAGCAGGGAGGGGTGCTCGGCCCAGAGGAACTCGAAGAACGTGCCCGCGTAGGAGTAGAAGCGGAAGCCGTCCCTTTCGTACTGCGCGTGCAGCAGCTGGTCCACCGTCATGCGCGGCTTGCCGCCGGCCGTGTCGCTGATGATGCTCTGCACCAGCGACTTGCGGACCTTGATGCCTTCGTCGCGGGTGGAGCCGTCGAAGAACTCCGCCGTCCCCTCGTCCATCGCCGTGGTGCGGTCCCCCTGGAACCAGGGGCCCTCGCCGAACAGGCCGGGCACCGCCCAGCGGCCGTTGAGGTAGTGGGTGTACTCGTGGCGGAACAGCTCCTCCAGCGTGAGCGTGGAGTCCTGCGGGACGCGGCGCTGGTAGGTGTAGAAGGTGGCGCCTTTCTCGATGTAGACGCCGCCGTTGTTGGTGGCCATGCCCGTCAGCAGCGGGTGGTAGACCTCGTAGTCCGCTCGCGAGGCGTACAGCACGATGTTCAGCGTGGTGTTGGTGTCGTCCGCCAGCGGCCGATCGGTGCCCAGCACGCGGAAGAACTGCGCCTTGACCTGCTTGCTCGCGTAGTAGAGCTGGTCGACGGTGGCCCGGTCCAGCGCGGTGCGCACCTTGATGCCGCCGTTGTCGTACGTATAGGTGTGGGGGAAGAGGCGGCGCTCGATGTCCTCCTTGCACACCCCGTACTGCTGACAGGCGCCGAACTCGTTGAGCCAGGTGACGACCTTCGCCCACGGCTCGCTGCCCTCGCCGAAGTTGTGGGCCGTGGTGGTCAGCAGCCCGCCGAGGTCGCCGGTGATCTCGGCCTTCAGGGCGTCGATCTGGCCCATGCGTCCGTATTCGCCCACCGCGTCGCGGACCACCCAGGCGTTGGCCGTCCCCTTGAGGTGGGTGTAGCCGGCGAACGCCTTGAAGGCGTCCCGGTAGGAGGCGTCGGCGGTGACGGCCGCGCGGAAGGCGTCGTCGTGGTTGCCGGGGTAGACGCCGAGGTAGTTCAGGGTCAGCGCGGCGAGCGCGGCACCGCCCCAGGAGGTGTCCGTGGCCGTCGCCGGGTGTGTGGCGTCCATCGTCGCGAGAACCCGCTTGACCAGCGGCAGTTGGTGCTGGCGCAGGCCCGGCGCGCTGCCCGCGTCCAGGGCCTCGCGCAGTGTCTCCGCGTTGGTGCGGGTGGCGTCGAAGGTGTGGGCCGCCGTGCCGAAGCCGTCGATGGCGCGGCGCATGGCCTCGACGGTCGGCGCGTCGGTGATGTCGATCTCGTCGTGCGAGAAGTCCTGGTAGGCCACCGCGTGGAGATAGGTGAACATCTCCAGCAGGTGGCTGCCGTTCTTCCCGTCGTGCGCGGCGGCGAGGCTCTCGATCCGCCGGGAGACTGCCTGGACGTGTGCTCTCGACATGATCGGGACCAGCCGCTGGTCCCACGTCCACAGCACGGTCCGCAGGCAGCTGTCGGCGGTGACGGCCGGGTCGGCGAGGAAGTCGGCGAACTGTTCGGGGGCGAGCCCGGTGATGCCGTCGAGCGTGCACGGCACGGCGGTGCCGCCGAGCCTGGCGGCGGGGGCTGTGCCCTTGGTGCCCTTCGTGGTCTTCGGCTTGTCCGTACGGGGGCCGGCCACGCGACCGCCGGTCAGGCCGCCCGGCGCGGTGGGGGACTCGATCGCGGGCCGCGGGGCCTTCGCGAGCCGGGTGACCTCGTCGAAGGGGTTCGGCGTGGGGGTGTCCGGCCGTGCGGTCGGCGCCGCGGCGGTGGATCCGGCGGACCTGGGGGAGTCCGCGTGGCCCGGCTGTACGACGGTGGCGCAGAGCGCCGTGGCTATGGCGGCGGTCAGCAGGGAGGCGCGCAGGGATCTGGAGCGATACACCGAGGACTCCTGGGTGTGGGAGGTGTTGGGGTAGCGCGCACGTGGAGGCGGTGCGCGTGTGGAGCGGTGGCGTGAGCGGTGCGTCAACTGCCGTCCGGCAGGCGGCTCGTGGGGGCCGCTCCCGTGCCACGTGATGTGTAACGTAGTAATGTGAAATGTTACTGACAACCCTTCAGGCGTCATGGATTGCGTGAGACGTGAAGTGGAGGGGAGCCCTCCTGATCGTCGGCGGCTGAGGGGCTGTCGTCCCCGCGTCCACCCGAACCCGAGGAGGAAGTACCGTGAGAGAACCCGCTGTCCGGACGGTGAGTCATGACCTGCCGGTGTCGACGGAGCTCCAGGAGTTCATGGCGGGCGGCTGGGCCGCGACACCGCTGTCCGGCGACATCCGGCTGCCGGTCGCGGACCTCGCCGCCGCGCGCAGGGCAAGGCTTTCAACGCGCTTCCCCGGCGAACGCCTGGTCGTGCCCGCGGGCGAGCTCACGGTCCGCTCCAACGACTGCGACCACCGCTTCCGCCCCCACAGCGCGTACGCCTGGCTCACCGGGCTGACCGGCGAGGAACAGGCCGGTCACGTGCTGGTCCTGGAGCCGGACGGCCCGCACCGGCACGAGGCCGTGCTGTACGTCCGGCCGCGTTCCCCGCGGGAGGAAGAGGAGTTCTACCGCGACCGGCGCTACGGCGAGTTCTGGGTCGGCAGGCGCCCCGACCTCGCCGAGGCCGAGCGCGTCACCGGTATGCGCTGCGCGCACATCGGCACCCTCGGCCGGACGCCGCCCGGCCGCGACGCCTCCCGCGACCCCGCACTCGCCGCCGCGCTCAGCGAGCTGCGCCTGGTCAAGGACGCCTGGGAGGTCGAGCAGCTGCAACTGGCGGTGGACCACACCGCCACCGGCTTCGAGGACGTCGTACGGGCGCTGCCGCGCGCCCTGGCGCACCCGCGCGGCGAGCGCTGGATCGAGGGCGTCTTCGGCCTGCGCGCCCGCGCGGAGGGCAACGGCACCGGCTACGAGACCATCGCCGCCTCCGGGGCGCACGCCTGCGTCCTGCACTGGATCCGCAACGACGGCCGCCTCGACCCCCGCGAACTCCTCCTGCTGGACGCCGGAGTGGAGACGGACACCCTCTACACCGCCGACATCACCCGCACCCTCCCGCTGTCGGGCCGCTTCTCGCCCGTCCAGCGGCAGGTCTACGAACTCGTCCTCGCCGCCCAGGAAGCGGGCATGGCCGCGCTCAAGCCCGGAGCGAGCTTCCGCGACTTCCACCGGGCCGGCATGCGGGTCATCGCCGAAGGGCTCACCGAATGGGGCGTCCTCAAGGGCGCCGAGGGGGAACTCCACCGCCGGTACACCCTGTGCAGCAGCGGCCACATGCTCGGCCTCGACGTCCACGACTGCGCCCAGGCGCGGGCGGACACCTACCTCGACGGTGTCCTGGAGGAGGGGCACGTGCTCACCGTGGAGCCCGGCCTCTACCTCCAGCCCGACGATGAGACGCTGCCGCCCGAACTCCGCGGCATCGGCGTGCGGATCGAGGACGACCTGGTCATCACGGCCGGCGGGGCACGCCTGCTGTCAGGGGCCCTGCCGCGCACACCCGACGCGGTCGAGGCGTGGATGGGCGAACTCCTCGCCGGATAGCGGGACATGGGGGAGAGGCGAGTCCGGGGCAGGCTCTTGGCAGACGTAGTGCAATGTGAAATATTACTGACGTGCCCTTGAGTAACCCCACGGACGTCATCGTCGTCGGAGCGGGCGTGACAGGCGCTGCCTGCGCCTACTACGCCGCCCGCTCCGGCCTCTCCGTCACCGTGCTCGACCGCGGCCCCGTCGCCGGCGGCACCACCGGTGCCGGCGAGGGAAACCTCCTGGTCTCCGACAAGGAACCCGGCCCGGAGCTCGAACTCGCCCTGCTCTCCACCCGGTTGTGGCGGGAGCTGGCCCAGTGCCTCCCGGTGGGCGTCGAGTACGAGGCCAAGGGCGGCCTCGTCGTCGCCTCCGACACCACCGGCACGGCCGCGCTGCGGAAGCTCGCCGAGGCCCAGACCGGGGCCGGCGTCATCGCCGAGGAGGTCGCGCCCGACAGGCTGCACGACCTGGAGCCGCACCTCGCCCCCGGGCTCGGCGGCGGCTTCCACTATCCGCAGGACGCCCAGGTCCAGCCCGCCCTCGCCGCCGCCCACCTGCTGCGCGCCTCGGGGGCCCGGCTGCGCACCGGCGAGGAGGTCACCGCCGTCCTCACCGGCGCACACGGAAGAGTGCGGGGCGTGCGTACCGCGACCGGGGAACTGCACGCCCCGCACGTGGTCAACGCGGCCGGCACCTGGGGCGGCGAGGTGGCCCGGCTCGCCGGCAGCCACCTGCCCGTGCTGCCCCGCCGCGGCTTCGTGCTCGTCACCGAACCCCTGCCACGCCTCGTGCGGCACAAGGTCTACGCCGCCGACTACGTCACGGACGTCGCCAGCGACTCGGCGGCACTGCAGACCTCCGCGGTCGTCGAGGGCACACCCGCCGGGCCGGTCCTCATCGGCGCCAGCCGCGAGCGGGTCGGCTTCGACCGCACCCTGTCGGTGGACGCCATCCGCCGCCTCGCCACCCAGGCCACGGCACTCTTCCCGGTGCTGGCCGGCATGCGCGTCATGCGCACGTACGCCGGATTCCGCCCCTATCTGCCCGACCACCTGCCCGCCATCGGCCCCGACCCCCGCGTCCCCGGACTGCTGCACGCCTGCGGGCACGAGGGCGCGGGCATCGGGCTCGCCCCGGCCACCGGCCTCCTCATCGCCCGGCTCCTCACGGGGGACGAACCTCCGCTCGACGCGGGCCCGTTCCACCCGGGCCGCTTCACCCCGGCGGCCTGAACCCCCGCCCCGGCCCGCCGCCCCCTTCCCGCCGCTCACCGTAAGGAGACCCGCAAGTGGCCCGTACCCCCGCCGGCCTGGTCAGGGCGGAGCCCGGCCCGCCCTTCGAGATCACCTTCGACGGCCGTACGGTCAGCGCCCTGCCCGGCCAGTCCGTCGCCGCCGCACTGTGGGGCGCCGGCATCCTCGCCTGGCGCACCACCCGGCACGGCGGCCGCCCGCGCGGCGCGTTCTGCGGCATCGGCCAGTGCTACGACTGCCTCGCCACCGTCAACGGAGAACCCAACCGCCGGGCCTGCCTGATACCCGCCCGGCCCGGGGACACGATCACCACCCAGGAGGGACACGGCCATGCCGGCCTCGCCGTCTGAGAGCTACGACCTCGCGGTGATCGGCGCCGGACCCGCCGGCCTCGCCGGAGCCGCCACCGCCCGCGAACTCGGCCTGACCGTCGCCCTCCTGGACGCCACCGGACAGACCGGCGGCCAGTTCTTCCGCCACCCCGCCCCCGGGCTCGGCGCCGGCCGGCCGCAGGCCCTGCACCACGACTGGGCCGCCTTCGCCGAACTGCGCCGCCGCCTCCAAGCGAGCGGCGTCACCCACCTCGCCCACCACCACGTATGGGCCCTCACCCGGCAGGACGGCCACGCGTGGACCGCGCACGCCCTCACCGGCGCCGACGGCGGGACCCCGGCCCGCGTCCGGGCCCGCGCGGTCCTCCTCGCCACCGGCGCGTACGAGCGGCAACTGCCCTTCCCCGGCTGGACCCTGCCCGGTGTCGTCGGCGCCGGCGGCGCCCAGGCCATGCTCAAGTCCGGGCTCGTCCTGCCCGGAGCACGGATCGTCGTCGCCGGGAGCGGGCCGCTCCTGCTCGCCGTCGCCTCCTCGCTCGCGGCCGCGGGCGCCCACGTCCCCGCTGTGGTCGAGGCATCCGGCTACACCGGCTACGCACGCCACCCGCTCACCCTCGCCGCCAACCCGCACAAGCTCCTCGAAGCCACCGTGCACGGCTCGGCCCTGCTGCGCCACCGCGTCCCGCTGCACACCCGCCACGCGGTCACCGAGGTGCACGGCACCGACCGCGTCGAAGCCGTCACCGTCTCCCGGCTCGACCGCGACTGGCGCCCCCTGTCCGGCACCGGCCGCCGCGTCGCCTGTGACGCCCTCGCCGTCGGACACGGCCTCATGCCCCAGACCGAGCTCGCCACCGGCCTCGGCTGCGCCACCCGGCGCACGCCCGACGGAACGCACGCCCTCGCCCTGGACGACCTCCAGGAGACCTCGGTGCCCGGCCTGTGGGCCGCGGGCGAGCCCGGCGGCACCGGCGGCTGGCAACTGGCCCGCACCGAGGGCGAACTGGCCGGCATCGCCGTGGCCGCCCGGCTGCGCGCCCTGCCCGCCCTCACCACCAGCCGGCGCGTCCGGGACCTCGCCCGGCGCCGCGACCGGATGCGCGCCTTCGCCGACGCCATGGCCTCCGCACACGCCCCCGGCCCCGGCTGGACCGGCTGGCTCACCGACGACACCGAGGTGTGCCGCTGCGAGGAGGTGACCGCGGGCACCGTCCGCGAGGCCGTCACCGGCCTCGGCGCCCGGGACACCCGGACCGTCAAGCTCCTCACCCGGGCCGGCATGGGCTGGTGCCAGGGCCGGATGTGCGGGGCGGCAGTGGCCTGCCTGGCGGCCGCCGGTACGGCGCAGGGGACCGTACCGTCGGCCGCCGACCGCCGCCCCCTCGCCGTTCCTGTCCCCCTCGGGGCCCTGGGCGATCCTGCCGCAGGCTCCTGAACCGCCATTCCGTAAGAAAGGGTTTCCACCATGACCACCCACTCCTGGACCACCGACCGGCCCTGGCGCGGCATCATGGCCGCCACCACGCTCCCGCTCCGCGCGGACCTCTCCGTCGATCACGACGCCTACGCCGAGCACGTCCGCCGGCTCCTCGGCAACGGCTGCGACGGCGTCGTCCCCAACGGCTCCCTCGGCGAATACCAGACCCTCACCGCGGAGGAGCGCGCCCGGCTGGTGCGCACCGCCGTCGAGGCGGCCGGAGACGGGGCGCGGGTGATGCCCGGCGTCTCCGCCTACGGCAGCGCCGAGGCCCGCCGCTGGGCCGAGCAGGCCGCCGAGGCCGGCTGCGGCTCCGTCCTGCTGCTGCCGCCCAACGCCTACCGCGCCGACGAGCGGTCGGTCCGCGCCCACTACGCCGAGGTCGCGCGGGCCGGGATACCCGTCGTCGCCTACAACAACCCTTTCGACACCAAGGTCGACCTGACCCCCGGCCTGCTGGCCCGCTTGCACGCCGACGGCAGCATCGTGGCCGTCAAGGAATTCAGCGGCGACGTCCGCCGCGCCTACGAACTGGCCGAACTCGCCCCCGAACTCGACCTGCTGGCCGGCGCCGACGACGTCCTCCTGGAACTCGCCGCCGCCGGTGCCGTCGGCTGGGTCGCGGGCTACCCCAACGCCTTCCCTGCCACCTGCGCCGAGCTCTACCACGCGGCCGTGGCCGGGGACCTGGAGACGGCACTGCCCCTCTACCGCTCCCTGCACCCCCTGCTGCGCTGGGACTCCAAGACCGAGTTCGTGCAGGCCATCAAGCTCTCCCTGGACATCGTCGGCCGGCACGGCGGACCCACCCGCCCCCCGCGCCTTCCGCTCACGGGCGAGACCGAGGCCGCCGTGCGCGCCGCCACCGAGAAGGCCGTCGCCGACGGACACCACTGACCACTCCACGGCACCGCCGAAAGGACGCCCGTGCGCACCCGTCATGTCTTCCACGCCGTCGACTCGCACACCGAGGGCATGCCCACCCGCGTCATCACCGGCGGCGTCGGCGTGATCCCCGGCGCCACCATGGCCGAACGCCGGCTCCACTTCACCGAGCACCTGGACCACCTCCGCACCCTCCTGATGTACGAGCCGCGCGGCCACGCCTCCATGAGCGGCGCCGTCCTCCAGCCCCCCACCCGGCCCGACGCCGACTACGGCGTCCTCTACATCGAGGTCTCCGGACTGCTGCCCATGTGCGGGCACGGCACCATCGGCGTCGCGACCGTCCTCGTGGAGACCGGCATGGTGCCGGTCACCGAACCCGTCACCACCGTGCGCCTCGACACCCCGGCCGGCCTGATCGCCGTCGACGTACAGGTCGAGGACGGGGCGGCCAGGTCCGTCACGCTCACCAACGTGCCCGCCTTCTGCGCGGCCCTCGACCGCAAGACCGACGTCCCCGGCCACGGCACGGTCACCTACGACCTGGCCTTCGGCGGAAACTTCTACGCCTTCGTCGAACTCGACGCGCTGGGACTGCCCTTCGACCGGGCCCGCAAGGACGACCTGCTCGCCGCCGGACTCGCCGTCATGGACGCGATCAACGCCTCGCCCGACCGGCCGGTCCACCCCGAACACCCCGAGATCAGCGGACTCAAGCACGTCTATCTCGCCGCCCCCGGCTCCGACGCCCACCACTCGCGGCACGCCATGGCCATCCACCCCGGCTGGTTCGACCGCTCGCCGTGCGGCACGGGCACCTCCGCCCGCATGGCCCAGCTGCACGCCCGCGGCGCGCTCCCGCTCGGCCGCGACTTCGTCAACGAGTCCTTCATCGGCACCCGGTTCACCGGCCGCCTGGTGGGGGAGACGCGGGTCGGCGGCATCCCGGCGGTCGTGCCCACCGTCACCGGACGCGCCTGGATCACCGGCACCGCGCAGTTCTTCCTCGACCCGGACGACCCCTTCCCCGGAGGCTTCCTCCTGTGACCGCCGACCCGACCCCCCTCCTCTCACACAACCCGGCCGACCCCCGCGACATCGTCACCGAGGTGCCCGCACCGGGCGCCGCGGCCGCCGTCGAATCCGTGGAACGCGCCCGCGCCGCCCAGCCCGGCTGGCTGCTCGCCGGCGCCGCCGCCCGCTCCTCGGCACTCTCCGCCGTCGCCACGGCCGTAGAGGCCGCCGCCGGGGAACTCGCCGCCCTGGCCGTACGCGAGGTCGGCAAACCCCTCGCCGAGGCACGGGCCGAGGTCGCCCGCACAGCCGCGATCTGGCGCTACTACGCCCAGGCGCCCTACGAACCGGCCGGCGCCGTCCACGAGACGGCGGGCGGCCCCGGACTGCTGCTCACCCGTCGCCGCCCCTACGGTGCCGCCGGCCTGATCACCCCCTGGAACTTCCCCTTCGCCATCCCGTCCTGGAAGGCCGCGCCCGCGCTCGCCGTCGGCAACACGGTCGTCCTCAAACCCGCGCCCGAGGCCACCGCGTGCGCCCGGCGGCTGGCAGAGATCGTCCAACAGGCCGTGCCCGCCGATGTGTTCACGCTCGTGACCGGCGGTGCGACCGAGGGCAACGCCGTCCTCACGGCGGCCGACGTCGTCTCCTTCACCGGCTCCACCGCCGTCGGCGGCGCCGTCACCCGCGCCGCCACCGCCCGGGGCATCCCGGTCCAGGCCGAGACGGGCGGGCTCAACGCGGCGATCGTCCTGCCCGATGCCGACATCGAGCGGGCCGCGGCCCACATCGCCGCGGCCGTCGCCGGATACGCCGGGCAGAAGTGCACCGCCACCAGCCGCGTGATCGCCGTCGGCGCGGCGCTGGGCCCCCTGCGCGAGGCCCTCGCCGAGGCACTGCGCGCCCTGCCCGTCGGCGACCCCGCCGACCCGGCCACCGTGTGCGGGCCCCTCGTCTCGGGCCGGGCCCGCGACCGGTTCGACGAGGCCCTGAGCGGCGCGTCCGTCCTCGCCGCGGGCACGGCCCCGGAGGGCCCCGGGTGGTACGCGGCCCCCACCGTGGTCGAAAAGGTGCCCGGCAACCACCAGTTGCTCACTGAGGAGGTCTTCGCCCCCGTCGCCGCCCTGCTGCCCGCGGACGACCTGCCGCACGCCGTGCGGATCAGCAACGCGGCCCCGTACGGCCTGGTCACCTCCGTCCACACCGCCGCACTGGAGGCGGCGCTGCACGGCCTCGACCGGCTCGACACCGGAATGATCCGCGTCAACGCCCCGTCCACCGGCGTCGACTTCCACCTGCCCTTCGGCGGAACGAAGGCGTCCGGCCACGGACCACGCGAACAGGGCCGCGCGGCACTGGACTTCTACACCTCCAGCCGGACGTACACCCTGGCTCCCTGAGAACGATGTGACATTGTACGCTCGTTGGACCGTCCAGGTACGGACCAGCCGGGCAGCGTTGCCGCGACCGTGCCGAGGACGCGGCGGCCCGCGAAAAAGGCCGCCGCACCGCGACGACAAGGACACGGGGAGATCATGGGCCACCTCAAGCAGCGCAACCTCATCACCGCCACCGAGCGGCTGCGCGACCAGGTCGCCCATGCCCTGCGGGCCGCCCTCATCTCCGGCGAACTGCGCCCCGGCGAGGTCTACTCCGCACCGCAGCTCGCGGAGGACTTCGGCATCTCGGCGACCCCGGTGCGCGAAGCCATGCTCGACCTCGCCCGCGAGGGGCTGGTCGAGCCCGTCCGCAACAAGGGATTCCGGGTGACCGAGGTCAACGAGCGCGACCTGGACCAGTACACCGAAATCCGCACCCTCATCGAGGTCCCCACCACCGGCCGCGTCACGCGCACCGCCACCCGGGAGGACCTCGAAGCACTCCGCCCGGTCGCCGAGGAGATCGTGCGCGCCGCGCGCGAGCACGACCTCATCGGCTATCTCGAGGCCGACCGGCAGTTCCACCTCACCCTGCTGGCACTCTCCGGCAACGAACGCCTCGTGGAGACCGTCGGCGACCTGCGCAAGCGCTCGCGCCTGTACGGCCTGACCGCCCTCGACCGGCGCGGCGAACTCATCCCCTCCGCCGAGGAACACCTGGAGATCCTGGACCTGATGCTCGCGGGCGACGCCGAGGGCGCCGAGAAGTGCATGGCCCGTCACCTCGGCCACGTGCGCTCCCTGTGGGCGAAGGGCGGCGAGAGGGAGTCATGACAGTCCTGGAACAGCGCGCCGGGCGGCCGGGCACACCGGCCCGTCCGACGGGCACGGCCGCCGCGCACCTCACCGGGCGGCCTCCCGGAAGAAGGAGAGACATGCGCACTCTTTCCCTGGTGACCGCGGCCCTCGTGGGCTGCCTGACGCTTCCCACGACGGCGACAGCGGCACCCGCCCCCGCCGCCCCGGGCGCTGACTGCGCCCTCAAGGGCACCACCGGCTGGACGGACGAGGGCCACGACACCGACCCCGTCCGCTTCCAGCACGCCGTCGGCACGCACCGCGTCCTGACCCTCTTCGTCGACTTCCCCGACGCCCCCGCCACCGGCCCCACGGACCCCTACGCCGCCCAGCTCGCGCCCGCGGCCGGCTGGTTGCGCACGGCATCCTACGGAGAGGCGCGCCTGGACATCACGCCGCTGCACCGCTGGATCAGGATGCCCGCGGCCTCCACGTCCTACGGCTTCCGGCGCGGCCTGACCTTCGAGGCCCACGAGCGGTACCTCCGCGACGCGGTCGCGGCCGCCGATCCGTACGCGTACTTCTCCCGCTACGACATGGTGTACGTCGTCCCGACCAGAGAAGCGGCCGCCATCTCCTTCTCCCCGACCTACCTCTTCGACCCCGCCACGCCCGGCGTCACCGCCGACGGACGGCGCGTCCGATGGGCCGTCACCTTCGGGCAGGACATGTGGCGCTGGGGGCCGAAGGTCGCCGACCACGAGAGTGGCCACACCTTCGGCCTGCCCGACCTGTACGCCTTCACCGGCGAGACCCACCGCTTCGTCGGCGGCTGGGACCTCATGGGCAACATCGCGGGCGAGGCCCCGCAGTACCTCGGCTGGCACTCCTGGAAGCTCGGCTGGACCCACGACGACCAGGTCGCCTGTCTCGCCACGCCCGGCCGGCGCACGGTACGGCTGGCCCCGGTCGAGCGGCCGGGCGGCACCAAGATCGCGGTGGTCCGCACCGGCCCGACGACGGCCTACGTCGCGGAGTCCCGCCGTTCCGAGGGCAACGACAAGGGCACGCCCTCGACCGGCGTGCTGGTCTACAAGGTCGACTCCGCCGTCCCTACCGGCGAGGGCCCGGTCCGGGTCGTGAGGACCTACGGCCCCGGCGAGTCCTTCACGGATCCGGCCGCCGGAGTCCGTATCGACGTCCTCACGTCGGACCACGCGGGAGACGTGATACGCCTTCGGGCGACCCGGCCCTGACCTCGGGCCGCGGTGCCCTCCGGCGAGCCGTGTCCGAGCCCACGGCTCGCGTCAGGACGCGGCCGGTGCCTCACGCCGGGAGAGCGCGTCGGAAACCCGGACCGTGACGTAGAGCGAAGCCGCGAGGGTGAGGGTCAGCGCGGCACCCGTGGCGAAGATGCTTCCGCTCGGGAGGGGAGGCGGGCTGCCGGCCTCGGAGCGGGCGGAACCGGTGAGGAAGGGGACCACGGCCAGCACGGCGACCGCGAGGGCGACCTCGGCCCAGACCACCTTCGGGAAGTGACGCAGCGTCAGGTGCAGCAGGGAGGACGTGGCGTCGGCGCGCCGGGCCCGGGCGATGCGGGGCATCAGCCAGAACTGGTTGACGGCCCCGGCCGCGACCATGGCGAGGACCAGCGCGATCTTCAGGAGGAGGAAGAGTCCGAAGGTGGTCGTCCACAGCTGGCCGAGGGAGCCGACGCGCTTCCAGCTCATCCACAGTCCGGAGACCAGCACGGCGGCGACACAGACGAGCGCGACGAAGCCGAAGCGACGCCACAGGTCCGCCCACAGCACGCCGGCGCTCTCGCTCAGCCGGGCGCGGGCGCCGGCGAGGACGGCGAGCAGGGCCAGACCGCCGGTCCACACCGTCCCGCTGATGATGTGGACCTGGCCGAAGACGAGGTCGAGGACCTTGTCCGCGTCCTTGGGTGCCACGGCCGGTATCGCCGAGACGAGCGACACCGCGAGCGACAGGGGGAGGGCGGTCAGGGCGAGCGCGTCGAGGTGTCGGCGCGCCCGCGGGACGAACAGCGCCATCAGCGCGGCCGATGCCAGGAGCAGCACGGCGTTCTGCACCAGATAGACCGTGCCCTGGGCCACCCAGGCCCCCTTCGCCGCCGGTGCCCGGAGGAAGTCCCCTATGCGCCCCGGCGCGAGGGCGTCACCGAACGGCATGCCCTTGCCGGCCCGGGCCACGCGGGCGGCGAGCTGGAAGTAGCCGGACACGAGCAGGGCGACCCCGGCCCAGGCGAGAGCGCCGGCCGTCCGGCGGCGCATGACGGCGGCATCACCGCGCCCGCACTCCGGTGCGCCGAGCGCGGGGCGGACCGCTGCCGCGTACGTCACCGTGGCGCCGACAGCCGCGGACAGGCCGAGGAAATAGCCCGATTTGGTGAGGATCCTCCAGAGCGGAGGCATGGTGTAGCCGGCCGAGGCGGCCAGATGAGCGAGGGTCATGAAGGTAAGGCTAGCCTAAGCTTACCGAGGGTTCGGCCGAAGGGGCGCCTTGGTGGGTGCGTGGCATATGCAAGTTTCTGCTTCGGCGGCTTCCCAATTCCCGTGAACGGTATGCCGATCCACCCCGTGAAGGATTTACATCACAGCGTGAAGCTGTGCGCTGTTTCTTACGCTCATAAAGCCAAATATGTCTCCTATCTCCAGGCTGGCTATACAGCCATACAGGTGCCAGAGTCTCCTTCGAGCAGGTGCCCCCACCTGCGCCCTGGCGGACTGACTTCGCACGGCCGACACCCGTAGGCAGCGCGGCCTTTCGGGTGCCTGGCGAATGTCTCCGCCGCAACCGCTCGTGTTCCATGGAGAGTTCGTGCACGCGTACCTGATGACAGCACCCGGTGAAATCGTCCGCTCGCAGGTCCCCGACCCCGTATGTCAGCCGGACGAGGTGCTGTTGGAGACCGAGGCGGTCTCCATATGCTCCACCGATGTCTCCTACTTCAGGGGTCATCTCTTCCCCGACGCCTGGCCGATCATTCCCGGGCACGAGTACGTGGGCCGTGTCCTGGAAGTGGGTTCGCGGCTGAAGGGGGCCGTGGAGCCCGGCGAGCGCATCTGCTACTGGGGACAGACCGACTTCGGCGGGATGGCCGACTACCGTGCCCTTCGCCCGCTCTTCCCGGGGCAGCGCGGCATGGAGACCACCTGGTACACCGAGCGGAACTTCTACGACGCCGACCAGGCCGCGGCCGTCGTCCTGCCGGACTCGATCCCCTCCGACCTGGCCACGATCATCGAGCCGCTCACCTCCGTCCTGCGCTCCCTGCTGCTCAATCCCCCCAAGCCGGGGGACAATTGCGTCGTGCTCGGCTGCGGCCCCAGCGCCCTGCTCGCCGTCCAGGTGCTCGACCGCTATCTCGGCGCGGGCTCCGTGACGGTGCTGGACCGCAACAACCTCCGCATGGAGGTGGCCTGCCGTTACGGCGCCACGCGCTCGTTCAACACCGAGAGCCAGGCCGCCGAACTCGACACCTTCGTGCACGAACACCACGACCAGTACGCCGACTACGTCTTCGACGCCCTGCCGCACATCGACAGCCCCGGCGACGGCCGCAAGGACATCCGGGAGTCGGCCATGGGCCTGCTGCGGCCCGGAGGCACCTATGTCCTCTACGGCGCCACGGCGGTTCCGCAGATGTTCAACACCTGGATGATCCTCGCCAAGGGCCTCAAGCTCCGCTCCACCCCCTTCGACGTCCGGCAGTTCCCCATGACGCGCTCCGCGCACGTGGCCAGCGTGGCCCTGCGGTTGATCGAGACCGGACTCGTGGACGCGCGCCCGCTCGTCACGACCCGGGTGCGGCTCGAGGACGAGGAAGGCGTCCGCCGGGGATTCACCGCGTACGGGCAGGGCGCCTCGATGAAGACCTCGATGCTGGGCAAGGGAATCCTGCCGGGCGCCCCGGAGGGCCGGCGGACCGCGGAGGAGATCGTGGTCCCGGCCTGACGAGGTTCGCGGGACCACTGCGCATCCGGCCGGCAGACGGCCACTTGAGCCGGTTGCCACCGAAGGGGCGGACGGCCCCTTCGGTGGCAACCGGCATCGCCAGGAACACCACGGAGCTTCGATGAACGAGATGAGTGCGGGCAAGGCGGCGCGGGCGGCAGCCGCGATGCTCGCGGCCAACCGGCGGACCGGCTATTCCACCGGCGCGCGGCACGCCTACGACTACACCTGCCCGTCGCCCGAGACCTACCCCTTCCAATGGGCCTGGGACAGCAGCTACCACGCGATCGCGCTCGCCCACCTGAACCCGCGACGCGCGCGCACGGAGCTCTCCTCGCTGCTGTCGGCCGTCACCGCGACCGGTTTCCTGCCGCACATGATTCTCTGGCAGGACGAACTGCGCCCGAAAGCGACCCAGGAGTTCAAGATCGACGTGTGGGAGGAATGGCGGTCGGTCACGATCGCGCCCCCCGTCGTCGCCAGGGCGATCGAGCACGTCTACGAGGCCACCGGCGACCGTGCCTGGCTGCTGGAGGTGCTCCCGGCCGCCCTCGGCTTCTTCGCCTGGCTGCGGGAACACCGCACCAGCCCCGCCACCGGGCTCCTGGAGATCTACCAGCCCGACGAGTCGGGCCTCGACATGAGCCCGAAGTACGACCGGGCACTGGGAATCCAGGACTCCTTGCCGAGCACCGTCGCCGCCGACTGGCACAGCGCCATGCGCAACCTGCTGGACGGCTACGCGGACAACCGCCACCCCGAGAGCCCGCTGCGCGAGGCACGGACCTTCGTCTGGAACGACGTCCTGGTCAACTCCATCTACGCCGACGGCCTGATGGCGCTCTCCCGCCTCGCGGAGGCCGCCGGGCTGCCCGACGCCACATCGGCCGGGCTGGCCCGCGGGTCCGAGGAGATCTGCGGGGCCCTGGTGCGGCACTGCTGGGACGACGACGCGGGCGCCTTCTTCGACCTCGACCTGGTGACCGGGGAACGCGTTCCCGTACTGACCGCGAGTTCCCTCTTCCCGATCATCAACGACTCCGTCCCGGACGGCATCGCGAAACGGGTCGTCGAGGAGCACCTCCTCAACGAACGGGAATTCTGGCACCGTTACCCGGTCTCCAGCGTGTCCGCCACCGAGCCCACCTTCGACCCCGACTTCGGCACGGCGGCGATCTTCCGCGGTTCGAGCTGGATGAACCTCAACTGGTATCTCCACGGCGGCCTGCGCAAGCGCGGATACCACCACGAAGCACGCCGGCTCGCCCTGCGGAGCGCCGAATGCGCCGCCGTCGCGGGAATGCGGGAGTGCTACGGCCCCCACGACGCCGGGGGGCACGGAGCCCGGTCGTTCGGGTGGAGCTCGCTCGTACTGGACCTGCTGGCCACCGAAGGACTGCCACTGACCGACGACAACGGCGACCAGCTCTTTCTGAAGGACTGACCATGGCGAACTGGGGCTTTCTCGGAGCGGGTTCCATCGCGGAATCGAGCCTGGGACCGGCGGTGCGCTCGGGGCAGGGCGCACACCTTTACGCCGTCGCTTCCCGGAGCACGCAGCGCGCGTGGTCGCTCACACCGGAGAAGGTGTACACGAATTACCCGGACCTCCTCGCGGATCCCGCCGTCGACATCGTCTACGTCGCCCTGCACAACGCCGCTCACCGTGAATGGGTGGAAGCGGCGCTGGCCGCCGGGAAGCACGTGCTGTGCGAGAAGCCTCTCGGCCTGTCGGCCACGGGAGTGGACGCGATGATCCGCGCGGCGCAGGCCGCCGACAGGCTGCTGGTGGAAGCCGCCTGGAACCGCTGGCACCCGCGCACCCAGGAGCTGGAGAGCCTCGTCGCATCGGGCGCGATCGGCCAGGCCGTCCACGTCACGTCACGGTTCCACGGCCTCGCCCCGGCAGCGGGGAACTACCGGCTGGACAGCGCGCTCGGAGGCGGCGCGTTGTACGACGTCGGCTACTACGCGATATCCGCGACGCTCGCGGCATTCGGCTGGCGGACGCCGCGCGTCGAAAGGGTCAAGCACCAGAGGTGGACCCCCACCTCCGCGGATTCCTCCCTCACGATGACGCTCACCTTCCCCTGCGGAGGCACCGCGGACATCGAGTGCTCGCTCACCGGCACGCTGGAGGAGGAATTCACGGTCCGCGGGACCGACGGCGCGATCTCCCTCTCCTCCCCGGCCTTCACCGCCGGAGTCCAGCCCTCCCGCCTCGACGTCACCAAGGACGGGTGCACGACCGACGTCAGGCACTATCCGGCGGTGGACCCGTACCGGCTGATGGTCGAGGACATCGAACGGTCCCTGGCGGGCGGGACCGCCTACGTCATGCCGCTCCGGCAGACGCGGCTGATCGCCCAGGTCATCGACGCGGCACGCACGGTCATCGGATTCCCGCCAGGCAGATGACTCCTGGAGTGACGGATCCCGTCACCGACCGACGGAGATCCCTGCCTGCCGGAAGTCCCGACCAAGGAAGGTTGCATCACCGATGAAAGCCGTAGTAATGGCGGGCGGCGAGGGCTCGCGCCTGCGCCCCATGACCTCCGATCTGCCCAAACCCCTGCTGCCGGTCGCAGGCCAGCCGATCATGGAACACGTGCTCAGGCTGCTGGGCAAGCACGGCATGAACGACACCGTGGTGACGGTCCAGTTCCTCGCCGCCCTCATCAAGAACCGCTTCGGGAACGGCGAAGAGCTCGGCATGCGGCTGCACTACGCGCACGAGACCACCCCTCTCGGCACGGCCGGAAGCGTCCTGAACGCCGAGGCGGAGCTGCGCGACGACACATTCCTCGTGATCTCCGGGGACGCGCTCACCGACATCGACCTCAGCGAACTCATCGCGTTCCACCGCGCCAAGGGAGCCCTCGCCACCGTCTGCCTGACCAGGGTCCCCAACCCGCTGGAATTCGGCATCACCGTGACCGGGGAGGACGGCCGGGTCGAACGGTTCCTGGAAAAGCCCACCTGGGGCCAGGTGTTCACCGACACCGTCAACACCGGCATCTACGTCATGGAACCCGAGATATTCGACTACGTCCCCAAGGACGGCCCCGCCGACTGGGCCGGTGACGTCTTCCCCCGCCTGCTCGCCGAGGGCAAGCCGGTGTACGGATACGTGGCCGACGGCTACTGGGAGGACATCGGGACCCAGGAGAGCTACCTCAAGGCCCACACCGACATCCTCGAAGGCCGGGTCCGCGTCGACCTCCCCGGATTCGAGACATCGCCCGGCATCCGGATCGCCCAGGGCGCCGAGGTCCATCCCGACGCCGAACTCCGGGCCCCCTGCCACATCGGCGCCCACGCCAGGGTCGAGGCCGGCGCCGTCATCGGCGCCCACACCGTCATCGGCCCGAACACCCTGGTGGCACCGCACACCGTCGTGGAAGCCGCCATCGTCCACGAAGGCGTCTACATCGGCCCCGCCGCCCGGCTGCGCGGCTGTGTGATCGGCCAGGGCACCAGCGTCATGAGCGGCGCCAGCGTCGCCGAGGGCGCCGTCGTCGGAGCGGCCTGCACCATCGGCGAGGACTCGGTCGTCACGGGCGGGGTCCGCGTGTATCCCGAGAAGGTCGTCGAAGCGGGTGCCGTCGTCAACTCCTCCCTCATCCGCGAATCCCGCAACCAGGCCAGCCTGTTCGGCCCCGACGGGGTCTCGGGGATCCTCAACGTCGAGATGACCGCCGAGCTGATGGCCAGGCTCGCCGGCGCGTACGCCACGACCCTGCCCCAGGGAGCCTCCGTCACGGTCGCCCGCGACGACTCGCCCGGCGGGCGGGCCCTGTCCCGCGCGTTCACCGCGGCCCTGCAGTGCGCCGCCGTCGACGTACGGGACATCGAGTGCGTGCCGCTGCCCGTGGCCCGGCAGCAGACCGCGCTGCACAGCGCGGGCGGCGTCGTGATCCGCACCGTCCCCGGCACGCCGGAGCGCGTCACGGTCCTCTTCCTCGACGAGCACGGAGGCGAACTGTCCCCGGCGACCCGGCGCAAGCTCGACCGGGTCTACGCACGACAGGAGTACCGCACCCACCCCAGCGCCGTCGGAAGCCTGCACAGCCCCGCCGGCGTCGTCGACTCCTACGCCGGCACGCTGCTCGGCACCGTGGAGACGTCCCACATCCGTGCGGCCGGGCTGAAGATCGTGGTGGACGCGGCACACGGCAGCGCCGGGGCGTTGCTGCCCCGGCTCTTCGGGGCCCTGGGCATCGACGCCCTCCTCATCAACACCACCCCGGACCCGGCGGCGCACACCAAAGCCACGGATTCCGACCGCCTCGCCGAACTCGTCACCTCCGCGCGCGCCGCCTTCGGCGCCCGCATCGACCCGGCCGGTGAACGCCTGACCATCGTCGACGACCAGGGCCGCCGCATGGCCGCGGACCTGGCACCCCTGGTGCTGATGGACCTGGTCACCAGCCGATGGCCCGGCGAGCGGATCGCGCTGCCCGGCACCGTCTCACGCGCCGCCGAACGCCTCGCCACCGCGCGCGGCACCGAGGTGCTCCGGACGGCCGCCTCCGCGTACGCCCTCGGCCAGGCCGTCCGCGAGGGGGACGTCCGCTGGGCCGCCGACGGACGCGGCGGCTTCATCGTCCCCGCCGTGTCCGCCGCCCCCGACGCCTTCGCCGCGCTCCTGCACCTGGCCGGCCTGCTGGCCCGTTCCCCGGAACCGCTCAGCAGCGTCGTCGCCCGCACCCCCGTGCCCCACGTGCTGCACCGCACCGTGCCCACCCCATGGGAGACCAAGGGCGCCCTGATGCGCACGCTGACCCACACCGCGCCCGGAAACCTGGACAGTTCGGTCACCGAAGGCGTCCGCATCGTCGACGGCCCCGACCGCTGGGTCATGGTCGTGCCCGACCCCGCCGAAGCCGTCACCCACCTCTGGGCGGAGGGCCCGGACCAGGCCGCCGCCCGCGCCCTGCTGGAGCGGTGGGCCCTGCGCGTCGGCGAGACGGTGGCCGCGCACACCCCGCCGCGGCAGTCCACCGGCAAGGCCCCGCACCCCGGGAAGCAGCCGGCTCCCGCGTCCTCACCGGCCGCGAAGACCGTTCTCACGGACCTCGCTGTGCTGGACACCGCTTCGCGATGAGGCCCGGGGAACCGTCCGTGTCCGGCATCCGGCCGGCCGCGGAGCAGCCCGTACCGACCACCCAGGAGGCACCGTGCCACCCCCAGCTCCCTACCCTCTGACGACGGAGATCGAGGCCGTCGTCTTCGACTGCGACGGCCTGCTCGTGGACACCGAATCCTGCTGGACGCGGGCCGAGGCCGCGGTCTTCGAGGAGCACGGCCACGCGTTCGGCCTGGAGCAGAAGAAGCTGCTCATCGGAAGGACACCGACGGACCTCGGCTTCATCCTGGCCGAGCACTTCGGGTGCCCCGGGCAGGAGGCGGCCCTCACCGCCACCCTCCTGGACCGGGTGCGCCAGGAACTCGAAGAAGGGGTCTCCCTCCTTCCCGGCGCCCTGGACCTGGTGCGTACCTGCGCCGAGCGCGTACCGGTGGCCGTGGCCAGCAACAGCCCCCGGCCGCTGCTGGAGATCGCGCTGAACTCCACCGGGCTGACCGGCCTGCTGCCCGTCTCTCTCTCGGTCGACGACGTGCCGCACCCCAAGCCCGCGCCCGACCTCTACCTCGCCGCCTGCGCCGCTCTGGGCGCAGGCCCCGCCCGCTCCGTCGCCTTCGAGGACTCCCGCACGGGCGTCGCGGCCGCGCGCGCCGCCGGGCTGAACCTCGTCGTGGTCCCCTCGCTGCCGGACGCGGAACCGGGCACGGAGTCAGGTGACGACTGGCTGCTGGAATCCCTGGCCGACCCCGCCCTCCACCAATGGGCGGACGCGCTGACCGTCTCGCCCGGCAGCACCGCCCTCCAGGGCTGAACCGGATCCGCCCGGCGGGAGCCCGCGTGGCCGTGGGCTCCCGCCGGAGACGAGGCTGGTCGCCTGTCCGGCTGGTCGCCTGTACAACTGAGCGGAATCCCCTTCCCCGGAGGCCCCAGTGAGACCAGACTTCACGCCCAGGTACTACCAGATCGAGCAGGCGCTGCGCGGCCGGATCGCCAAGCTGCGCCCCCACGACCTGCTGCCCTCCGAGTCGGAACTGTGCGCCGAGTTCAACGTCAGCCGCATGACCGCACGGGCGGCCGTCCAGAAGCTCGTCACCGAGGGCCTGGTCTACCGCGTCTCCGGGCGCGGGACGTTCGTGGCGGAGCCCCCGACCCACCGCCGGGCGGAGAACCTCGTCAGCTTCAGCGAACACACGCGCAGGCAGGGCTACGAACCCACGTCGAGACTGCTCCACGCGACCCTGCGCCCCGCCATGGAGGAGGAGGCGAACCGGCTGCTCCTGCGGGGGCCGGTGGACGTGGTGGAGATCAGCCGGGTGCGCCTGGCCGACAACGTCCCGACCGCACTGGAGCGGGCCGTCTTCCCCCCGGAGCTGTCCGGCCTCCTGAAGACCGACTTCGTGGCCGGCTCCATGCACGAGGCACTCGCGGACCTCGGCAAGCTCCCCACCCGAGGCCACTCGTCGATCAGGGCAGGCGTGGCGGACGCGTACGAAGCCGACCTGCTCGCGGTCGCGCCGGGGACCGCCCTGCTGATCGAGGTACGGCTGATCCTCGATCAGCACGACCAGCCGTGCGAACTCACCGAGTCGCGCTACGTGGGCGACCGTTACGTCCTCGATGTCGCTTTCGAGGTCGACGCTTCCGGAGCGCGGAAGCCCGAATCCCCTGATGCGGGCCGCTGAGCCGCGCTCTCGGGCATGCTGGTGCTTCCCTGTCGTGGGACTCGGGTGAACCAAGGGGAGACCATGCGCATACGGATCGACGCGACGACGGACGACGAACGCAGAGCCGTGGCGGACCTGTACGAGTGGCTGCGGCAGGACCCCGGAGTGCGGCGCGGCGCCACGGTGGAGCGGGTGCGCCCGTGGCGGTCCGGCGGGGCCATGGGAACGGTCGAGATCATCAACGTGATCCTGGGCCAAGGCTTCACGGCACTGAACCTGGCGCTGTCCTACGCCTCCTGGCGAACCGCCCGCCCGGCGGCACCGCCCCTCGTCATCAACATCGCGGGCCGCACGATCGTCGCACAGGACAGCTCGGAGGAGACGATACGCCGCCTGGTGGAGGCACTCGAACAGGCAGCCGCGGCCACGGACGCCCACAACACAGCGAGCCGGACACCGGACCCCGAATGACGCATGCGCCTGAACCACCCGGACGAGACCCTGAACCACCCGGAGGAGGCACGGCCCGCACGAGCACACATGACGCCATGAACTACTGGAACCACAACGTGCACTACCACCCGCTCGTGCTCGACGCCGTGCCGCCCGGATGCCGCTCGGCCCTGGACATCGGCTGCGGCGAGGGACTGCTCGCGCGCGAACTGGCGGTGCGGGTCCCCTCCGTGACCGGCGTGGACGTCTCCGGCGGGATGATCCGCCTGGCCCGCGAACACGGCTCGCATCTGCGCAACGCGGCCTTCGTGGAGGCGGACTTCCTCGACGACGCCCACGGCCTGCTCGGCGAAGGGAAGTACGACTTCGTCAGCGCGGTGGCGGTGGTCCACCACGTCGAGTTCTCATCGGGGGTCAAGGGCATCGTCCGTCTGCTCGCGCCGGGCGGCCGTCTGGTGATCATCGGCCTGGCCCGCGAGCGGACCCCACTGGACTGGATTATCTCCGGTGCCGGCGTCCCCGCCGCCCGCCTCAACGCCCGTCGCCACGGTGGCAAGACCGACCCGGACGGCATGCCCGTCCGTATGCCCGCTATGACCTGGGGCCAGGTCCGCCGGGAGGCGAAGCGGCTGCTGCCCGGATGCCGTTTCCGCCGGCATCTGCTGTGGCGCTACTCCCTCGTCTGGGACAAGCCTCAGGCGGCAGACGTCCGGACGAGTCCCAGATACCGGTCCCAGTCCCAGTGCGGCCCGGGGTCGGTGTGATCCGTGCCCGGGACCTCGGAGTGGGCGACGATGTGGGACCGGTCCGCCGGGATCGCGTAGCGGGCGCAGATCTCCGCGGTGAGCCGGGCCGACGCCGCGTACATCGCCTCCGTGAAATCGCCGGGCCGGTCCACATAACCCTCGTGCTCGATCCCGACGCTGCGCTCGTTGAACTTCCGGTTCCCGGAGTGGAAGGCCACGTCGAGCTCGCGCACGGTCTGCGCGATGTGGCCGTCCTTGCGTACGACGTAGTGGGCGGCGGCCTGGTGCAGGGGGTCGCGGAAGACCCGGAGGGCGTCGCCGTAACCGCCCTGGACCACGTGGACGACGACCCGGTCCACGGTGTAGTCGGCGGGCCGCTCCGCCCGCCGCCAGTTCGCCGGCGACGCGGCGACCCACTCCGCGCCAGCGTGATCAACCACGCCCTCCGTGCGCGGCCTCTCCCGCCCCGAGGCGCCCCACCACCGCCTGAGCCCGTCCTGCCCCGCGTACGCCGCCACGGCCGCCGCGGCGCCGCCGCCGATCAGCAGCCCACGTCTGCTGATCACGCGTGACCGGTCCCGTTCCTGCTCCACCCGCGCCCCCCGAGCCTCGTCCGTTCTGACGGAGAACGCCCGCGGCACCCCCGCCGGTTCCGGCCGGGCTGAAGGTCCGTCAGCGTGCCCGCGCCGTCACCGGGCAGGTGCCGGGGAGCGCGCCACGGCGCACAGCCACCCTTCGGAGCCTCCCCGTTCGGGTGAGTCCGCAGCCGAGCGCCGCGCACCTGGAGGGGCTGTGGCTACGGTTGCCCGGATCGGTCGGTCGGTCGGGCTGTGGCGCCGGGGGGGGCGGGCATGGAGCTGAAGCGGTGGCTGGAGCACGGGGTCGAGGCGTTCGAGGCGTGGACCCGGTCGTACGAGGAGTACGCGGTGCACCCGGCCATGGAGGTCGCCGAGGAGCCCTGCGCCGAGGCGTTCGCCGAACTGACCGGCAGGCTGCGCGGCAGCTATCCGTTCTTCCACCCCTGCTACGCGGGGCAGATGCTCAAGCCACCGCACCCGGCCGCTGTCGCCGCGCACCTCGCCGCGATGCTCGTCAACTCCAACAACCACGCACTGGACGGCGGCCCCGCCACATCCGCCATGGAAGAGGAGGCGGTCGGCCAACTGGCCGCCATGGTGCGCCTGGAGACCCCGCTCGGGCACCTCACCAGCAACGGCACCGTGGCGAATCTGGAGGCGCTGTTCGTCGCCCGGGAGAGCCACCCGGGGCGCTCCGTCGCCGTCAGCTCCGAAGCCCACTACACGCACGCGCGGATGTGCCATCTGCTGGGCGTGCAGGTGCGCACCGTACCGGTCGACGCCGGGGGACGGATGGACGTGGCGGCACTCGAGCAACTGCTGGCCTCGGGGGACGTGGGCACGGTCGTCGCCACCGCCGGGACCACGGCCCTGGGCGCGGTCGATCCCGTGCACCGCATCGTGACACTGGCGCGGCGGTACGGTGCCCGAGTCCATGTGGACGCCGCCTACGGCGGGTTCTTCACGCTGCTCGCCGAGGACCCGCTCATGGACGAGGCCACCGCCGAGGCGCTGCGGGCCGTCGGGCAGAGCGACTCGGTGGTGATCGACCCGCACAAGCACGGCCTCCAGCCCTACGGCTGCGGCGCGGTGCTCTTCGCCGATCCCACGGTGGCCCGCTTCTACCGGCACGACTCTCCCTACACCTATTTCACCTCCGCCCGGCCGCACCTGGGGGAGATCAGTCTGGAATGCTCGCGGTCGGGGGCGGCCGCGGCCGCTCTGTGGCTGACCCTCCGGCTGCTGCCCCTCACGCGGCAGGGACTGGGCGGGGTGCTCGCCGCGGGGCGCCGCGCGGCCCTCCGATGGGCCGGCCTGATCGACGGCTCGCCCCACCTGGAGATCTACCAGCGACCCGAGCTGGACATCTTGACCTACTACCCCCGCACGGAGCCCGCCGCCCTGTACCGGGTCGGCGCCGCGTCGCAGGAGGTGATGCGACGCGGCATGGAAGCCAAGGAGAACCCGGTGTTCCTCAGCATCGCGCGGGTCGGCGCGGACGCCTTCGCCCGCCGCCATCCGCACGTCGTGCGCGACGGCGAGGACACACACATCCTGCGCAGCGTCCTGATGAAACCGGAGAGCGAGTTGTACGTGGACCGCCTGCACCGCCGCGTCGCGGAACTCGCGAGGCCGGCGGAGTGACGGCCTGCGAGAACGACTACGACCGGTACTTCGGCATCCTCCGGGAACCGGTACCGCCCGACACCGCGCACCTGCGGACGTACCTCCTCGGCGACCTTCCGCACACCGGCCTCGACGAGGACCTGCGCACCACGCTCGTCACGGGGCTGCGGCTCGCCTCCCACATCGTCGAGGCGCGGTCCCCGGCGTTGTTCGGCACGGCACCCGTGGACGGACTGCCCTGCGCGCTGCGCCGCTGGAAGCTCGGCCACCAACTGCTCCACTTGCTTCTCACGGCCATGAACACCACCCTGGACGGCGCCTCCCTCGCCGGCACCGAGGACGCCTCCCGGCATCAACTGGCCCGGGAATTCAAGGAGTTGCGTCAGCTGTACGACGCCGCCACCGCTGCCATGGAATACGCCGCCGACTTCCCCGCGGCCGTCTATCAGGAAGTGGTCCGCCCGACCATGGAGCCTCCTCACATGCCGCCGGGCTTCTCGGGGGTGTTCAACCGGGACCACCGTGCCATGGTGCGCCGCATGCGTGGTCTGGAGCGCATGGTGCGGGAACTTCCCCGGGACACCGCGCCTCTCGAAGCGGTTCACCGGGAAGCGGCCGCGCTCCGCACGGCTCAGCGTCGCAACCGCCGTCACCACGGCAGGGTCTGCGAGCGGTGCGTGCCCGGTGGGTCCTCACTCCTGCGCGCCCATTTCGCCCAGCGCCCGCCCCGGGAGGGAGCACCATGCGACACAGGCTGAACGACCGCGCCGGCAGCGGCGGTCCATCTGCGGAGGACGTCGGGGACATCGAGGGGATCGACGCCGACACCGGCCGGAAGCTGCTGGACGACCTGCTCGACGAGGCCGTGTGGCTGGACCACTGCCCGTTCGTCAGCGCGTCGTTCGGCCCGGCACCGGCCTGGCTCCGCCATGAACTGGTCTCCGCGTTCCAGCCGTTGCCCGTGCCGCCGCCCGCAAGCCTCCACGGCACGCCGGGGCCGCGCCGGGTGTGCGTCTCGTTCGCGCCCGAGCATGGCCCCAACGCCCGTACGTGGGCGCGCACCCACGGCTACCGATTGCTGGCACCGGAGGCCGGAGTCACCGCCTGGGCGGCGGACAAGATCAGCGTGCTGGAGCTGTTCGAGGAAGCGGGAGTGGCCACCCCGCCGTGCCTGGTCGTCCCCGCGACCGGGCGGGCACCGGCGAAGGCGTACTGGCCCGACGACTGGCCCGGGGCAGTGGCCCAGCGCAGGCAGAACAACCTGATCGGACGGGGGACCGTCCCGCTCGGCTCCCCGGCCGAACTCGAACGCCGCCTCGCCGCCTGGCCGGACGAGCCGGTCCGGCTCAGCCGGCTGGCTCCCGGGATCTCCCTGACCGTCACGGCCTGCGCCGGACCGGACAGGACGGTGGTCTCGGCCGTCTCCCACCAGCTGGTGGGACTGCCCGAACTCGCCGCCTCCTGGGGCACGCACTGCGGCAATCAGCTCGTGCACCCCGGTGACGTGCCGGACGGGCTGTACGGACAGGCCCGCGAGGCGGCGCGGCGCGTGGGCGAGGTGCTGCGCGGCCGCGGCTTCCGGGGCGTCTTCGGCCTCGACCTCGTCGAGGAGGGCGGCCGGCTCCTGGCCATCGAGGTCAACCCCCGCTTCCAGACAGTGGTCTCCCTCGTCCAGACCGCCGAGCGCGCGGCGGGACTCCTGCCCTCACTGGGGCTGCACATCCTCTCCTTCCTCCTGCCCGCGCTGCCGACGCCCGTGCCGGGGACGCTGCCGCCGGGACCGCGCCGCCCGAGCCAGCTCGTCGTCCACGCCGCCGAGGACACCACGGTGCACGGCCTCGCCCCAACCGGGCGCTACCGGCTCGACGGCCGGGCGGCATCGGGCCCGCTCACCACGCCTTCGGACCTCGCCGGGCTCCACGACGACGAGGCCCTGTGCTGGACCATCGCCCGCCCGGGCCCCGTCACCGCCGGCCAGGAGCTGGCCCTGCTCCAGTTCGAGCACACCGTCGGCCCCCTCGAACCCCGGCCCCGCCTCCATCCGGAGGCACTGGCCTGGATTGCCTCCTTCCACGACCGGTCCCGGACGGAAGAGGACGGCGCGTCGGCCACCGGCGAGGCCGCGCCGCCCCTGCTCCGGCTGCCCGAGGCAGCGATGCGCACGGCGGGCCTGCACACGCTCGGGCTCATCATCGAGCGGTTCACCACCGCCCGTGCGCACCCGCCCCTGCGCGTCCCGTCCCCCGAGGACCTACGCGCCGCCCTGGACGAACCCCTGCCCGAGAACGGCACGGACGACCTGCGCCCCGTACTCGACCGCGCCACCCGCGACGCCCTCGGCGAGGCGACCCGCCTCGACCACCCCCGGAGCTTCGCCTTCACCCCGTCCACCGGAAACTTCCCGGCAGTGCTCGCCGACGCCCTCGCCTCCGCCTACCTCTCCGTACCAGGGGCATGGCTGGTCGGCGCCGGACCCACCCAGCTCGAACTCACCACTCTCGGCTGGCTCAAGGCACTTCTGGGCCTGCCCGCGGAGGCCGGTGGCCTCTTCGTCAGCGGCGGCTCCGTCGCCAACCTCACCGCCCTGGCCGTCGCGCGCGACCACCACCTCGGCGACGACTTCTCCCGCGCCCGCCTCTACTGCTCCACCCAGGCCCACCCCTCCATCGCACGTGCAGCCCACCTCCTGGGACTCACCCGCAGACACCTGTCCGTCGTACCCGCCGACCACACACTCCGTCTCGACCCCGCGGAGGTCGCGCGGCGCATCACCGACGACCGCTCCGCCGGCCTGCGCCCCTTCGCCGTCGTCGCCACCCTCGGCACCACCGGAACCGGTGCCGTCGACCCCCTCGACGACCTCGCCGGCCTCTGCGAGCGCGAAGGGCTCTGGCTCCACATCGACGGCGCCCACGGCGCGGCGGCAGCCGCCACCGCCCGCGGCCACGGCCTGCGCGCGGCACTGCCCCGCGCCGACTCCCTCACCGTCGACCCGCACAAATGGCTCTTCCAGCCCTACGAGATCGGATGCGTCCTCCTGCGCCGCCCGGAGCTGCTGCCCGCCACCTTCGACCTGGCACGCCACGCCTTGGACACCGGCTATCTGACCCCCACCGACCCCCGGGGCGACGAGGTGAACCTCTCCGACCACGGTCCCCAACAGAGCCGCGCACTGCGGGCGCTGAAGCTGTGGCTGTCGTTGAAGGCCTTCGGCGCGGGAGCCTTCCGGCAGGCGATCGAGCACGGCATGGACCTGGCCGAGCACGCGGCAGCCCTGATCACGGACCAGCCCGAACTGAGGCTGGTCACGCCGGCCAGCCTCGCCGTCCTCACCTTCCGCTACCACCCGGCCGACGCCCCGCCCGGCTGGGACGCCGACGCCGCGCAGGAGCACATCAGCCGGGCGGTGTGCGCGGAAGGCGAGGCGCTGCTCCTCACCACCCGGGTGCACGGTGCGACGGTGCTGCGCATGTGCACCATCAACCCCAGCAGCACCCAGGACGATGTCGCCTATGTGCTCCAGCAGGTGGTCCGGCACGGCCGCCGGTCGCTGAGCGCGCTCAGAGAATCGACAACTCCGAAGGGCCGGTGATCTGCGGCACTCCCTGGTCAGTGGCACACGACGGTACGTCGAGCGTGAGCTGGGCACCGGGAGAGGCGACGGTCCGCCCCCGGAACGCGCCCGACACCACCTTGCCGACCACCAGCACGACGGCCTGCCCGGCAACCTGCTGGACATTCCCCATGGGATAGACCACCACGCTCTTCTCCCCGTTGGCCCAGGTGATCTTCTCCACCGTGGTGGCATCGGAGGCGAAGCACCCGTTCATACCGCCGCCGCTGATCTCGGACTTGGCGGAGGCGAAGCCCGGTGCGGCGGCGGGACAGGTGTAAGCGCCGCTCCCGGTGATCAGGGTCTTTCTCGCTTTCAGGCCGAGCCCCGGGGAAAACCCGACGGTGTTGGTCCCCACGCAGCTGACGGTCCCTGCCGACTCGTGCGCCTCCGCCGTGAACGGCCCAGCCGCCACCATCCCCACAGCCAAGGCCGCACTCCCGCACGTCTTCGCCCACGACCTCACCCAGCGCATGACACATCCCCCTGCTCGCAACAACCGCTTCCGGAACTGGAATTGTCCCGTTCACGGAGGCACACGCACGGCCAACGCCAGTGAATTCCACCGAGGACCGGCAGCTCGTGCCACGCGGGGGGCGCACGCGCCGGGCCTGCCCACCGGTCCGCCCCGTCCTGGACGTTTCACCGCGGCATACTCGTCGACGTCCACCGACACCACTGTCCGCCGACCCGGTAAGGCGCCGGCTCTCGCGCTAGTGTGCGGGCGTGAGTCTCAACGTCGTCATAGGATTCGGGCCCGCGGGTGCGGCCACCGCTCGGCTGCTGGCCGAGCAGGGGCATGCCGTACGGGTCGTCACCAAGTCGGGCCGGAGCCCGGAGCCCGGTATCGAGCACGTCGCGCTGGACGCGTCGGACAGCGAGCGACTGATCGAGGTGTCGCGGGGCGCGACCGCGATCCACAGCTGCGCCGCGCCGCCCTACCACCGCTGGACGAGCGAGTGGCCGTCCCTGGCCTCGTCGCTCTGCGCGGCGGCCGAGGCCACGGGAGCCGTCCTGGTCATGCTCGGCAACCTCTACGGATACGGCCCGGTGGACGGCCCCATGACCGAGGAACTGCCGCTCGCCGCCACCGGCCCCAAGGGAAAGGTGCGCGCCGCCGTATGGGAGCAGGCGCGGAGACTGCACGAGCAGGGCCGCATCAGGGCGGTCGAGGTGCGCGCCTCGGACTTCTTCGGGCCCGGCGTGACCGATGGCGGACACCTGGCCGCACGGGTCATGCCCCGCCTGCTGCGCGGCAAGCCCGTCTCCACCCTCGGGAACCCGGACGCCCCGCACAGCTGGACCTACCTCCCCGATGTGGCCAGGGCCCTGGTCGAGATCGCGGGCGAGGAGCGCGCCTGGGGCCGGGCCTGGCACGTCCCCACGCAACCCGCGCTGTCCACCCGCGAGATGGCCGGCCGCCTCGCCGCCAGGTCGGGTACGGGCCCGGTCGCGGTGCGCGCACTGCCGCCGGCTGTGCTGGGTCTCGCGTCGCTCTTCTCGCCGCTGCTGCGCGAACTGAAGGAGATCCGCTATCAGTTCGACCGCCCGTTCGTCGTCGATTCCCACGCCTACGAGGCCGAGTTCGCGGTACGGGCCACCCCTGTCGACGAACAGATCGAGGCGACGGTGGACTGGTGGCGCGAGCGCCTGGCCACCCAGGGATGACATCCGCGGAGATATTCCGGTTGATGACCGGCGAGGCGATGGCTAACCTGCCTCGGGTGACGAACCCCGAATCAGACAGAACGGAGCCGCCGGTCACTCGGCGGCGGTCCGGCGCCTGACCGACAACCACTCGGTTCCCTCGGTCGGCCCCGCTTCCGGTGGCCGGACACGATCCGTGTGTCCGGTCCTCTTCGGGCTCTCGTCCCGGTCACGGGCGACACAGTCCGATGCCCGGCGCACGGATGCTCCTGTTCGCGCGTCTGATCGCTGGAGTCGACCTCTTGCCTCTGTTCATCTACGTCCTCGGCCTTGCCGTCTTCGCGCAAGGCACCTCCGAGTTCATGCTGTCCGGCCTCGCTCCGGACATCGCCCGCGACCTGTCCGTGTCGATGGGAGCCGCGGCGAGCCTGACGTCCGCGTATGCCATCGGGATGATCATCGGTGCGCCGGTCATGGCGGCGCTGAGCGCGCGGTGGTCACGCCGGCGGGCGCTGGCGGGTTTCCTGGCCGCGTTCGTCGTCGTGCATGCCGTCGGCGCGACCGCGACGGATTTCCGGCTGCTGTTCGGCACGCGGGTCGTGGCCGCGGTCGTCAACGCCGGTTTCCTCGCGGTGGCCATGTCCGTCGCCGTGGCCCTGGCGGGCCCGGCGGCACGGGCCAGGGCCACGGCGGTCCTGCTGTCCGGGGTGACGCTGTCGTGTGTCGTCGGCGTACCCGCCGGTGCGCTGCTCGGCGACCGGTCCGGCTGGCGCGCGGTGTTCGCGGCTGTCGCCGCCCTGTGTCTGCCCGCGCTGGTATGGGTGTTCCGGTCGGCACCTGCCGGCACGGCCGGCCTTCCCGACGTCCCGGTCAGGCAGGAAGCCCGTGCGTTGAGGTCGCGGACCGTGTGGTTGACGCTGGTGCTCGCCGCCGTGGTCAACGGCGCGACCTTCGCCACCTTCGCCTACCTCGCCGTCATCGCCACGGACGTCACCCACCTGCCCGGTGACGCGGTGCCCGGGCTCCTGGCCGTGTTCGGCGCGGGCGCGTTCGCCGGAGTCACCCTGGCGGGCCGTACCGGTGGCGGGCGGCTGGGGCGGGGAGTGACGCTCGCTCTGTGCGCCTTGGCCACCGGATGGGCGGTGCTGGCCGCGACCAGCACCCATGCGGTCGCGCTGTTCGTCGTGACGGTCGTCCAGGGCGGCCTGTCGTTCGGTATCGGTTCGGCACTCGCCACCCACGTCATGCACGTCGCGACCCGCGCCCCGGCGCTCAGCGGCTCGTTCGCCACGGTCGCGCTGAACGTCGGCGCGTTCCTGGGACCACTGCTCGCCGGCACTGTGACCGGGGCGGCGGGTGACTACCGGGGCGCCGCCTGGGTCAGCGCCGCCCTGGCCACGACGGCGGTCGCCGTCCTCGCCGTCGCCCGGACGCGCGCCGCGCTCGGACGTACCAGGGAAGCCCGGTGAACGGCCCTCCTTGAGGGGCCGTCAGCCCGGATCCGGACACGCCGGAACCGCGCCGGCCAGGCGTTCCCCACGGTGGAGGCGTGGGGGTCCGCAGTGGCCGCGCGGTTCCGGGGTACGACGTTGCCGGTGTCTCCTGACAGCGGCGAGCGCCAAGCGTGTCCGGTCTTCCTTCGGCTACGCCTTGCGAGCGCTCAGGAGAAGGTTGACGGGGTTCTTGGTGCAACGCCGGGCGCGCTCCGGGTCATCGGCACCGGGCGAAGCCTCCATGGGCTCCCACGTGACGGCGGTGAAACCCGTGGCTTCGAGCACCCTCGCGACCGTCTCGCTGGGCCAGTAGTGCACCGTGAACGAGGTGAGCGGAGTCGTCCGGATCGACATCGTGTAGGGGTCGCCCTCGCACGGCTCGTCAGGGCGGTCGATCAGGAAGCCGCTGGCCTCCTGGGCGCTCTCACCGGCGTGCACGTTGCCCACGAAGGCGAGCAGCCGCCCGCCCGGGGTGAGGTGGGCGAACAGCCGCTCGCTCATGCTCTCCAGGCTCTCGCGGCTGTCCGCGTAGTGCAGGACATGAGCGGCGGCGACCACATCGAAGGTGCCCAGCGCGGGCATCGTGGCGACATCGTGCACGTGGTACTCGATGCCGAGCGGCTGCCGGGCCTCGATCTCCCGGGCCCGCTCGACCATGCCTTCGGACAGGTCGACCCCGATGACTTCCGAGGCACCCTGCCGCTTGATCAGGCGGCTGTAGGTGCCTTCACCGCAACCCAGGTCCAGCACCCGCTTACCCTGCACCGGCCCCAAGGCACGCCGGAACGACGGGTATTCCACCTGCTCCCGGTAGAACCGGACGACGTCTTCCGTCGTGTCGTAACGCTTGGCGACCTCGTCGTACTGTTGCGTCATGCTTTCTCCTCAGTGTCGCCGTGGGTGAATGCCCGGTCCTGATCTCACACCCCGGCAAGCACCATGGAGGACGGTTTGACGACGACGAACGCCTGACCCGGCGCGGCACGGAATCCCGTCGGCTGCTGGGCGAGATATTCGGATATCGGCGTCTTCATGTGGTAGAGGACCACCGAGGTCGAGACCTCGAAGATGCTCGGCGAATCGGCGAACAGCGGGGCCTCGGCCTGGACATAGCTCAACCCCGCGCGCAGGTGCTCCGGAGTGACCTCGCCCTCCGCACCGGGCCGGCTCTGGACGATCTCCTGGACCATCGCCTCGCAGATCGAGGAGAACTCCCGATCGTCCTCGATGGCCTGGTCCGTCTGCTTCCGTACGGCCTGGTAGACCGGCAGTTCCATGAGCTCGGACAGTGCCCGGACGCGGAACCGCGCGGCTTCGGGGCCCAGCCGCTCCAGCGCCCGCCGTATTCGGCGGCGCACGTCCTTCAAGGTGGCCTTCACCGACCTCATGGCGCTTTCCGGAGTACGGCCGTCAGCGATGAGCATCGTGTCTATATGCGTGTCCACATAGACGACATCGACCTCGCGGAAGGAATTGCCCGCCCACTCCAGCAGTGCGGTGAGGCGCTCCTGGTTGAAATAGCTGTTTCCCGCGCTTATCCCGATGAGGGCGTGCTCCCCGCGCTGCCAGATTCGCTGGCAGCCGTCGCTGAGCGGTTCCGCGTGCATTTCCAGGGGGGTGTTCTCCGCAAGCGAATTGGGCTGCATGCCGGATCTCCTTCCACTCCGCTCAGGAGGACTTGGGGTCCTTCAGAGCGCCTGCCATCTTCAGGCACAGCTCGTCGAGAATCTCGGAAATTTTCAGGTCGCCACCCATCGGGGCGTACATGATGCCGTCCAGGCGCTCGCGGACATCGGAGAGCTCGGGCGTGCTCGCCCCGGCCCGCTCCAGGATTTCCAGCGTCCGGCGAGCGGCATCCGCGCAGCGGTACGGACCGTAGTCCGCCGGCTCGTCCAGCAGCCCTCTCCCGCTGCTCAGAAGGTAAGTGGCGAGAAGAGCGATCTCCTCGCGCAGCCGGTCATGCGGCAGAGCCGTGTCCCCAGACTTCATAGCTGATCACCTCGTTCTTGTTGCGACGGTCGGACGGCGTGGGAGCTTCTGCGGGACGGCCGATGGGCACCAGCAGGACGGGCTCGATCGGCTCCGGCAGATCGAGCAGGACCCGCAGGGCGTCCTCACGGAAGCTGCTCACCGGGCAGCCGCCCAGGCCCAGGGCGTGGGCGGAGAGCAGCAGGTTCTCCACGGCCATGGCCACGCAGAGCTTGGAGGTCTCGTAGATCTTCTGGGAGATCTTGCCGGTCAGACCGTCCGTCATCCGCCGGTCGACGCAGGCGACAACGACGAACGACGGGGTTCCGATCATTCCCGGGGAGAACGCCCGGACGCGTCGCACGCTTTCCGGCCGGCGCACCACGACGAAGGACCACGCCTGTTTGTTGGAGGCGGTGGGTGCCGCCAGCATGCACTCCAGCATCTGGTCGATGAGCGCGTCATCGAGCTGCTCGGACGCGTAGTTCCGGAGAACGGTCCGCGAGCGCAGGACCTGCAAAGTCTCGGGCAACGTATCCGGCAGCGATTTCGACAAGGGACTGCTTGGCATCACTTCCCTTTCTCTTGGCTCTCGGGTAACAAGCGCCACATGTGTACCGCACGGAGATTTGGCCATACAAGGCCATGGCGGACCAATAACCCTTGACACCATGCGGAGTTCACCGTTCAGCCACGAAGGGGACGAACGGCCGGATCCGCGCTACTGCTGCCCGCGAACAGCTGGTAGAGCCCCCGCACCGCAAGGCGTGACGCCTCCGGGCCTGCCGGGCGGGAACGCGCGGCAGGGGAAAGATGGCGTGTCCAGCGATCCTTTTCGGCCGCGGGGTGTGCGGGATCGGTGCCGCTACGTAAGGTGTTATGTGCGCATTTGACGGCCTGTGCACCCTTCCCGTCTCGGGATGTGGGATTGATCTCGGCGACGGCCGAGGGTGCACGGGTCCGTGGTGGCGGCGGTCTTCGGTCGCGCGCGACCGGGCCGGAGCGTGTGTCTCAGCCTTCGCCGCCGTGGTCGGGGAATTCCGCGAAGGTGACCGCTTGGGGGTGCGCCTCGATCCATTCCCTGAGCTCGGGCCCGAGCGGCCCGTACAACTCCGCGTACACCATCTCCGCGCACTGGCCGATGCGTGCCAGCAGGTCCGCGCCACGTGCGTTGTGCGCCATGGCGGCCGACGAGTCGACGTACTCCTCGAGCACCAGATAGCTGCCCGCACCGGCCGAGAACCACCGGTAGTTGAGCGTCCCGGGCTCCTCGCCCGCCTGCTCGCGCAGCGCCAGCGCCGCTTCCTCGAAGTCGCGCTGCCGCTGGTCGTGGACGTCGAACCGGGCACGTACGAAGAAACTCATGCTCACCTTCCGATTGATCGCTCAGTCGTTCGGTGCGTACCCTGCTCGTCCTCCTCGCAAGCGGGCGGACGGACCCGAACTCGATCCCAGCAGCCGGAGGCTCCATGAACAGGCAGGCAGAACCGCAACGGCCTTATGACGTCGTGCTCTTCGGGGCGACCGGATTCGTGGGGGAACTCACAGCCGAATACCTGCTGGCGCACGCACCGCAGGGCTGCCGGTGGGCCCTGGCCGGGCGCGACCGGCGGAAACTGGAGCGGCTGCGTGACCGGCTCGCCGCGCTCGACCCGGCGCGGGCCGCCGAGGTGGCCCTGGTGACCGCGGACGCGAGCGACCGGAGCGCGATGCGCGCGCTGGCCGAGTCGGCACACGTCGTCGCCTCGACCGTCGGCCCGTACATCTGGTACGGCCAGGAGCTGGTGGCCGCGTGCGCGGAGGCCGGCACCGACTACACCGACCTCACCGGCGAGCCGGAGTTCGTGGACCTGACCTACGCGCGCCACCACGCGCGGGCCCGGGAGACGGGGGCGCGGCTCGTGCACGCCTGCGGCTTCGACTCGATGCCGCACGACCTCTGCGTGTACTTCACCGTCCAGCACCTGCCCGAAGGGGTGCCGCTGACGGTCGACGGGTTCGTACGGGCCTCCGGGCTCATCTCCGGCGGGACGTTGAGCACGTCCCTGACGATCGCCGGGCGCCCCCGCCAGGCGAGGGCCGCGGCCCGGGAACGGCGCCGGCACGAACCGAGCCCGGCCGGGCGCCGCGTGCGGGCTCCGCTGGGCGTGCCGCGGTTCAGCAAGGAGACGGGCACGTGGGCGCTGCCGCTGCCGACACTCGACCCCCAGGTCGTACGCCGCTCCGCCGCCGGACTCGACCGCTACGGCCCGGACTTCCGCTACCGCCACTACGCGTCCGTGAAATCACTGCCGATGGCCCTGGCCGGCCCGGTCGGCGTGGGCGCGCTGGCCGCCGCCGCGCAGGTGCCTCCCGTACGGACCTGGCTGATGAACCGCTACGAACCGGGCCGGGGCCCGGGCCCCGAGCAGCGGGCCCGCGCCTGGTTCCAGGTGCGGGTCGTGGGCGAAGGGGGCGGCCGCCGCGTGTTCACCGAGGTCTCGGGCGGCGACCCGGGTTATGGCGAGACGGCGAAGATGCTGGCGGAAGCGTCGCTGTGCCTCGCCCTGGACGACCTGCCGCACACCGCGGGACAGGTCACGACGGCCATGGCGATGGGCGACGCCCTGATCGGGCGCCTGGACACCGCGGGCCTTCGATTCCGCGTCCGTCACGCCGCTTGAGAGGCTGATGGTCCTGGATCGCTCCAGGACCATGTCAGCACTGCGGCCGCTTGCCGTGGTTGGCGGCCTTACGGCTGCGGGCCTTCTTCTTACGCCGTCGCTTCGAGGACATGCCTGCTCCTCCCTCAATGGATTCAGCCCAATTTATCCCTTCTTGGTGTGATGCGCCTGGTGAGCTGGTGCTCGTGGAAGCCGGGCTCGCGGTCACATTCCCGCGCCGTGATCCGTCAGGGCAGTGAAAGCGATGTGAACACCCTTTAAGGAGATGGCGATGGAAGCACGATCGATCACTGCCGAGATCCCGATGGCGCCGCGGATGGCGGACGACCCGGTGGAGCTGGTCCCGGAGCTGGCCGAGGTGTCGGCGGCGCTGTTCAAGGCCACCGGCAACCAGTCCGTGCCGCGGACCACGATCAGTCTGGTCCAGCTGCGCGCCGGCCAGATCGTCGGCAACACCTACCTGACCGTCCTGCACACGGGTTTCCTGCGCAAGGCGGGGGAGACCGAGGAGCGGATCACGGCGGTGGCGTCCTGGTGGGACGCCCCGTATTTCACCGGTGCCGAGCGGGCCGCACTGGCGCTGGCGGAAGCCGTGTTCCAGCCCGCCGCGCACGGAGAGAGGGTCTCCGACGAGCTGTACGCCCAGGCGTCCGAGCACTATGACGCCAAGGCGCTGGCCACCCTGATGATCGCCATCGGACAGGTCGGCTTCTTCATCCCCGTGGCCCTGATCGCCAAGCCGGTCCCCGGCCGGTCGTTCAGCGAGCCCTGGAAGTAGGACCCTCCGGCCTGGTGCCGGTGAGCGCCTCGCGCGCCGGCACCAGGCCCGCTCACCGGCTGTGGGCGTGCCATTCGGGGGCGAGGACCGCCCAGATCCGCTTGTCGTGGCGGATGCCGTCGAAGGGCCATGCCTGGCGGCGCACGCCTTCGAGCGTCATGCCGAGCCGTTCGGCGACCGCGGAGCTCCGGTCGTTGTCGGCGCGGCAGTGCCACTCGGCACGGTGTGCGCCGCGGTCGGTGAAGGCCCAGTCCAGCAGGGCGCGGCACGCCTGGGTGACCAGTCCGCGGCCCTCGGCGGCCGGCTCCAGCCAGCAGCCGACCTCGCAGGTGCCGGCGGCGGAGTCGAAGTCGGTGAACATCACGCCGCCGACCAGCGTGCCGTCGAGCCAGATGCCGTACAGGCGGGCTCCGTCCGCGGCCTGGCGCTCGGCGTAGCGGCGCAGTGTGCCCCGTGCGCCGTCGAGGCCGTCGGTCACGAACGCGGGACCCACCCAGGGCCGGATGTGCTCGCGGGCCCTGTCGAGATGGGCGGCGAATTCCTCGGCATGCCATATCTCGAGCGGGCGGAGGACGGCGTTGTCCCGCAGGGGGAGGGAGAACATGAGGACCCCATTCACATAACAAGCGTTACGGTTATGTACCGTAGCAGCATGCCACGTACCAAGGGCGATCACGAGGCCCGTCGCCGAGACGTGTCCGAGGCGGTGTGGAGGGTGCTGGCCGCGCACGGCTTCGGCGGGCTGACGCTGCGCGCCGTCGCCACCGAACTCGGCGCCACCACCGGCCTGCTCACCCACTACTTCCCCGCCAAGCGCGACCTTCTCGCGTACGCCCTGGACCTGCTCGCCGAGCGCACCGCCGCCCGTCCCCGGCGCGCCGCGGGGGAGGGCCTGCCCGCCGTGCGGGCCGCCCTGCTCGACATCCTGCCGCTGACGGCCGAGGCCACCGCGAGCAACCGGATCTGGGTGTCCTCCTGGGACACCGCCCTCGCCGACCCCGCCCTGAGCGACGACTACGCCCGCAAATACGCGCAGAGCCGCGCCAAGCTGCGCGACCTGGTCGCCGCGGCGCAGCGACTCGGCGAACTGCCGCCCGGAGATCCGGAGCGCATCGCCGCGGGCGCCCAGTCCTTCGTACTCGGTCTGGTGGTGCAGGCGTTGCTCAACCCGACGGAGTTCCCACCCCACCGGCAGACCGAGCTCCTCGACGACTATCTGGCGTCGCTCACTTCCGGCGGCGGGCCCGTGCGCTGAAGAGGCCCCCGGGCCGCCGCGTGAGGGTTCTTCAGATGTGGCTCCGCGCCGCCCGGGTGCCCGCTTTGGTGTCATGGCTGCAGGTGAGCAGGTGGCGGGCCGCCTGCCTCCACGGTGTGTCCATGCGGAGCTCGGGTCAGTGGAGGGCCCGGTGACTCGCGCGGACCGGGCGCAGCCCGTCGAGGATGACGCGGAGATTGCGTTCCCACTGCTGATCACTCGCTCGCAGCCCCAATGTGTGATCGCCGGTGGCGGCGGCAGCGAACAGGAAGGGAACGTCCTGCCACGCGATGTCCGTTCGCATCGCGCCGGCCTCCTGGGCGCGTTCCACCAGGTGGCGAATCCGTCCTCGCAGATCCTCCAGGCGCGGGGCGA
The DNA here is from genome assembly GCF_042895325.1 of Streptomyces sp. NPDC001407. Classification (NCBI taxonomy): domain Bacteria; kingdom Bacillati; phylum Actinomycetota; class Actinomycetes; order Kitasatosporales; family Streptomycetaceae; genus Streptomyces; species Streptomyces sp. NPDC001407. The sequence continues at coordinate 42,412 of NZ_JBIAWF010000031.1, forward strand.
GCGTGTCTCCGCAGGCGCCGCCGAGCGCCTCGTTGATGCCGCAGCTCTCGGCCCGAAGGCGTACGTAGGCGGCGGCGAACGCGCAGAGTCCGCTCCAGGGGTCCGGGTCCTCCAGCGCCCGGTCGGCCACGTCCGCGACCTCGTCGAGGACCTCGTCGAGCACCATCCCGAGGAGCACCTCGAGGGAGGGGATCCGCCGGTAGAAGGTGCCGACGCCCACGCCTGCCCGGCGCGCGATCTCGTGCGCGGACACACCGACGCCGACCTCGGCGACCGCGACGCGTGCGGCCTCCACCAGCCGTTCGACGTTGCGTCGCGCGTCGGCGCGGGGGCGGCGCCCCGACGCGTCGACGAGCAGGCGGTCCACAGTGCTGCGCGGTTGGTCCATGCGCCGATCCTAGCGATAACTGGACCAGATCTGTCCGCTTGGCTAGAGTGGACACCAAGCGGACAAGGCTTGTCCGCTTACGTCTGGGGGTTGTTGCCATGGAACGGAAGAGCATCAGGGTCGGCATCATCGGGGCGAGCCCCGAGCGGAGTTGGGCCGCCCGGGCACACATACCCGCTTTGACGGCCTCGCCGGAGTACAGCATCACCGCGGTCGGTACCAGCCGCCCCGAGAGCGCCCACGCCGCAGCGCGGCAGGTCGGTGCCGCGCACGCCTTCACCGACGCACGGCAGCTCGTCGAGGACCCCGGAGTGGACCTGGTCGTCATCACAGTCAAGGTGCCCGCCCACGCCGAACTGGCCCAGGCGGCGCTGACGGCCGGCAAACACGTCTACTGCGAGTGGCCTCTGGCCCGGACCACCGACGAGGCGGAGGCGCTCGTGCGGTCGGCCGACGCGGCGGGCGTGCACCACGTGACCGGGTTGCAGGCACGGTATGCCCCGGCGATCGCCTACGCCCGCGAACTGATCGCCGACGGCCGTATAGGGCGCGTCACTTCGGCCACCGTGTACGCCGCCCGCGCCAAAGGGCCAGGCGGGCAGATCCCCGCCTGGGGCGCCTACACACTCGATCGCACCAACGGCGCCGGGACCCTCGAGGTCGCCGGCGGGCACACACTCGACGCGCTGCGATACGTACTCGGTGACATCAGCGACCTCTCGGCCACCTTGTCCGTCCAGCGCACGCACCACACCATCGCCGGAACCGGTGACACGGTCGAGGCGACGAGCCCCGATCACCTCCTCCTGAACGCGACCCTCACCAGCGGTGCCGTCGTGTCGGCCCACATCCACGACGCCAAGCCCGCCGAAGCCCGCACCCGGCTGGAAATCTCCGGCACCGAGGGAGACCTGGCCATCGTCTCCACCGGAGCGCACGGCCCGGCAGGCATTCAGATGGGCGAACTGCGCCTGCTGGGAACGGGTGGTGCGAGCGGAACCTGTCAGGAACTGCCCATCCCCAGCCGGTTCCGCCGGCCCGCCGGGATCGATCCCGCCGCCGAGGGCTTCAACGTGGCCCAGATGTATGCCCGGCTGGCCCACGACCTCCGTACCGGCTCGCACAGCGTCCCGGATTTCGCCGCCGGTCTGCGGCTGCACCGCCTCCTTGACGTGATCAGGCTCTCCGCGGCCACGGGTACCCGCCAGCCCTTGGGCTGACCCCGGCCGGGGCCCAAATGCCGGCCTTCGCCCACAGGCCCGCACCGGAAAGGCCGCTCCGCCCTGCCCGCCGGGTCGAGGGCAGGGCAGGGCCGGTGCGCACGGGATCAGCCGAGCACCTCGCGGGCCAGGCCCGCCACGCGCTCCAAGGTCGGCTCGCCCACGATCCGGGCCAGTTCCGCCATGAACGCCTCTTCCTGCTCCGGGGCCAGCACCTCACGGCAGACGGCCCCCACCATGGCGAGCAGCGAGAGTGAATCCCCGCCGAAGCGGTGGAAGTCGGCCTGGGCGTCCAGCCGGGAGCGCTCCACTCCCAGAGTGCGCGCCCAGATGTCCGCCACCGCCTCCTCGACCGGGTCCATCGGGGCCGCCGGCCCCGTCCCACGCCCGCCCGCGCCGTCCGGTTCGCCTTCGGACGGGTCCGGCAGCGCCTTCACGTCCACCTTGCCGCTCACCGTGTAGGGCAGTTCCGGCACCACCATGGTGGCGGCCGGGACCATGTAGGAGGGCAGCAGGCCGGTCAGATGCCCCGTCAACTCCGCCTCCGTCACAGGTGAGGTGGTCAGTACGTAGCCGTACAGGGCCTTGCCCGGGCGGCCGGGTCCGGTCCTGGCGACCACCACGGCCCGTGCCACGGCGGGGTGGTCCTCCAGCGCCTGGGCCACCTCGGCCGGTTCCACCCGGTGGCCGCGCACCTTGACCTGGTCGTCGACGCGCCCCACGAACTCGATCTCGCCCGACGGCAGGATCCGGGCGAGATCGCCGGTGCGGTAGACGCGGCTGCCGTCGGCGAAGTGGACGAAACGTTCCCGGTCGAGATCGGGGCGGCCCAGATAGCCGCGGGCGAGCTGCGCCCCGCCCAGATACATCTCGCCCGTCTCGCCGGGGGCGACGAACCGGCGCTCGGAGTCCAGCAGGAACACCGTGGTGTTGTCCGCGGGAAGCCCGATCGGCACCACCGCACCTGCGCCGTCCGCCTCGGGGTCGAAGGTGTGGGCGGTGCACCCGATGGTGGCCTCGGTCGGGCCGTAGAGGTTGACGATCCGGCAGTCCGGCCCGAACATCTCCTGGGCCCGCGCGGCCACCTCCACCCGCAGCTGCTCACCGACCACGACCACCGTGCGGTACCCGGTGGGCGAGACGTCGAGCCGCCCGATCAGGTCGAGATGGGCCGGGGTGAGGTTCAGCGCGTTGGCTCCCGAGTGCTGCAACAGCTCGCGCAGCGAGAGATGGTTGGGGTCGTCCGGCATCAGCACCACGCGACCGCCGGCCAGCAGCGGCAGGAAGACCGACGTACCCGAGACGTCGAAGGACGGCGAGGTCAGCAGCGGCAGCCGGATGTCCGCCTCCACCCCGAACGCGCGGGTCGCCCAGTGGACGTAGTTGAGCAGGTTCCGGTGCTCGATCTGCACGCCCTTCGGGCGGCCGGTGGAGCCCGAGGTGTAGATGACATAGGCCAGATCCTCGGGGCCGACGGCGGCGTCCTCGTGGGGCCCGGGAGCCTCTGCGTCCACCGCGAGGTCGTCGAGGATCAGCGCCTTGCGGCCCGTCTGGACGCACTCGCGCTGGTCATAGGGCCGTTCCACCAGGCAGAAGCTGCTGTCGGCGTCGTTCAGCAGATCGGCGAGGCGGGCGTCCGGGTGCCGGACGTCGAGCGGGAGATAACACGCACCGGCCCGGAGCACACCCCACAGCCCGGCCAGCGCGGCCACCGTACGGCCCGCCAGCAGTCCCACCACGCTGCCGGGGCCGACGCCATGACGGCGCAGTTCGGCGGCGACCGAATCCGCGCGGCGGCTCAACTCCCCGTAGCTCACGTCTCCTTCGGGGCCGCTGACCGCGATCCGGTCCGGGGTGCGCTCGGCCTGCGCACGGAAGAGCTCGACCACCGAGCGGTCGGACGGCAGCGGGCGCTGGGTGCGGTTGCCGTCCCACTGCCGGTACTTCCCGGGGGACAGCGCCTCCTCGATGGTGTCCAGCACGGCATCCGCGCGCTCCGCCATGCCGGGGCCGTCGTGCCAGGCCACACTCAGCTCCGTGTGTGCGCCGGTCTCCACCAGGTTGACCTCCAGCGGGCTGCCGGGGCTGGTGGTGCCCAGCGAGTAGACCGTACGCGCGTAGAACTCCCCGGCGGAGTAGTCGGCCAGGTCGACGCTGCCCATGTGGGAGAGGTAGGCCAGGCTGTTGTACCGGTTCTTCCGGGTCGCGGAGCGGTCGATCGCGGCATTGACGGCCCGCAGCAGCGGCAACGGCGTGCGCAGCGTCGAGCCGGCGAACAGCGGGGCCAGCTCCGCGCCTTCGGCCAGCGCGGCGAGTATGCGCTGGTGCACCTCCTGCCAGCCGTCACCGGCGTTGACGTCCAGCCGCAGCGCGCGGACCAGCGAGGCGGTGGAGCGCGGCTCCGGGAGATGGCGGCGCAGGTCCACCGGCACGAAGAACCGTCCGCGCCCGGAGCCGTACGTGCGCGCCAGCGCCGCCGCGATCCTGGCCGTCGCCGCCGGGTGGCGGCCGTCCACCGTGCGGCGGCGCCAGAGCAGACCGGGTGAGTTCGCGGCGCGGCGGCCGAGCAGCGACGGCCACTCCATCTTGGGGGCGGGCAGGGCCGGTGGCAGGCCGCCGGGCCGGTCGATCCCCCGGATCAGCTCCTCGTCGTTGAGCCGGGACGGCGCGCCGAGCGGATCCTCGCCGCGCAGCACCCGGAAGACGTCCGCGGCCCAGAGCAGCAGGCCGCGCCCGTCGGTGACGCCGTGGAAGGCGCGGAAGACCACGGTGGAAGGCGTTCCGGGCACCAGCACGACCTCACAGGTGGCACCCGAGCCGTCCAGTGTATGATGCAGGTAGGGCGCGCCGAGGTGGTCACGGCCGCCCGACGGCCCGTCAATCACCTTGACGGCAGGGGGAGTTCCGCTGTCCACCCAGCGGCGGCCCCGGCGTATCAGCCGCATCCCGGGGGATGCCGCGGCGGCGACGGCCACCGCTTTGGTGAGGTCCTCGGCCGACAGGTGGCCGTCGCCTTCCACCACGTGGAGGACGCAGTGTCCCGGCCTCATTCCCAGGAATACCCATTCCATGGGGGACACGGCACGGGTGTAGGGCGGGGAGTCGGCGGGGTCGGTGTGAGCGGTGGCGTCGAGTGGTCTGGACGCGGGTCCGCTGCTGCGTTGATTACTCAAGGTTGGTCGCAATCGTTGTGGCGTTACGTCGACTCTCGCCGTGCGAGCGGGCCGGTCCGGGGCGGGCTCCTGCTCGGCGAGTTCCGCACCGGTGGTGCGGTCGGATTTCCGGCGCGGTTCACCGCGCGTGGTGCGGGGCAGGCCGTGGCCCGGATCTCACCGCGGGAAGCCCCTGGTTCCTCGGCTGGACTGTGTGACCTCCTGTTCGGTAAGGCCCTCCACCGGAAGGCGTATCGGCGTTCGCGCCACGGATGCAGGCGCCTGCCCTGTTCCCCTGGGCGTATCCGGCGGGCCCAGTTGTGAGCGTCAGCTCTGGCCGCCGGCCCGGCCCGGTGCGGGAGCGGTCGCCAGGGGAGTGGCCTCCCCGGGCTCGGCAACGTCGGACGCGGCATCAGATGAATGCCCGCTGCCGGACGCCGAGTTGCTGTCGGACGGGAAGTCCGCTTCGGCCCGCGCCGGCTCGGCCTCCGGAGCCGAGACCGGTGCGCTCGCCGGGAGGTGACGCATCAGGCGGGCCGCCAGTGAGGCCGCCCCGACCATGAAGACCAGGCCGACCACCGCCGCCAGGTGCATCCCGTCCGCGAACGCCGCCCGGGAGGCGCCGGCCAGTTCGCTCCGAGCCGGATGCGGCAGCCGTGCCGCCACGGTGACCGCGCCGCCGAGGGTGTCACGCGCGGCATCCGCCGCCCGGCTCGTCAGGCCGGACGGCATCGAGTCGGCCAGTTGTGAGCGGTAGACCGCCGCGCCGACCGCGCCGAGCACGGCGATCCCCAGCGAACTGCCCAGCTCGGTGGCGGTTTCCGAGGTCGCGGCAGCCGCTCCGGCCCGCTCGGCCGGAGCGGCCGAGATCGCCAGGTCCGCGGTGAGCGTCATGGTCCCGACCGTACCCGCGCAGAGCACACCGGCCGCGGTGAGCATCAGGGCCACCGGGGAGTTCGGCCCGACCGTGGTCATCAGTCCGAAGCCGAGCGCGCCCACCAGCAGTCCGCCGGCCATCTGATGGGCGGGGCGGACCCTGCCGGAGAGCACCGAGGACAGGCCGACCGCCACCCCCACCCCGGCGCTGGGCACCAGCGACCAGAGCGAGGCCGCGAGCGGGCTCATGCCCTTGACCAGTTGCAGGTACTGCGAGGTGAAGAGCGTGAAGCCCATCATGGCGAACATGGCGACCGTGTTGACGGTGATCGCACCGCTGAAGGTCCTGATCCGGAAGAGCCCCAGGTCGATGAGCGGATGTGCGGCGGTGCGCTGACGGTGGACGAAGAGTGCGCCCAGCACCAGGCCGGTGGCCAGAATCAGCGCCGGGGCCGGGCTCCAGCCGTCGACGGCCAGTGTCTTGACGCCGTAGACGACCGGCAGGACCGTCGCCAGCGAGAGCCCGGCGCCCGGCAGGTCGAAGCCGCCCTCGCGGGGGGCGCGGTACTCGGGGAGCAGGAACGGGCCCGCGAGCAGCAGCAGCGCCATGACCGGGATGGAGAGCAGGAAGGTCGAACCCCACCAGAAGTGGTTCAGCAGCAGCCCGCCGGCCACCGGCCCCAGCGTGGCTCCGGCGGTGCTCGCGGCGGTCCAGGCGGTGATGGCGGTCTGCCGTTGTCTGGGGTCGTGGAACATGTTGCGGATCAGCGCGAGCGTGGAGGGCATCAGGGTGGCGCCGGCGATGCCGAGCAGCGCGCGGGCCGCGATCAGCTGGGTGACCCCGTGCGAGTACGCGCCCAGCAGGGAAGCCGCGGCGAACCCGGCCGCGCCGCACAGCAGGAGCCGGCGGCGGCCGATGCGGTCCCCGAGGGCCCCCATCGGGATCAGCAGCCCGGCCAGCAGGAACGAATAGCTGTCCATGATCCACAGCTGCTGGGTGCCGCTGGGTTCGATGTCGCTGCTGATGAACGGTACGGCGAAGAACAGCACGCCCATGTCCATCGACAGGACCAGGGTGGGAAGCAGCAGGACGAGGAGCCCTGTCCAAGTACGGCGATCGGCGAGGCCGTTCGGGGCGGCGGTCATGGGGGCGAGAGTACGTACGTCCGATGCGACTGAATAGGACAAGCGTCTGTCTCCGTCGCGTGAGTGGTTCGTTTTAGGGGGGCCTAGGGGGACCGGGCGCGGCTCGGCGCGTTCGCTCGGCTACGCAGCGCGAGCCGCTGGGTCGGTGTGTGCGTTCCGGCCGCCCTTTCCGGCCGTGACGCCGGAACCGATGTGCCCTGCTGGACCATCTGTTTGATCAACGGGGAATGGGCAAGGCGCACCAGCGCATACGCAAGGGCACCAAAGGGGCGAAATCGGCATGGCTATCGGCAGGCGCGCACTATTGGCAGCGGGTACCGGACTGGCGGCGACGGCTGCCTGGGGCGGCACCACGGCGATGAGCAGGGCGGGTGCGGTTGCCGGTAAGGCCGGCGGCAGCGACTGGACCGCTCTCGGCAAGGGCCTCGCCGGTGCTCTCGTACGTCCCGATGACGCCGATTACACCGCTGCCCGTCAGCTCTACAACACGCGTTTCGACGGTTTGCGCCCGGCCGGGATCGCCTATGTGGCGGGGGCTGCGGACATCGCCGCGGTCCTGGCGTTCGCGCGCCGTTTCTCCATACCCGTCTCGATACGGAACGGCGGTCACAGCTACGCCGGGTGGTCGAGCGGCAATGGCCGCATCGTCATCGACGTCTCGCGGCTGAAGAGCGTCCGTACCCCGTCCGCGTCCACCGCGGTCGTCGGTGCCGGTGCCAAGCTCATCGATGTCTACACCGGTCTCGCCGCGCACGGCGTGACCGTCCCGGCGGGCTCGTGCCCCACCGTCGGAGTCTCCGGGCTGACCCTGGGCGGCGGGCACGGCATCCTCTCCCGCGCCTACGGCCTGACCTGCGACAGCCTCACCGGCGCGAGTGTCGTGACCGCCGACGGCAAGAGCGTCGACTGCGACGCCACCCACAACCCCGACCTCTTCTGGGCCCTGCGCGGCGCGGGCAACGGCAACTTCGGCGTCGTCACCGAACTCCGCTTCCGCACCCACGCCGTGGGCGAGGGCGTGACCGGCTATCTCTCGTTCCCCTGGTCCAAGGCCGCGGCCGTCGTCCAGGCCTGGCAGGAGTGGGGGCCGGGCCTGCCGGACGAGATCTGGTCCGCCTGCGACCTGTCCGCCGCGGCGGGCGGCACCCCCCGGATATCCGTCGCCGCGTTCACGATCGGCTCGCGGCAGGACATGGAGAACGCCTATGACCGACTGGTCGGCAAGGTGGCCAAGGCGAGCGGTGGCCGCTCCGGCATCGGGTCGGTCAGCCTGCGCAGCCACTCCTTCCTCGACACCGTACGCGCCTACGCCGGCTGCGGGGACAGGTCCACCGACCAGTGCCACCTCCCCGGCAAGACGCCCGGCCGTGTGCCCGCGGGGAAGCTGGAACGCGAGACGTACGTGGCCCGTTCGGACTTCTTCGACCGCTCCCTGGACACGGCGGGCATCCGTACCCTGCTCGGCCAGCTGGAGCGCTTCGGGAAGGGGGTCAAGGGCGGTGGTGCATCAGTGCAGTTGACGGCGCTGGGCGGTGCGGTCAACCGCGTACAGCCTCTGGCGACGGCTTTCGTCCACCGGCGCCAGCGTGTGCTGGCGCAGTATCTGACCTCGTGGGCGGCGGGCGGTGCTGGCCAGGCACAGACGGCCTGGCTCGACGGCATGCACACGGCCATGCGCCCGCACGCCTCGGGGGCGGCGTACCAGAATTACACGGACCCGGGCCTGAAGGACTGGCGCAAGGCGTACTACGGGGACGCGGCGGACCGCCTGGCGAAGCTGAAGCGGCAGTACGACACGCAACGCGTCTTCGACTTCCCCCAGGCGCTGTGACACCCGCGCACTGAACGGGGTGGGGCCGGGGGCAACAGCCTCATGGGCGGGCGGAGACCTTGTGGACGGTGGTGTCGTCGGGGTCCAGCCGCCGCCCGTCCGCGGAGAGCACTTCCAGGGTGCGCAGGGGGTGTTCCTGCCGACGGTCGACCAGCTTTGAGTGCGGTTCACCGGGGGCGAAGAAGTGCTCTTCGCCCCACTGCCGCAGCGCCACGATGACGGGGAAGAGCGCCTTGCCCTTCGGGGTCAGTACGTACTCGCGGTAGGCGCTGCCGTCCGAAGCGGGGACGGTTTCGAGCACGCCGCCGGCCACGAGGGCGCGCAGGCGCGCGGTGAGGATGTTCTTCGCGACGCCGAGGCTGCGCTGGAATTCGCCGAAGCGGCGGCTTCCGTCGAAGGCGTCCCGGACGATGAGCAGGGACCACCAGTCGCCGATCGCGTCCACGGACCGGGCGACGGGGCATTCGCTGTCGTCGAAGCGCGTCCTGGTCACCATGGCACCCCTCCCTCTCGTAACGGTTGCAACATGCTACCAGGGGGCTTACTGTCGCCACTGGTAGCAAGTTGAAACCGAAAAATGGGGAGGGGTTGCCGATGCCCGGCAACGGTGAGGCTCTGACACGACGGTCCGAGGCTCGGACGGGGGAGGCACCCGCACCGGGCCTGCCCCGCGGTGTCGTCATACTGTTCGCCGTCGCCTGCGGGGCCGCGGTGGCCAACGTCTATTTCTCCCAGCCGCTCCTGGTGACCATCGGCCACGACCTCGCCATGAGCCCGGCGCTGGTCGGCAGCGTCGTCACCCTCACGCAGACCGGATACGCACTGGGCCTCTTCCTCCTCGTGCCGCTGGGCGACGTGACCGGCCGCAGGCGGATCGTCGTGGCACAGTTACTGCTCCTGGCAGCGGCGCTGACGGTGGTGGCTGCCGCCCGTACGGCAGTGGTCCTGCTCGTCGGCATGGCCGCGACGGGGCTCCTCGCGGTCGTCACACAGACGCTCGTGGCCTTCGCCGCGTCACTGGCTTCTCCCGCCGGGCGCGGACGAGTTGTCGGCCTGGTCACCAGCGGAGTGGTCATCGGCATCCTCCTGGCCCGCACCGTGTCCGGGCTCATGGCCGATCTCGCGGGCTGGCGCTCGGTCTACCTCGCGTCGGCGGCGCTCACCGCCGTGCTCGCCCTCGTCCTGCACCGGACGCTGCCCCGCCACGGCGACGCCCCGCCGGCCGGCCTGCGCTACGGGCAGCTCCTGCGCTCCACGGTCACCCTGTTCGCACGGGAACGACTGCTGCGGCTCCGGGCCCTGTTCGCCCTGCTGGTCTTCGCCGCCTTCAGCACCCTGTGGAGCAGCATCGCGCTGCCGCTCAGCGAGGCCCCGTACTTCCTGTCCCACACCGCGATCGGGGCGCTCGGACTGGTCGGTGCCGCCGGCGCCCTGGCCGCGGCCGTGGCGGGCCGCCTGAACGACCGCGGGCTCTCGCGGCGGACCACCGGCATCGCCCTGGCCCTGCTCGCCGTCTCCTGGCTGCCGTTGGCTTTCACCCGCAGTTCACTGTGGGCCCTGCTCGCCGGGGTGATCCTTCTCGACCTGGCCGTACAGGCGGTCCACGTCACGAACCAGACCCTGATCTACGCGCTGCACCCGGAGGCGGGCAGCCGGCTGATCGGCGGGTACATGGTCTTCTACTCGGCCGGCAGTGCCCTCGGCGCCATCGCCGCGACCTCTCTCTACACGGTGGCCGGCTGGGGCGCTGTGTGCGCCCTGGGCGCTGCGTTCAGCTGCCTCGGCTTCGTGCTGTGGGTGTTCACACGGCACAGCGTCCCGGACCCCGCCACCAAGGCATCTGCTCGCACCGGAGGCTGACGGCCTGTTCGTTGAGGCCGGCTTGAGCGCGCAGGTGCCCGATGTCGCGGCTATCGGCGGTAGGCGGCGAGGAAGGCTCGGGCGCCTGCGGTGGCGTAGGTGTCGAGGTCGTTCTGGGAGTGCTGGGGGCTGCCGTGGAACATGGCCTTGTTGACGGGAATCCACAGCAGCAGGCCGGCGAAGTGGTTGGCGGCCAGGTGCGCGTCGGTGACGCGGAGGAGACCTTGGTCGGCGAGATACCGGAAGGTGTCGGCCAGGGTGGCGAGGACGCGTTCGAAGCCCTGCTCGTACCAGGCCGCGCCGAGTCCGGGGAAGGTGTCGGCGTTGGCGATGATCAGGCGCCGCAGCTGAAGCACCTCAGGCTGGGTGAGGGCGGTCAGCAACTGGCGGGCCAGCCGCGTCAGGTCCTCCTCCAGTGTCCCGGCGTCGGCCGGGATGCCGGCCACCAGGTCGACCATGGCATCGACCCGGTCGGTCGTGGCCAGGACGATCTCGGCGAACAGCTTCTCCTTGTCCGCGAAGTGCTTGTAGACGGTCTGCTTGGAGACCGCGGCCTGCTTCGCGATGTCGTCCATGCTGGTCCCGGAGTACCCCTTGGTCATGAACGCCTGGGTCGCGGCGTCCAGAATCGCCTCGCGCTTGCGCGCCGACCGGCCCCGCTCGCTCGCTTCCATCGGCAACCTTTCGGTACTGGACAGTCTAGTTCTGTCGTGGCTACTCCAGCGCTCGTCTTCACGGGTACCACACCGTCCAGTTCTGCCGTCCGGGGAACCGCACGACCCGGCCATCGGCGACGGCCAGCGCCCGCTCCGCATCAGCACAGCGGCAATCACGATCACTACGGATGGATCAGGACACCATCATGACCACACCGGTAAAGGGCCCCGCCAGTTACTTCCCCTCGATCGAGAAGAAGTACGGACGTCCGATCATGGACTGGAAGGACCTCATCCGCTCCTCGCCCCTGACCAGGCACATGGAACTCGTCTCCTGGCTCAAGACCGAGCACGGCCTCGGCCACGGACACGCCAACGCCCTTGTCGCGCACACCCTCGCCGAGGACAGCGGCAAGTAACCTGCGCCTGCCGTGCGATGTCCGGAAGCGGCGCTCGACCCCCGAATTGATGGTGTCCGTGGGGTGCGATGTCAGAGGCAGACCATAACCTCGTCTTCGAAGAGCTGACACCAGCACTCGGAGGGCAGCGCTATGGCCTCGGCACCACAGAAGATCACCACATTCCTCATGTTCGAGGGCAGGGCAGAGGAGGCACTGGCCTTCTACACGTCGCTGTTCGAGGACGCGGAGGTCGTCGACATCTCACGCTACGGTGCCGACGGCCCCGGGGAAGCGGGCGCGATCCAGCGCGCCACCTTCGCGCTGGCCGGACAGCGATTCATGTGCATCGACAGCTACGTCAAGCACGACTTCGGGTTCACCCCCGCGATGTCGCTGTTCGTCGACTGCGACACCGAGGCCGAGCTCGACCGCCTCTACCACGCCCTCGCCGAACAGGGCACGGAACTCATGCCGCTGGGCTCGTACGGCTTCAGCGCGAAGTTCGGCTGGGTGAACGACCGGTTCGGCGTCTCCTGGCAGCTCAACCTGCCCGGGTGAACGAAGTCCAGGACCGGACAGTGGTGATTCCGTCACGGGCGCGCTCTTGAGTATGAGGCGCTCACCGGGACATGGCCCGGCTCCCGTGTGATGCGAATATTGCATCGCTTCTAGGTAGGGTCGGGGGATGGGTTCGGGTTTGGAGGAGTCGTTGCGGTTGACGGTGGCGGCGTTGATGCAGGCGACGGGTGAGTCGCAGCGGTCGGTGGCAGAGGTGCTGGGCTTGACGCAGACGCAGGTCTCGCGTCGGCAGTCGGGTGCGATCTCGTGGAGCCTGCGCGATGTCGATGTCCTGGCCGGGCATTACGGCATGGGCGCGCTGGAGTTGCTGTCCGGGCCGACGAGGGCCTGTGAAGCCCTGCCCGAGGACCGTCGCCGCAGCGCCAGGACCGTAGCGAAGGGGGCGGGCCGGTGAGTGACTTCGACGCGATCGATTCACTGCTCGCCGCTGTCGGCCCGGAAGCCGAGCTCCCCGCCCCCGGGGTGCGCCGCGAGCTGCGGGAGCAGGCCCGTTTGTCCAAGGCGCAGGTGGCCCGGGCGCTGGGTGTGAGCCCGTCGACGGTCGCGGGATGGGAGGGCGGCCGGGATCCGGCGGGGGAGATCCGTACGAAGTACGCGTACCTGCTGGACGGGCTGAGCGCCAGGTTCGCCACTGAGGCCGAGGTCGAGGCCGTGTCGGTGGCTGAGGAGTCTGCGGTGCCGGGCACCCCTGTGGCGGCCGGTACGTCTTCGCCTTCGCCGGAGCCCGAGCTGGGCGGGGATGAGGTGGAGGCCCTCGCTGCGGCGGAGCCGTGTGTGCTGTGCGGCCGTCCGGCCCGGCACCGGGTGGCGGGGTTCGCCCAGCACCTGGATGCGGCCGACTGCCGGCCCGCGACCGCGCCCCAGGCGCCGGCCGCGCCCGCTCCGGTTGCCGAACAGCCCGCGCAGGCTCCGAAGCCGCCCTCGCCCACGGCGCGCCCGCAGCGTTCCCAGGGTCCGGCCCGTCGCGCGTTCCAGGAGCCGTCCGGCCCAGGGGACTTGATCGGCCAGGCGGTCCAGGCCGCGCTCGCCGAGCACCAGGGCGACGTCGAGGCGGCCACCGCCGCGCTGTTGAAGCGTGCGATCCCGGATGCGATGCGCCTGCTGGACGAGACCCGCAAGGGTGCCCGCTACGACGTGATCGCCCACCCGTGGATCCCCGACATCCTCAAGAAGCAGACATCCCGCGGCGCCGACCAGATCTGGGAAGCCCGCCCCAAGTGGACCCGGAGCGAACTTCCGCCCGGCCTCCACGAGGTGACGGCCCTCGACATCAACGGCGCCTACCTCTCCGCCCTCAAGACCCACCTCCCACTCGGCCAGCTCGAGCACACCACCGGCCTCGCCCACGACCGCCGCCGCGCCGGGGTGCACCTGATCACTCCACCGGAGTGGGAGCACGAGGATGTGCTGCCCAACCCGATCGGTAACAGGGACGAGCCGGGCCCGCTCTGGGTCACCGAGCCGACCCTGCGCCTCCTGCTGCGCCTGTCCGGTCCGAAGTACGGGCTGTGCGCGCCGCCGGAGGTCCATGAGTCGTACACCTCCGGTGCCACGGAGAATCTCCTGGAGAAGTTCCGCATCGCTCTGAAGGACGCCCGGGACACCGCGATCGCGGAGAACGACGAGGTGACGCTGGAGTATGTGAAGGCGATGTACTCCAAGTTCGTATCGACGATGGGGGAGTCGAACTACAACCGGGAGCTGTACCGGCCGGACTGGATGCACATCATCCGTTCGCAGGCGTTCGCGAATTTGTGGCTGAAGGCGCTCAAGGCCCATGACGAGGGCCTCGCGGTCGTCCGGGCGATGGGCACCGACGAGCTTCACGTGATCGGTGACTGGCGCCGTGTCTTCTCCGAGGGCCGTGGTGTTACCGAGGTCAAGGTGAAGGACACTTACACCGCTGGAACCGGCACTGAAGTCACGGGGGAGGAGGGGGAGTAATGCCGGAGAGGAACATCGATTTCGGGAAGTTCGGTGCCCGTGGGATCAGGGGCAGCGAAGCCGTGGCGCGCAAGCTCGACGAGCTCGCGGGCGGCATCGCGACCCCGGTGACCGTCAGGCGTGGCCTGATGGCACGTCTGCATTACCTGACGAGGTCGGAGAAGAGCCGGCAGGCGGCCAGGGACGCCGGGCTGACGGTGACAGAACGCACCCTGAAGGCATGGCTCGAGGGCAGACGCCGCCCCTCGAAGACCAACCTGGACCGCGTCGACGCCGCTTACCGCGCGGTACGCCGCCGCAACGTCGCCCGCCACCTCACCGCCCGCCTCAACCGCGAGGGACGCGGCACCCGGGTGGAGATCCACCCTCTCAACCAGTCCCAGGTGCCGCGGCCGTTGCAGCGGGTGGTGGAGTACCGGACGATGAACGTGCGCCGCTGGGACAAGATCGTCGATTCCTGGGCAGTCGGCGACTATCAGGGCCTGGACGATGCCTGGACCACTGACGTCCTCCCGGACCTCGGTTCTCAGTGGGGTCAGTACGAGTACGTCACCAACGTAGGGTTCGCCGCATAACGGGCGTAGTGGCCAAGGGCCTGGGCTCATCGCTGGGCGTCGCCGGCCCTGCTGGGCGGTCAGTCTTCCCCGATCCAGTTCAGCTTTCGGTCCGCATCATGGTGAGCTCCGGCATGGCCTGCCGGCAGGCCACACGCCGGCCATCCGAATTCGTCCATGCGGTTGTCCGGGCCGAGAGCGGCGCAACGGGGCTCATCGGGCGAGGGCGCGCTGTTGATCATGCTGTAACTTTCGCACACTCAGTCCACCGCATCAGGGCGAGGACGCTCAGTGGGGACCCCGCCGATCCCCCCTCTCGCGCGGCGGGTGGGGAAGGCGCCAGACTTGTGCTCCCTCGCCCTTTCCCGCTGACGGAGGGCGGGCGGTGCGCGGCGTACTCCAGGGGAGGGTGGGTGAAGGTCGGTTCGTGGAATGAGTGGGATCCGCTGAGGCATGTCCTGGTGGGCCGGGCTGATGGCACCATGGTGCAGGCGCCCGAGCCGGCGGTCGTCCGGGACTGGCCCGAACACGGCTTTCCCCGCGGCACGTACGGGCCGTTGCCGGAGGAGATGACGGCCGCGGCCAACGAGCAGCTGGACGCCTTCACCCGCATTCTCGAGGCGCGCGGTATCCGGGTCGACCGGCCCCGGCCGCTGGACTTCGGCCGGCCGGTCGCCACTCCTGAGTGGTCACAGAAGAGCATGTTCGGTGCCATGCCGGTCCGGGACGTCCTGGTGGTGATCGGGAACGAGCTGCTGGAGGCGACGATGTCGTTCCGCAGCCGCTGGTTCGAGTATCTCGCCCACCGGCCGCTGATCGAGTCCTACTTCCGGGCCGATGCGGACATGCGCTGGGAGGCGGCTCCCAAGCCCCGGCTGACCGAGGCGTCGTACCGGCCAGGTTTCTGGAAGGAGTTCGCGGCTCTGCCGTACGAGGAACAGGTCGCCCGGGTCAGGGCCGGGGAGCTGGTGCTGACCGAGGCCGAGCCGCTCTTCGATGCCGCGGACATCGCCCGCTGCGGCAAGGACCTGTTCGTCCAGCGGTCGCTCGCCACGAACGCGGCTGGGGTCCGCTGGCTGCGGCAGCATCTGCCGGAGCACCGTGTGCACGGGGTGACGTTCGAGAACGCGCACCCCATGCACATCGACGCCACCTGGGTGCCGCTGCGCCCCGGTCTCGTGCTGCACTGCGCCGAGCGGCCTGCCGAGGAGGAACTGCTGCACCATCTCGAGGTCAACGACTGGCAGGTCGTCCAGGCCGCCACTCCTGGGCGTACGGACCCGCCGCCGCTGTCGGCGTGCAGCCGCTGGCTGTCGATGAACGTGCTGGTCCTGGACCCCGGGACGGTCTGTGTGGAGGCGAGTGAGACCGCGCAGATGGAACAGCTCGACCGACTGGGTTTCGAGGTGGTCCCGGTGCCGTTCTGGGATGTGGCCCCGTTCGGCGGCGGGCTGCACTGCGCCACGCTCGATGTCCACCGTGAGGGCGTGCTGGAGGACTACTTCCCCAGGCGGTCCGGCAGGTTCTGAGGGTGGGGATCAGTGGCCGTGGTGGACGTCCAGGCGGTGTCGCTGAACACGGCGACGTTCACCGACCTCCGAAGATCGGAAAAGACACGCCTGCGCGCGGTCTGCTTGAGCGGTCCGCTTCCGCGGGGCTCTGACACGGTGAGCGACTGCCGCGGCACCAGCCGCGGCTCACACACTCAAGGCCGCTTCCACGGGACCGCCCACCTCGTCACCGCGCGTGCGAGCCCGGGGCCGGCGTCGGAGGGGCGGCATACCCGGATTCGTACAGCTCGGTGACGAGGCCGCGTGCGTAGTCCTCGTCGGTTTCCGGGATCGAGAACACCACCCGGAAGTAGAGGGGTGCGACCACGTGGTCCAGCACTCGTTCCAGTGGGGGTGTGGCCTCGCCCCGCCGGGCCGCGGCGTCCAGGGCGGCGTGGAAGCGGGTGCTGACGCGCTCCAGGCACTCGCGCAGTCCGGCTCGTCGCTCGTCCACGTCCGGTGCCACTTCGGCGCGGAAGAACGCCACGCCTCCCGGCCGGGAGAGATCGGTGAGCGTCCACAGGGCGGCCTGTTCGAGGTCCTTGCGCAGATCACCGAGCAGCTCCGGCGTCCCCTCGTCCTGGCGGTGGGCGGCCACGTCCGCCAGGAGGGCGGAGGTTGTCCCCCAACGGCGGTAGACGGAACTGGGGTTGACGCCGGCGCGGCGCGCCACCGCAGGGATGGTCACCTTCTCCGTCCCGACTTCCTGCACCAGGTCCACGGTCGCCCGGTGCACGGCGGCGCGTACGCGGGCGCTCCGGCCTCCGGGACGGCTGTCTTTGCTTTTGGCGGGCATCCTCTCATCCTAAAGCAACGGGTTGCGCTTTAGCGGCCGGCCCGCCTAGAGTTCTTAAAGCGGAGACCACCGCTTTAAGAACTCTCCTGAGGGGAACCCGATGGCCCGGCACGAGCTCCAGTACCAGCTCGGCAAGACGTTCCACGCCTGTCTCACCGCCCGCGACTGGCAGGGCATCCGGAACCTGCTCACCGACGACGCCACCTGGACACTCCCCGGAGACAACGTCATCTCCGGCACGGCGGAAGGCGCCGAGGCGGTCGTGGAGCGGGCGAAGAAGATCGCCTCCTACGGTGTCCGCTTCGAGCTGCTGCACATCCTGGTCAGCCCCGAGAACATGGCCCTGTCCCTGCACAACACCGCCCGCCGCGGCGAGGTCCGGCTGGACGAGCACCTCTCCACCGTCTGCCGCCTCCGCGACGGCAAGATCGCGAGCATCGAGACCTACCTGTCCGACGTCCCCGGCATGAACGCGTTCTTCGTCTGAGAGCCTGGCTGGGCCCCCGGCGGCGCCGGGCAGAGGCCGCCGGACAGGGGTCGCCCGGTGCGGATTTGCGTCGGGTCGGGGGCGGTGTGCGACAGTGGGTTTTCCGGTTCGCCAGGCGCTCCGTCACGTGCGCGGCGGCCATCGGAATTCCCCACATCTCCCATCCCCGAACGACGGTTCCGGCCCTGCCCTGCGCAGATCCGGACCGTCCGCCCGCCTCCACAGAGGAATGCTCCCCCAGAGAACGATGCAGGCGACGACCCTTCCTCCCCGGACCACGGACCTGTTCACCCAGGGCCTGGAACTGCAGACCGGCTCGGCCCTCCTGCGCTTCGGCGCCGCGCGGCCACGCCCGGCCGACCGGATCGGCTGGTCCGGCGACGGCGCGGTGGCCTGGCTCGACGAGCCGCGCGGCCACCTGTGGAGCGTCGGCGAACCGGCCGCCGCGGCCGCTCTCACCCTCCGCGCAGCTCACCAACTCCCCGGAACCGTAGGAGAGTTCACCGGACCACGAGGCACCGACGAGCTGCTCGCCCGCCATCTCGCGGTGGCCGACCCGGTCGCGTGGGTCTTCCGCTGGACGCTCGAAGAGCCGCCGCTCCATCCAGCGGAGGAGCGCGTGACCGAGCTGGACGAGGCGCACCACGACGAGCTGCTCGCCTTCCTCAACGAGCACAGCCCGGCCCACTCGACCGGCCCCGGCTCCTCGGACGTCAGTCTCTGGGCGGGAATCCGTGACACGGACGGGCGACTGGTGGCGTGCGGTGCCATGAGCAGCCTGCGGGACAACGGCGCGCCGCTGATGGCGTCCGTGGCGACCGACGCGGCCGTGCGCGGCCAGGGGCTCGGCGCGGCACTCACCTCATGGCTGACCCGGTACGCCGTCCGCCGGCACGGCTTCTGCACGCTGTGGCAGCTCGCCGACAACACCCCTGCGGACAGGCTCTACACCCGCCTCGGCTACCGCAACGAGGACCCCTGCGTGGCTGCGCGGATCAGCACCCACTGACACTGAGCGGACCGCGCTCGATTCAGAGCCTGTGGTGCCGCACTGGTGCGTGTGTCACGCCGTGGGCTTCTGCAGCCAGTCTGCTTGCGTGGTCCAGAACATGTGACGCGCGCCGAGGTAGTCGTGGGCGAAGTCCGTGAACCGTTCGCGGGTGTACGGCTTGCCGGTCTTGGGGTCCTTGGCGTTGATGTCGGGTTCCTGGACGGCCATGGCGACGAGGGGAAGGGCGTCCTTGTATGCGTGGAGGAACTTGTAGGAGTTCTCCATCTGGTACTTGCGGTCCGGCAGGGTGTCCGGTCCGCCGATGCCGATCTTCTTGTCCCTGGCGAGGTCGAACATTTCCTTCATGCGCTTGTGGTCGTCGTCGTCCGGCAGGAAGTTGATGTACTGGATGAACTGCGTCTTGGTGAAGACCTTCTTGCCGTAGCGCATGTTGTCGATCTCGGCGTCGATGTAGGACTTCGAGGTGTACTTGGTCTGATCCGTCTTGGTGTCCACCTCGACCGCGGTCTCGGGAAGGTTCACCCCGGCGAGCTTTCCGTCGAACTTCCCCGCCATCGCCTTGAGCATGGCCTGGAAGTCCGCCCGCACATTCTTGTTCCACTGCGCGGCCATGGCCCCGTGGGTGGTGGGGTTGTCGGGGTTCTCATCGATCGTAGGCGCGATGCCGCCCTCGTCCTTCACGTACTGGGGGAGGTTGGCGTCCTTCATGGCCACGTCGAAGAACCGGTCCTGAATCTGGACGAACAGCTTCTTGTGACGTTCCTGGAGGTACTTCAGGGCATTGTCCAGCCGCGACCACTTGTACTCCCCCTTCTTCCCCTCAAGGGCCTTCCAGGGCACCACCACCTGCACGCCGCCGATGTCCTGACGGTCAATCATTGCCTTGGTCTTCGGGCTCTCGCCGGACGTGGCATCCTCGAAATCGCCGAGCGACATATACAGATTGTCCGTCACCTTGCCGTGGGACACGGAGGCGGCGGCTTTGGCGGGGGCGGGAGCCGCGGCGGCGGCCCCGGCGCCGGCCGTCAGGGCGACGGCTGTGAGGACAACAGATCCGACTGCACCACGTTGCGTCATCATGAACGAGACGCTAGGGGAAGGTTCTCAGTGAAATATAAGAGCGTCCGTCAATGGGTGTGGACATCTTTGCGTGGGACGACCGCGCCCGCGGCCACCGGGCAGGATCCGGGACACTGCCGTAGCGGCCGCGCCGACTGATGACCCACCAGGCAGGCCTGCCGCCACGGCATGCAGCTGGTCGTTCCGGCGAGGGAAAGGGGTGCCGGCCCGGGTCAGGGCTGCCAGAGCACCTGGGACTGGACGTCGTCGTATTCGACACCGTTCAGGATGTAGCCGGCGGACGCAAGGTAGTAGGTCCCGTGCTCGATGGGGCCGAGTGCCGACCGATACGTGTCCTTGCCGTTGATCGTCTGGCCGGAGCGGTTCCAGGAAATCCGCACCAGGTGCCCTGATTTCCACGGGTCTTCCATGAGGCGCAGCACTAACTCGACGGCGTGCCCGGAGGTGGTGAAGGTGTAGGCGCGCATTGCCACGATCTGGTTGTTCTGGATCTCCAGGCAGGCGTCGAGTTGCACGCCGTTCTTGTCGATGGGGGCCGGGTCGGTACCGGGGGTGCTGTAGCCGCCCCGGCACGCCAGCCCGTTCTGGTCGCTGGCGTGCGCGGCGGGGGCCGAGGCCACCGCTATCGCTGCCAGCGCGGCGGTGACGGCGGCGTAGAGCCTTGGTTTCACAGGGTTCTCCTCAACGGCAGGACGGAACAGTGGCCGTGACGTGACAGTGACTCACCCGTAGTAGATGACCTTGGACTGGACGTTGTCGTACCACTTGCCGTCCGGGCCGAAGATGTAGCCCATCGAAACGTTGTACCAGGTACCGCGCGGCGGATCGGGGTTCACACCGCCGAACTTGACGGTGAACGACTGACTGCCATCCAGCCATACGTCGTTGATCCATATCGGTCCGCCACCCTGGACCTGCCCGTTGACGACCCGGTTGAGCTGCAACCAGATCTTGGCCGGCTTCAGCCCGCATTCGTGATGGTCGCAGTATGTCGGCCCTTGCAGAATATGGCCTGAAATATATAGGTTCTCGCCCTGGTCAATGCCGATGCACGGCTGGAGCTGGGCCTTGTTGGCGTCGGTGTACACCGAGTCGCGGCACCACTCGCCGACTTGGGTGGTGGCGTGGGCCGCGGTGGGCATGGTGATGAACGCGCAGGTGGTGGCCGCGACGGCCGCGGCCGTCGTGAGAGCGTTACGCAGACGCACTGAATTCCCTCCCCAATGCCCGGCGCGGCGTCGGGCGTACCAAGTCTGACGCGTGCACGTCACCTGCGCACCGGCTTGCGGCCAAGAGGCTGGGTACGTTCCGGACATCATGAAGCCCCACGTCAAGGCGCCGGCGACACGGGCCCCGGTGCATGCCGGTGGTGCTCCGGGGCGGCTGTTCTTTGTTGGGTGTCTGGTGGGTCCGGTGTGTGGCGGGATGAAGGCGTGTTTGTTGCTGGTGTTGTGGTGGCAGTCGTGGTGTTTGCTGCCGCGGTCGGTACGGGGGTGAAGCCGCCTGCTACTTGGTCTGCCGCGATTTTCTGGGGGCTGGCGTCGTGCAGGGAACGTACCTGGTCTGCCGTTGAACCAGCGTCGCCGCCCCGTCGTCCCGTAGCTGCGTGTCGGGGCGTCCGCGACGGGGCAAAGGCATAGCCCGGCTGTGGGCTGGCTGTCAGTGGGGCGTTGCTGTCGGGGCGTTGTCTGGGCTGTTGGGCAGTGCCGCGTGCAGGGCTGCCTCGGCGTGAAGTCGTGCGGTGGGGAAGACCGGTACGGGGCTGTTCTCGGGGCCGATGAGAAGCTCGATTTCGGTGCAGCCCAGGATGATGCCTTCTGCGCCGGCGGTGACGAGGTCCTTTGTGAATGGGCGGTGTTGTGGCGGCGGGTTGATTGGCAGCAGGTCCTGGAGTAATGGATGGTCTGTTGACCAGCATGTTCGGTGGTGGGGACTGCTGGATCTTGGCTGCCGTGAGATGACCAATTGACTGCCATGGTGTGAGAGGTCGGCTTAGCACACCCCGCTTCTGGCTGTCATGGGGATGAGTATTCCTGTGTTCTTGATCAGGGCTGGGGTGTGGGCTGGTGGGCATGACTGATGATCCGTCATCTTCACCGCCGCCACTGCTGCCAGCGGTGCCGCTTTCGGTGGGGGCCGAGAGATCGGTGGTGGCTTCCCGGGCGCGGGAGCGGGCCTTGACGCGGTTGGTGGTGGTGCGTCGTCTTCTCGCGCTGGATGAAGCGGGCACGCTTCAGACGGTGCATGTCCGGATCGCTGCCCAGACGGCGGGGGTCAATGTGCGGACGGTGTGGCGTTGGCTGGCTGTGGCGAAGGAGTCGGGCCGGGTTGAACCTGCCAGCCGGCGTGGGGCCTTCACGCTGACGGACGTGTTGTGGGCCCGGCTGGGGGAGCTGGGCGGGAACGTGAAGGCTTTGCACCGCTGGATGGCCGAGCACGCCGATGAGGTGCTTCCCGCTGTGGGCCGGGACCGGCTGCCGTCGTTGTCGACACTGCATCACGCGGTGAACCGGGAACGGCGCGCGGGGCGTGTCCTTGACCTTGCCCGCCTCACTATGCCCGGGTGGATCCGGCCGCCTATGACCGGGCGCTGGCCGAACTGGCACTGCCGGGCACGGTCGACGAGGCCGGCCAGGCGACCGCCGATCCCGCCCCGAAGGACGGCGCCGACAGCGCTGATACGGCCAGCACGTCACCGTTCACCGACGGCGTGCGCCTGTACGTGCCGGGCGCGCACGTCGTCTCCACGCGGCAGCTCGGCCAGGTCACCGAGGCAATCGCGCACACCCTCGCCGCCCGCGGGATCGTGTGCGTGTACGGGGATCCCGGGCACGGCAAGACGGTCGCGGTCCATCAGGCGCTGCGCCTGCTGCCGCGCCGGGCCCCGGTGCACCGTGCGTTGGTGGCGGTGAAACTGATGGCCTGCAGGGGAGTGTCAGTTGGGCATCGTCATCTGAGTGTCAGTGGTGTAGGCCTGATGACCTGGTGGTTGGTGCTGATGGAGGATGCTTGTTTGGTGCTGACTGTGATTGTGTGGGGTGGTGTCAGCGGGTTGTGTGGCAGACCCTCGAGGCCGACCATGACCGGGTACGGCAAGCCGGCGGAGAAGACGCCGGAGGTGGAGGACTTCCGCGTCACGGTGCCCTGCCTGGCGGTCCAGGACCGTCACAAGGACCTGGCATGGCAGGTGGTGAACTCCCCGACCTACACCGTGCGCCGCATGGCCAGCTACTCCCTGATCAAGCACATGCACAACCAGACATCTCAGCCGCAGACCTCCACACGGGAGATGACCTACGGCATCAGCAAGACCGCCACCGACTCCTACCGCGTCTCGACGGGGGTCACCATCGGCTTCGAGATGGGGGTGGGCTTCTTCGGCATCGGCGGCACGATCAGCGGCTCAGTCACCACCGAGGTCGGCTACGAGCGCTCCACCTCGGTCACCGAGATGCGCGAGGAGAAGCACATCGAAGCCCTGGTGACCGCACCCGGCACTGCGGCCGCCCTGTACTGCGCGCACCACAAGCTGCAGGTCATCCGGGAGGACAACAGCCTCGCCGGAGACCAGCCGGGCATCGACTTCGACATCCGCAACTCCTACCTGACTCTGCAGTATCCCCCGGCCAAGGAGGGGTCCGCCGACCTGGCAGCCCAGGACGGCAAGGGCGAGCTGGCCGTGGCCGTAGGCGGCGGCATCATCACGAGTGCGCCGACTCCCTATGAGGTCGAGGTCGACGGCACACCCGCCTGACGACGCTCGGGCAGCACCGGATTCTCCTCGGCAAGCGGCTGATCGGCGGTTGGCCTCGGCGGCCCGTTCCGACGGGTGTCGCCGGGGCCGACCGCATCCTGGGCCGCAGGTCCCGAACCCCGAGCGGCGGGGGCCTCTCCGCAACATCCGCCTCGACGGACCCCTCAGCGCCTGGTGTCACCGGGCGCGAGCAGGCTGGTGAGTTCGGCGATCGCCTCCGCCGAGGGATGAAAGCAGCGCCGTACGTTCTCGGGCTTCTTGTGGCGGGACTTGGCCATGAGCATCAGCAGGCTCGCGCCGGCCTCCCCGAGGTGGTCCTCAACGCTGGCGGATCCCCACAGCCGGTGGCTCTCCCGCCTGCACTGCGTCGATTGCCTTCCCAGCCACACTGTTGACCAGGATCTTGCCCCCGTCGAACTCGGCCTTGGGGATATCCACGGCCGAGATGGGGTCGTCGGAGGGGCCCGGATCAGCATGGGCGGTGACAGCTCCGCCAGTCACTACAGCCCCGACCAGGGCCAGGGCTGAGAACACTCGCTTGATGTTGTTCATGCCCTGCCAACGATCAAGGACGTCTGCCGTCACGACGGGCCCGACGGCGGTGCGCGGTGCTCGCCCGGTCGGCCGGGGCGCGCGGCAGCCGGTCAGCGCCGGGCGTCCCCGGGCGCGAGCAGGCTGGTGACGCCCGCTATGGCTTCCGCCGAGGGCTTGAAGTACCGGCGGATGTTCTCAACTTTCTTGTGCCTGGACTTGGCCATCAGCATCAGCTCGGAGGCGCCCTGCTCGCCGAGGTGGGTGAGGGAGGAGTGCCTTGTGTCCGCAGAGGCCGTGTGCGGATGACTCCGTGTGGCGAGAGCAGGTCCGATCGCAGAGGCGGCTTTCGCGACGCAGATGGTCGGCTGTGTTGTATTCCGCAGAACCTCCTGTGATGCAAGTCACTCTCTTTCGTGTTCCCGGGGCCGCGCTGTCAGTGGGGACTGAGATCGTGCCTCCGTGAGCGAATTGGTGGAGCATGTAGATGAGCAGGACCGCGTGTTGGGAGTCGTCGAACGAGGCGAGGCGGTGCGTCAGCACTGGCCGCATCGCATTGCGACGACGATCTGCCGTGATCGGGCAGGGCGGATCTTGGTGCTGCGACGGTCCGAGACGCATTCCCGGTTCCCGGGCTACTACGACGTGATGGTCAGTGGCGCCGTGGATGTGGGTGAGTCGTATGAGGAAGCCGCGGCCCGGGAACTGTCCGAAGAGCTGGGTGTTCGTGTGCCTGTGCGTTTCATGTTCAAGTTCCTTTGCCGGGAGGGGATCAGCCCCGTGTGGTTTGGGGTGCACGAGGCTGTCGTGACTGAACCCCTGATCCCGGACCCGGGCGAGATCGCCTGGCAGGGCTGGCTGACAGAGGCCGAATTGTGCGAGGTCGTCGATCAACGGCTCTTCGTTCCGGGAGGACGGAAAGCTCTGCGCCGATACCTGCAATCCGAGTCCGGGCCGGCAGCTGAAGAGGCGTCTCCCCGGCGATCCGCCGATGTCAGTGGCGACTGCGATGCTGTCGGCATGATCCCTTGGAACCTGCTGGTCATCGACAAGGCTCTGCGGGCCAGTTGGGCCGCTGACACCTGTTCCCCGGACGACCTCGCCCGCGCCGGCTGGCAGCCCGACAACCCGGCGGGGGGTCACTGTGACATCACCGCTTTGATAGTGAACGACATCTTCGGTGGCGACCTCATGGTCGGGGAGGTCCACTGCGGCGGGGAACAGCACGGATTTCACTGGTGGAATCGGTTGCCCAGCGGTGTGGACCTCGACCTGACGCACGAGCAGTTCCGGGATGGCCAGACCGTGACCGCAGCCCGAGTCGTCAAACGTCCACCTGGGCCTCTTCCTCGGCGCTGGGAGAAGTATCTCCTTCTGCGCGATCGCGTCATCGAGCACCTCGGTCACCTCCCCGAGCCTGCTGCCTGACCCGCGGAGATCGTGCTTCAACTGCACGTCCCGATCACGGTGGTTCGTGGTGCGGGAAGGCGGCTGACCTGGCTGGCCCCGGCAGCGGCATCGCGGAGCAGGACGATCTTCTCGTGCTGTGCGGCGAGCCGGGCCAGGGCCTGGGTGCGGAAGTCCGCGAGCTCGTCGATCGTCTGTTCCGACTTGGCCAGTCGCTCCCTGAGCTTGGCATTCTCCGCCTTGAGGCGGGTGATCTGGGATTCGCGGGGGTCGGGGATCTCGCCGGCCTGCTGCAGCGCCTGGACCCGTCGTTCGAACTCGACGCGGAGGTGAGCGTAGGGGCGGGTTCCGTAGAACGCGGTGCGGTCGACGGCGGCTTCGTTGGCGAGAGTCTTGATGTCGCACTTGCCGCCGGGCGGGATCTCGCTTCGGAGGAGCCGGTCCATGGCGGCTCGGATGCGGTTCTCGTTCTCGGTCCGCTGGGCTGCGGAGATTCTCATGCGGATTCCTCGTCCATGGTGGCGCTGCCGGCGTCGATCTCGGCGACGACACGGAGAGCCCGGTCGTAGTCGGCCTGGAGCCGGGTGCGTTCGGTTTTGCGTGTGGTGCCGAGCTGGCCGAGGAAGGTCTCGGTGCATTCGGCGTGCTGGGCCCAGACGGGACGGTGACAGGGGTGATGGGTGGCCTGCGGACAGCGGGCGGAGTCACACATCCCGACCAGCGGACGGTCTGCCGTCGGGGTGCCGGCCAGCTTGAGGCAGAGTGCCCGGGACGGGTCGGTGAACCAGCAGTAGTTCGCGGGCCCGAGGTGGAGGACCTTGGCGCGTTTGGTCAGCAGGTTGAGCACGTCGCGGTCGCTGCGTTGGGTCTTCGGCGCTTTCGCGGCGGTCGCGTCGAGGTTGGCGTCGATGTGCGCGAAGAACTCGGTGAGGCTGTGGGCTCCGGGGCCCGCTGGGAGGATGCCCTGCTGGTAGTTTCGGAACTCGGCGAGGACGAGGTCGAGGTTGCGGTCGCTCTCATGCTTGTTGACCTCGGCGAGAAGCTCGGCCTGGGCCCCGCCAGGGCGGGATAATGGTGCAGTCGGGTATTGGAACTCTCCGAATAAGGTCGGCAGTACGGCGTCCGGTTTGGTGACTCTCCACGGCCAGCTCTGCGTTGGTGAAGAACGCCTGGGCACTGGTGTTGGCCCACTTGAGAGCCGGCTTCAATCTCTACGGCGTCGCCGCCAGCGCTCGCGGATCGATCGGCGTCTAGGTGGAACTCCGAAGAACTCGGCGAGCTCGAACCTGCCGCCGGTCAGAACGTCGAGCTCCTGGGCGTGTCGGACGACGAGCGGATGGTCGGTGGCATCCATCCATCGCAGGGTCAGAGCCGCGAGATCGCCGATGAACTTCAAGTCGGAGGGTAGGACACTCCAGTCCCCATCGGAAGACTGGTCAAGCAACTCCAGGAGCTCCGCGACCGGGGGGCGAGCTCGCAAGATGGTGCGCTTGAAGGCGCCAACGATCAGCTCGAATAACCAGGCACTCAAGTCAGCGTCGATACGCGGACAGACGGCTGTGCCATGGACGACCACCATCCAGAGACTGTCGGCGTCGCCTGCTGCGGCAGCGCTGCCCTGCAGTCGAATCAGGGTCTTGGCGTAGGCGTCCCAGGTTGCCAGGCGGCCCTGGATTGAGAGGGCAGCGCGAAACATGCCGACTGCCTTGGCGTGCTTTCTGCGGGCCACCAGGACAAGGCCGAGATCGTCCAGGAACGCTGCCTCCTGCTTCGGCTCGTCGAGCTGTCTGGCCTGCCGCAGCCCAGCCTGAATGTATCGCTCGGCTTGCTCCACGTTGCCACTAGCGAGCAGCGCCTGGGCGAGATGCCCGTACGCTGACAGCTCACCGCGGCTGTCAGCGCTCTGCTGGCGAAGGAGGAGCTCCTCTTCCGCCGCCCGGCCTGCCGCTGCATACTCACCCAGCTCCAACTGGGCGCGCGACTCATCGCCCTTGAAGATGGCCTGCTGACGCTGGTTGGAGAGGCGGCAGGCGGCTGCGTATCCTTCCTGCGCATCACGTAACGCCCCGGTCGTGTCGCCCCGTCGCCGCCGGATCTGGCCCCGGACACCGATCGTGACGATCAGCTCCGCGTCGGCGCTCGTAGTTACGTAGGCGTCATGCGCCTGTTGTGCGTATTCCCATGCGCTATCGAGGTCGCCCTGTTCGGCCAGCAACTCGGCGGCGCGCAATTGCAGGAAGGGCCGGTCCGGACAGGCGACGCCGTAGGCAAGCGCTTGCTCGAACGCGGCTAGCGCCGCTTCGTTCTCATGCCGATGCTGGTGCCTCTCGCCGACGATCCAACGTAGGACCGACATGCGCTTGGCGCGGGACTCCTCGGTCTGGGGGAGGCGATTCAGCAGTTGCTCGGTGAGACCGATCAGGTGCTCGGCCCGGCGGTCACCATCTACGTCCGGGAACGAGCGCACGTGAAAGCGGCGGAGTGTCCCGATCAGCGCATCCGCATGCTCGGTGGTGTCGGCGTAAGGCGTCCCTTCGATGTCTGCGAGCAGCCTGTCCACCTCCCGGCCGAGCAGCATTGAGACCTTGGGATTGTCGTCTGCGTCTGCCTCCAACAAGGTCATGCAGGCCGCGATCGCGGCTTCTCCAGGCGTTGATGTCCGCTGCGACCATTGGTCGAGTCGGCCGTTGGCGGTTCCGGCGTATATGTACGAGCGCGCGATGATGTCGGGCAGGCCGGTACCGATCAGCGCCGATGCAATGAGGCTGTCGCCCGTGAGGATTCGCTGCGCGACGAGTGTGGCGAATCGTGCCGCGAGATCGGAGGGGATACTCCACAGGGAGCCGACGTAGCCCCGAGCTCCGGCCCGGACGAACTCCTTGCCGACCCCGGTCCAAGACTCGCACGAGTTGTTGAAGACGACCGGGAGGCTCTCGAACGCGACGTACCGAGGGATGAGCGGCCCCGGCAGCGGGACGTCGCTCAGGAGGATGGCATCGTCGCTGCCATGCGTATTGAAGAACACCAGTTCCACAGGCAGGGTCCTGGGCAGCGATGCCAGGACCTGAAAGTCAGCGTCTTCGCCAGCCAGGACGATCGGGTGGGTGTAGTGCCTTTCCACCGCCTGGTGGACGCTGCCCGTCTCCGACGTGTCGAAGAATCCGGGGTCGAACAATAGGCTGAAGGTCGCTTGCGGGCGCTGTGCTCCGGCCGCACACAGTTCGGCGAGGATTGTCAGTAGTGGGTCCGCGGCAACGTGCCCGATCGGCTTGGTGGACCAGTCGGCGGCGTCGGTGCGCACGAAGGAGTACGGCATGCCTGCGGTGAACGCTGTCAGCCGACGATTCCCGACGGCGTCCACAACGGCGGGGGGCACTTGCGCTGTCACCGCTCGTTCGATCGACTTGAACCGATTCCGGCCAGACAGTGACAGCAGCCGATGGGCCGCTGTCAGGCCGCCCATGGCTTCGGCGTCCTGTTGGAGATCCGGGACGTCAGAAGCGTCGCGTGCGGCGCCGGCTGCCCTGAGTACCCGATCCTGATAGGCCCCAACAGCCTCCTGCACCGCGTCGAGCCTGGGCGGCGGTGTTGGCACGAGCCGCGCCCTGCGGTGCAGGGCGTAGAGCGCGGCGAGAAGGTCATCCGCGACGCCGTTGACCTCGACGAGGACGGCCTCGTCGGCGTCAAGCCGGTTGTTCGCCTTGGCTAGCAAGCCATCGATGGCACCTGAGGGTACGTCCAGGGCCGGTTTGAGCGGCAGCCCGGCAGAAAGCGCCGCGAACAGGGCCGCAGCGTAAGCAGTCCTGTCATCGGCGGGTACATGGACCCATGCTGAGGGTCCGCTGGTACCGCCCCCGAGATCATGCCATGCCATCAGGGCCAGTTCGTCAAGGTCCCGGTAGAACTGGATGCCTCCAGCGGTCTGCTCACCTCGCGAAGCCTCCGGCAGCAAGCACACCTGATCCGTGACGGTCTCGAAAAGTGATCTTTCGCTACCGGGTAACTGGACGTCGTCAAAGGTCGGTTCGAAGAGCCAGACGACCTGGTCGACGCGGGCCGTCTCAAGCAGTCGCGCAATCTGGGCGTTGTGCCTAGCCCACGAGAGATACGGGGTGACATCCATCTTGCGTCGGGCGGTTCCCCTACGGACGAACTCGTTCATGTCCTTCCGAGGATCGGGTGCTCCGTTCTCGATCGCTCCCTGGAACAGGTCGCCAAGGTACGCGGACACGGTTGACGGTGGCGGTGTCAGCGAAACCACCGGTGTGAAGCGCCCGGAGGGTAGACAGGACACAACGATCGCCGCCTCACGAACCTGATCCGGCCGGCACACCACGACGGTGTCTGTGATCGCGATGCCAGGGTTGCTGACGATGCTCAGAGTCAGCTCCGAGGAGCCGGTGGGCAGATCGGTCGCGAGCACGCCACAGCCGTCTCCTCTGTCGTGAAAGGCCACCGGCACAGTGCCCTTGATGGCCACATACACGTGCTGGCCACAGCGGACTCGGACACGGTCATCGGGCGCACCGGTAACGCGCGTTCCCTGAACGCTGAGGTTCCACTCGATCGGGCTGTTGAGTGTGAACTCGACGTCCAGGGTCGCCACGATTCGACCGTTGGGCATGCCGGTCCTCGTCGCCTGTGTCAACGTCAGACTGCGTCGGCCGGCGCTTAGATCCTGTGCAGCCGACAGGGTGTGCGACATGCGCACGAAGCCTGATTCTCCTAGAGCACCTGACCAGCCCAGAGAGTCGAAGTCGTGGTCGACGACGGACTTGAGCGGTTGAGTGGTGACCGGAGCTCCCTCTGCATGCAGCGTCTCGGCGAGCGGCATGGCGGCTTTGTGGTGAACGTCCAGGCCGATACTCGTGAGCAGTCCGTCATGGAACAGGAACTGGATACCGTGGGCGCGCCCGAACTCCATGGCTCAGAGCCCGTACAGATATGTGTCCACCACGGACAGCCGAATCGTCCGGCCCGGTGTGGCCTTCAGTTCGGGTGCTGCTACTTCCTTGCCCTTCCGCACGATCGTCGTCACAACGGTCGGCGTCGAGATGCCGACGTACAGTGCGGCCCATGCGGTGGTCGCCGGAAGCGCGAGCGCCATAGCGCCGCCCAGCCCGGCGAAAGCGATCGACACCAGAACGTAGTACCAAGACCATTGAAACCGCCGCGGGTTACGGCGGATCGTGTACAGGCGAACGATCTCTGGCGCCAGTGCGCCGAGCATTCCCCAAAGCACCGTCGCGAGGGAGTTCAAGATCGTCCCTTCGGCCGTCAGCGATCAGCCCGGTGACCTCTTGGCATGGTCGCTGGCATTTGTGCTTCTCGTCAATGGCACCGTCGGGTTGGCTCTGAGTCTGCGAGCGCGAGGGGACTACCACTTGGCGTAGCGGCGAAGCATGTGGGAACTCTGGGAATGCCCCGGTCACGGTCTTCCTCTCTGACTGACATCGGCGGCGTAAGCGGCCCAGTCCCCGGCCGATGCCTTCTGCCACTGGACGGCGACCTTGATGTGGACGCCGAGCATCCGGGCGAGGATCGCGGCGGGAAGCTCGGTCGCGAGGGTGAAGAGCGCAGTGGACCGATCCTGTTTGGGCCGAATCCCGATGTTGTGGAGGCGCTTGCCGATCTGGCTGTCGGTGAGAGGGCGCCCTGGCTGCCCGCCCGGGAACAGCCAGGGGCAATCGCCCGGAGTGCCGATCTTGGCCTTGCCGCGGCGGGTCGCGACGAGCTCGCGGACCAGGCTGGCCAGAGGCGGGGGAAGGACAACTGGCGAGCTGCCGAATGTGATTGTGACGGTGTCCCCGTCGATGTGGACGTCGTCGACGGTGAGCTGGCTGATGGTGGCGATCTTCTGCGCATAGAGGATCAGCAGCAGTCCGGCGAGGCGGTCCGGGGTCGGCAGCGTGTCGTCGTTGAGGAGGCGCCGGGCGTCGGCCCAGCGTTTCTCGCTGTCGATGACGCCCTGCGGGCCTTTCCAGCGGACGGTGCCGTAGGTGAGTCCACGGGCATGCCGGTGCTGTACCGACCAGCGGACGAAGTGGCCGGTCTCGTCGGGATAGCTGACCGTGGGGTCGGCCATCCAGCGTTCCAGGTCCGGCTGGGTGCAGGTCTCCAGTGTGAGCCCTTCGCTGGCGAGCCAGTCGAGGAAGTTGTTCGCCGCAGTGACGTGGCAGCGCACGTTGAGGTCCTGGAGTCGGGTGGTGTGGCCTTCACCGAGGCGTCGGCGGAGTCGGCGCATGTGGTGCCAGACCGCGTAGCCGTGCAGGATTCGGTGCTCGGCGAGGTCGGTGCGGGCCTGGACGGTCGCGGTGATCCATTTTTCCAGAGCGACCAGCCGTTCGTCGCGGGGCGGCAGGGCGCCGGTCGCGACCAGGACACTGCGCAGGTGGGCCAGCACCTTGCCCGAGGGCAGTTCGTCGAGGACCTCGTGAGTAACAGGTCGCTCGTCGCGTCCTATCCGCTCCAGGAGGTCGCGGGCCTTCGAGCGTGCGATCCAGGCCATGGCGACGTCCGGGCGCTCGGTGCTCGTCAACGCCTCGTGGAACGGGGTGAGTTATGGCCGGAGCCTCCCGCTGGCGTCGCCGAGAAGGTCGCGTACTTGCTGGTCGAGGACGCATCGCTGGCAGGGGCGGGTGCTGAGCTGCCAGGTGGTGGTGCAGACCGGGCAACGGCCCCAGAAGTCGGGGTCGAGGTTGGTGCACTTCGCGCACAACGGCGCCTCCCAGGTGCCGCTGCGGGCCTGGGCGACGGTGCCGCAGCCGCTGCAGTCCACCCATCGTTGCTGGCAGCGGTCGCACCAGGGCTGACCGGTGGCCCGGGACATGTCGCAGAGCGCCGTCCGCCCGCAGATGCCGCACTCCGCGGTGATCCTCGGTCGGCAGTTCTGGCAGCGCGGGCCGTCGGGCAGGCGGTTCGCGACCGGCTTGCGCCGGCCGCAGCCGACGCACTCCTCCAAGTTGTCGGGCTGTCTGATCATGCAGTTCGGACACAACGGTCGGCCCTCGGCATCGCGGGTGGCGGGCTCACGCACGGCTCCGCAGCCGAAGCAGGGGACAGCCGCGTGGTGGGCGAAGCAGGCCCGGCAGATCCGCTTGCCGTCCAGCAGTTTGGACAGTGTCTTCACTCCGTGACAGCGCGGGCAGGCTGGCCGGACGACCTTGGTCGCCCCGGCCTCGACAAGTTCATTGATGAAGCGCAGGGCAGCCGGGGCGGTGGCCTCGTAACCGGCGCCGGTCAGTAGATCGGGGCGGGCAAGGACGGCCCAGGCCAGGCGGCGCTGTCCGGCGGGCCGGACGGTAGATCATCCGAGCGCGGCCAGGACCGCGTCAGCATCGAGGGCGGGGTCAAGTCCCGTGATTAGCTCGGTGAGTTCCCGCAGCGGATCGCCGTCGTTGTCGGGGCAGTTCGCGCACCGGGGCTCGCCGTTGCGGTCCCGGCTGACGACGCGTCGTTCTTCGTGGCAGCCCGCCCAGACGGCCGGCTTGTCGAAGCAGGGCGAGCATCCCCACCGTCCTCCGGTACTGCTGCCGACGTAGCGGCATGCGCGTCCGCACTCGCCGCAGCGGGGCAGTGCGACGTCCTGGGCGCCGGCGTCATGCAGGGCCATCAACAGTTTGGCGACGCAGTAGGGTGCCGGCGGCTGTCCGGTCCGCAGCAGCGACGGGTCGTCGTGCAGGGCCTGGGCGAGGCTGCGGCGACCGGCTCGTGCGCGTACGACCGTGAGGACGATGTCGCGGACGTGTTCGGCGGGCAGGTGCTTTTCGATGTTCCCGATCAGCCGCACGACCAGGCCGACCGGATCCGCGATAACCTCCTCGGCAAGATCGGTCACCGGTCGACTCCGCTGATCCGGGCCCGTCGTGGCCGCAGGTCACCGACCCCTTCGGAGACCGAGGCCCCGCCTGCGGCGGCCTTCTTCGGCTTCGTCGCGGAGCTAGCCACGGCGATGGGCTCGATGAGGTCGTCCATGGTGCAGTCGAGGGTGTCGAGCAGGGCCATGAGGATCTTCAGGCTGAGGGCGTTCGGGCCGCTCGACGACGAGCCGGTAGACCTGGCTCGACGACAGGCTGATGCCGCGTTCCTTCAGTGGCGGGATGAGGTCGGTGGTGGAGAACATCCCGCGGTCCGCCATGACCTTGCGCAGGTGCCAGTGGTAGTCGAGCTTGGCGGCCATCATCGGGTCCTTCCTCGTCAGACGCCGGCGAACGCCGGGGCCAGGGCCTTGCTCAAGGCAGTGTTCATGAAGTCGTCGCTGACGTGTAATGGTGGAGTCGGGTATTGGAACCTGCGGAATGGATGGGCTATCCGTCGAGATACTGGTGTCTGGTGTCGGCTGGCGAGGCGAAGATCTGGCCATCGCGGACCTGCCATTCGGTCGTTCCATCAACTTCGTGGCGGGCAAGGAACAGACCTCGGACGAGGTCTCCGTCGTCGTCAGAAGCAGGGATCCGAGCGATCTCCGTGATCTGTTCAATGAACCAGTCCAGGGCCGACTCGCGGATGTCAGCGCCGTAGAAGAGGTAGTGGGTCCAGTTGACGTGCTGGCGCGGTGAGCCCCATCCGTTGGAGTAGTGGTTGTCTCCGTGGGACGAGATGATCTTGTGGATGGCGACGAGTTGTGTCTCGTCGCACTCCAGCCACCCTCTGATCGACACGTAAGCACCCATGGGTGCGTCCTCTCTCTTGTCTTCAGTTCTGACGTGACAGCCTTCGGCTGACGTCGGCTGCGTAGGTGCCCCAGTCTCCGGTGGCGGCTCGCTGCCATTTGACGGCGACGGTGATGTCGATGCCGAGGGTGCGGGCGAGGACCGCGGCGGGCAGTTCGGTGGCGAGCTGGAACAGCGCGGTCGAGCGGGCTTCCGCGAGTCGGATGCCGAGTTTGCGGAGTCGCTCGCCCATGGCCCAGGCGCTGATCGGCCGGCCGGGCTGGCCGCCAGGAAAGAGCCAGGGTGACTCTGTCCGGCCAAGGACGGCATGGCTGCGGCGAATCGCTACCTGGTGGAGGGCCAGCTCGGCGACGGGCGCGGGAAGCTCGACCGGCACGGCGCCGAGGCGAATGCGGACGGCTCCGTCGGTCTCCTCGATGTGGTCGACGGTGAGGCGGGAGATCGCTGCGGGCCACTGGGCATAGAGGAGCAACAACAGGCCAGCGAGGCGGTCTTCGGATTTGAGGGTGTCGTCGTGCAGCAGACGGCGGGCGGTATCCCAGCGGGCCTCGTCGTCCATCGCCTGGGAGGGCCGTTCCATCTCACGGCCGGGAAGCTGAGATCGCGGGCGATCTTCTGAGAGAGTGCCCAGCGCACGAAGTGGCCTGCCTCCCGGCGGTGGCGGACGTCGTCGCTGGTCATCCAGCGTTCAAGGTCGCCCTGACGGCAGGTGTCAAGGGTCAGGTTCTGCTCCTCGAGCCAGTTCAGGAGATGGGCTGCCGCCCGCAGGTGTTGCCGTGTGCCCGTGAGCTGGTAGTGCGTGATCTCCTTGCCGCGGCTGCGTCGGCGAAGCCGTCGCAGGAGGTGCCAGGTCGCGTACCGGTGCAGAACTTTCCGTCCCTCCGTCGTCGCATGGGAAGCGACGAGGTCCTTCACGTGCCGTTCGAGACGGACCATTTGTTCGTCTCGCTTGGGCAGGACTCCGGTGGCGACGAGCACGCTCCGGATGTGCTCGACGACCTTGCCTTCAGGGAGGTCGTCCAGGGCCTCGTGGGTGAGAGGGCGGCGGCCGGAGCCGAGATCGGACAGCACCGTGGAGACGATGCCTTTGGAGAGCCAGCGCATCGCGGTGCCAGCCCGTTCAGTGTCAGCCAGGGCGTCGTGGAGGGACTGCAGCTTCGGGGTTATGGAGCCGGTGTCACTGGCGAGGACCTCGTGGAGCCGCTGCTTGAGTGTGCAGCGAGGGCACGGCCCCGGCGCGTGCAGCCGTTCGGCTTGTCCGCAGGTGGGGCAGGGGCGCCAGAGCTCGGCGTCCGGTGTGGTGCAGGGGCCGCAGACGGGGGCGTCGGCGGTGCCGGAGTGGATGCCGCGAAGTTGTCCGCAGACCGTGCAGTGAGCTTGGCGTCGATCACAGCCGCCGCAGCGGGGCAGGCCAGTGAGCTTCGAGAGCATGCAAGGTGCGGTGCGTCCGCAGATCGAGCAGAGCAGTACGGGCAAGGGGCGGCAGTTCGGGCAGATCGGCCCGCCTGCGGTGCGGGAGTTGACCATACGCGCCTCGCCACAGACGATGCAGGTAACACTGACGGGGGTGTGAGTTGAGGTGCTGTGGGTGGTGTGTGCTGGGGTGTTGTAGATCGGGTGAGAACCGGCAGGGGGGGCTCTGCGGGGATGGTGGGTGGGCTGGCCTGGGGGTGTTGCGGGTTCGTTGAGAGCGGCTCCGATTGTTGCACTTACTAATGGCGCTGTTCGTGTTTTTGCTGGTCAAGGGGTGTTGTGCCTGGTCAGCGTGGTGTGGTGCGGGGGCGGTTCCGGGCCGGGGTGGTGGGGCGGTGGTGTTGTTCGGCGAGGTGGTCCAGGCGCACAGCATCCAGTGACGCCTTGGTGATGCGTTCGGTGCCGTCGAGGATGCTGGTGATCGCTGCTTGGCGGATGAGGCGGGTGAGGCTCCCGATGCGGCCCGCGGTGCGCTGGTGGAGGTATGAGGCGTGGCGGGAGAGGGTCCCGGGCCGGTGCGCTCTCAGGTCGAGGGCGGCTTCCACGCCGGTGATCAGCTCGCGGAAGGGTTCGTGTTTCCCGGATCGTGCGGGGAACGCCCCGCATTCCACCAGGCTGGCGCGTGCGGCGAGTTGTGCTCCGCGTACCCCGCTGAACAGGGCGGTGCTGGTGACGTCGATGCCCGCGTACACGAATGTCGCCGCGATGCGTTCGGTGAGGTCTTTGAGGAGGTCGGCTGTTTCGGCGCCGGTGGTGGTGCGGGGATTGAGCCGGTGGATCTCGTCGATGAGGACGAGGCGGACGCCGGCCTGGTTGTAGGTGTGGCAGACGCCGTCGGTGATCTGGGCCTGCGTCATGCGGGCGGTGACGGGGATACCGAGGTAGCGGGCGAATTCGGTGGCGAGGGCTTTCGCGCTCGCGCCGGGCGGGACCAGCACGTAGGCGACCGGTACGGGAGCGTGCGTGGTGGTGGCCGGTGGCGGGTGCTGTGTGGTGTGGGCGAGGTGGCAGGCGCGCCCGACATGCAGGAGCGCGGTGGTCTTCCCGGCCGCTGCCGGGCCGGTGACGATCAGTGAGGGCCGGGCGGTGGTCTGCTGGTGCCGTCCCAGGATCATCAGGGTGCGCACGCTGGTGGTGAGCGTGGTGATGGCCGGGGTGCGTACGGTGACGAACGCGGAGTGGTAGGCGAGGCGTTCCTCTTCGCTGCGCGCTGGCTCGCCCGGCCTGGGCGGGGCCGGGGGAGGGGCGGTGGCGAAGTGTTGCCAGCCTTGCCAGGTGGTCACCGGCCACACTGAGCCGGCCGGGTCCTCGCCGGCTGTCCCGCCCGTCCCCCGCATGCTCTGCCCGCCCGCACCCGTGCCTGTCTTCGTGACGGCGCGGGGCGTGCCGGGGCCGTGGTGGTCTACCACTTGAGGGCCTCCGTCTGGGCGTCGTAGAGCCCGTACCCGGCCACTGGCACACTCGGGCCGTCCGGGGCCTCGTCCTCGTTCTCGGTGTTCTCGGTCATGTCCTGAGGTTCCTGGTCGAGGTCGTCGAGGCTGTCCTTGCCCGTCCCGGCGGCCGGCGCGCTTGGTCCTTGCGCCTGTGCATTGGGCTCGGGATGTGGTGGTGGGGGAGTGCGGACGGTTGCGGCGCGGGCGAGGAGGTGCTGCTCGGTGCGGGTGGCGGATCCGTTACGGGCGCGGCGCATGAGCTCATCGAGGGCTTCGGCGAGGCGGGCCTCGTACGTGTCGTGGTCCGTCTCGTGCGTGGTGGTGGTCTTCAGGTACTGCCAGGTGCGGTCGTTGAACGGCTGGTGGGCGTGGTCGCGGTGGATCCACGGGATCTCTGTCAGGCCGAGCCCGGGCAGGCGGACCCAGATCTGGCGGACGTCGTGGGGGTTGGTGTGGACTTCCCATTTCCCGCCGCGGGCCGCTACTTCGGAGCTCTGCCCCCGGTGCGGGCCGAGCAGGTCGTGGTCGTAGGTGCGGTGATGCAGGCGGATCCCGCGTTCGGTGATGGCCTGCCATCGCACCGGCAGTAGCTCCAGGTAGTCGCTCCCGCTCAGCGGGACGGGCACGTATCCGGCGACCGCGACCAGGGCGGCCCACATCTGGTTCGGGGTCAGCGCGATCTTCGGGAGCACGGGGTGGCGCAGGCCTTCGTGGGGGCGGTGGTGCCAGTGCACGAGCCATTCATCGAGGAGGTCCTGGAGCTGGGCGACGCTGTAGCAGGCGTCGCGTGCGACGTCTTTGCCGCGGCGGGTGACGTCGGAGCCGGTGTAGCCGGGCAGGTGCTGGCAGAACAGGGTGTTGATCGACCCGAAGGTCCGCTCCACGATGCTCTTGGCCGTCGGCGCGAAGGGCGGGGCGGCCTGCACGCTGATCCCGAGGGCTTCACACGCCCCCGTGAACGCCCTCGACAGGTACACCTTCCCCCGGTCCACGACGATCGTCTCCGGCACGGCCACCGGCCGCGCGGCCGCGCCCTCAAGACGCTCGTCCAGCGGCAGCAGCCGCTCCCGGGGCAGCACCGTGCTGTGGGCGAAGCGCAGGGCGTCGGGCCACGACGGCCTCGCCGGGTGCGGGACGGCCATCTCCGCCAGCAGCAAAGCCGCATCCACGGCCTGCGTCCCGCCCGGGCACAGCACCGCCGCCAGGATCGCCCGGGTGGCGACGTCGACGGCGATGGTGAGTTCGGGCCGGCCCAGGCTGCCGTCCTCGAAGAGCGCGAGGACGTCCAGGCGGGTGGTGTCGATCTGGACCTGTTCCCCGGGCCGCAGCGCCACGGTCGGGGTGAACCCGCGCCCGTCTTCCGTGATCGGCGGATTACGGACCCGGTGCGCGG
The DNA here is from genome assembly GCF_042895325.1 of Streptomyces sp. NPDC001407. NCBI lineage: Bacteria > Bacillati > Actinomycetota > Actinomycetes > Kitasatosporales > Streptomycetaceae > Streptomyces > Streptomyces sp. NPDC001407. Next base: position 80,607 of record NZ_JBIAWF010000031.1, read on the forward strand.
GATGGTCGGCGGGGTGGGCGAGCTGGTGGACGAGCCGGTAGAAGGTGGCCTGCGCAGGCATGGGCACCGTATCCCCGTGCCGGTCTTTGAGGAGCTGCGCGACCAGCGGCATCAGCGCTTTGACGGTGCCCTTGGAGCGCCCCCGCCGCCCGCGCAGTACGTCCTTGACCGCGGCGACAACCCGCTCGTCCTGCCGTCCGCCTCCGTTCGGGCTGCGGGTGGTGCGGTGGTCGACCAGCCCCCACAATCCCTGCTTGCGGTAGGCCAGCCGCATGCGCTGCACCGTCGTCCTCGACACCCGCCCAAAGCCCAGAGCCGTCAGCTCCTGCGCCTTGGCCTGCTCCCGCTGGGCCAGGGTCCACCGGTCCGGGTCGTACTCCACCCGCACCACCCCACCGCTGCCCACTCCGCCAGGCAGGCCGCACTCCACTTCCCGGATGTGCCGCTGCCAGGCCAGAGCCTTCTCCCGCGCCGCGGCCGGAGCGGTCTCGAACAGCCCCCACTGCGGCACCGCCTGAGGCTGCTCCGCTTCCGCACCCAGTACCGCGAAGCCGGCGTCAGCGAACAGGTGCCCGGCCAGCACCACCTCATCCGCCCCGTCCTCGCCGGCCAGATGGAAACGCTGCCCGGCCAGGGCAACGACCTGCCACCGCACCCCACGAAAGCGGATGTGCGCACCGACCGCGACCACCGGCCGCCCGCCCCGCCGCGCCCCGCTCACTGAGCCTCCCCACCCCGGCCCGCCGCGGCCTCGCCGCGCGCCGTGTCATCGCCGATCCCCCTGCCGGGCCCGGCCTCCGCTCGCCGCGCAGCGCAGCCCTCCGCCCCGGGCCCGGCCACGTGGACCAGGGCGCGCTCGTGCAGGGGCACCTCCAGCGGCGTCGTCCGCCGTCCGTGCCACAGAGCATGGAACACGGCGGGCAGGACCTCGATCGGGTCGCCAATCGCCTCGACGCCCTCCATCAGCGGCCGCGGCCGTGCGAACGCCTCCCGCACCGCCGCCGCAAGGCCCGGTCGGCCCTGGTTGCGGGGATGCCGGTAGCCGGCCAGCCACTTCACGTTGGCCTCGGCCACCTCGTCCAGCCGCTCAAGACGCCGGTAGACGAACCCCACCTGCCAACACGCTTCCGCCACCGCCGCCGCGGCTTTCATGGCCCGTTCACCACCAGCCTCGGCGTGGCTGGGACAGTCGGCCAGCATGCCGGTGCCGTCCGCGTACCGGGCGAAGAGCTGCGGCACCCACGAGCGCTCCCGCCCCCCGCCGTCACGCCACAGCAGCCGCACCGGCCGCCCCGCCATGCCGACCACCTGCGGGTCACGGTCAAGGACCATCAGCTGGACACGCATCGCGTTCGACCCCGAAGCCACATGCCGCCCGCAGGTCGCCGACCACCACAGACCCGGACCCCACCTGCGCCCCGGTACGACCGGGAACGCCGACACCGGATCCAGCTCCTCGAAAGCCACCGCGACAGCCGCGTCCGCCCACCGCTGCTGCACCATCCGCCCCACCGGATCGAGGAACACCGCCTCGAACCCCGCCGCGACGTCCACCTCCGCCCGCCCGGGCCCGCCACCGGCCCCGGCTGCCGCACTCTCGCCGATCACCCGCCCCAGCCAAACCGCATTCCCACCGTGCCGGGGGCGTTTCCCGTGTTCCGGCCCCACGCCACCACGCGATGCGATAAAGCCCGCTGCCCCACGACGGCGAGGCCTGCACACACCCCGCCCTCCACCAGCAACACCCGCCCTGTCCGGCTACCGGTCTTCCCCGTCCCTGTACGACCCGAAGACCTCCGCTGCCTCATCCACGGACATCCGGGCCCACCGGGCCACCTCCTCCATCCCCACCCCGGCACTCACCGCCGCCACCATGACCCGCAGCACCGCCTGGTCGAGCAGCTCAAGACCCCGGCCAAGGCCCTGCAGCAGGTACTGCGCCGCATCCGCGGTGGTACCGCTCTGCGCGCCACGCAGCTGCAGCAACTGCTCCTCCGCGTCACCCAGCAGGTTCTCGATCAGGAAGCGCTGTTCCGCCGGCACCGCGGCGCGCCAGCTCGTGCCGGAACCGGGCGCCTTCCTCTCCCTGGACACAGCACGCAACCCGGCGGCCATGGCCGCCGGCTGGTGTTCCTGGCGCACCCACCACAGGTCCTCGTCGAACCGCGCGAACGGCCCGGGCCGCCCTCCGGGGCGGCGGCGGAGCCGGATGACGGCCCCCATCCACGCAAGCAGCGGGCCCCCGTGATCGACCGCGACCAGCGGCCCCAGCCATGGACGCCCCACCCGCTCCCCGAGCCGGCGGCAGAACTCCCCGTCCGCAGGCAGCGGCCGCGGACGCTCCCCGCCGCTGTCGGCCCACACCCGCTGCGCCATGCCCGGGTCCAGCAGAGCATCCGCGACCGCCACCACCTCAGGGAAGATCACCGCATCCCGCCCCACCACCCGCCACCACTCCAGATCACTCCCCGCGTTGCCGCCCGCGACCCGGTGCAGGCGGCGCGGCCAGATCTCCTCCCGCTCCCACCCATACGCCCCCTCCCACCACCGAGCCACCACCGCATACGCCAGACCGAACACCTCACCCACGTCCACTCCCGCCCGCACCGCACGCCGCGCCACCCCGGACCACCGCCGCCGGGCCGCCACCACCTCCGGGACCCCGCGCAGGTCCAAGTGCTCCAACATCTGATCGGCGTCCGCATCCAGCATCCAGCGCCCGTGCCGGACACACACCCGCTCCCACCGCTGCGCGTACCGCACCACACGCACCGCAGCCCCGGTACGCCGCGCCGCACACAACCGGCACCCGAACGCCACCGGACCCACCACCGCACCCCCCACCCGCCACACACCCCGCGCTGCGCCGCCTTCCCGATCCGCGAGCTTGGGGTCTTCCCGTGCCCAGGACGGCAGTGCCCGCTTCAGCGTCTCCTCCCGGGCTCCGCACAGTTCCGTCAGCACCCGTCGGCCTGCCGTATCCAGCAGCACCTCCGCGTCCGCACGCCGTGCTCCGCTGTCGTGCCGTGGCGGGTGGTTGTGCCATTGCCAGTGGGACAGCACGGCCTTGTTGTCCAGCCCGTAGCGGGCCGCGATCCGGGACAGGAACAAAGAGCGTTGTCTCCCCAGCCAGGGGAGGCACGCGGAAGACCCCGCCTGCCATCACCAGCGCATCCCCAAAGCGTCGAGGTCCGCGCGGCGCTGCTCGGTGAGCTTGTCAGCGCGGCGGCGGCTGTTGTCGACAAAGGTGCCTAGCTTCACCGTCGTAAGCTCCTCAGCGTCGCCCTGCCGGCCTGTCGCCCCGCCTTCCGGTTCCAGGTGTTCGACATGTTTCCTGGGGACGTTGAGGTGGCCTTCACGGGCGTGGTACTGGCGTGCGGCCCGGAGGTTGAGGGCCCATTTGTCTTCCTGCGTGCGTTTCACGGGCCGCTCGTGCTCTTCGGCAGGGGCGAGGCCGAGAACGTTCTCGAGCATCCACTGCTGAACGGGCATGAGGCTGTGCCAGCCGAGGCGGCATGCCCAGGCCCAGCGGCCGAGGTCCTCGCCCTGGACCACGAGTTCGCCCGCCGCCGTGGGCACTGTCCCGCCGTCTTGGACGTGGGCTTGGGCGAGGCGGAAGCAGCGCTGCCACCCCGCGTCCCACGCCGGGCACCAGCCGGGGTCGATGTCCTCCAGCGCCTCCCGCCGTGCCTCGGTGAGGGCTTTGGCAGTGGACCCAACGGGAAGACCGGCCTCGCGGCGTTCCGCGATGTCGTCCGCGAGCCTGGCCGCAGTGCGAAGGTTCTTCGCCCAGGTCCCGACCGGATACCCATCCCAGACAGCGGTGGCGGGCGGCAGGAAGTGCCCGTGGACCGCGGCCCAGGCGCGGGCGGCGGTGAGTCCTTCCTCGAACGCGATGTCCTGGTGGGACCAGACCATTCCCAGCCGGTCCAGTTCCTCCACCCGTGTCCTGTCGAGGTTGCCGGCCTTGGCGAACTTCCGCTGGTCGGCCAGCCATGTCCCGAGCGGGAACCCCGCGGGTTTCCACTCTGCGGGGGTGACGTACCCGTAGGGCACCCGCAGCTGCTGCGCCCCGGTCTCGGTCTTCCAGCGGGTTGCGGCTTCGATGCCGCGGCGCCAGAACGTTGTCTCGGGGTTGATCACCCGTAGCCGGATGAACTGTGCGAGGGCCGCCGGGTCCCTGGGGGTGGAGAACTTCAGCAGTTCCCGTGCCAGCCTGCTCGGGCCTACCCCACCACCAGCGACCAGCTGAGCGGCCGGACCCTCGACGCCCTCCTCGGCATCTTCGCCCGCCTGGTCCTCGAGCCCGGCCTCGCCGCCGCCGGCTTCACGTGCCCCGGCATCCTCACGCGCCCGCCGGGCCGGATAATTGCCGCTGCGCCGCCTGGGGTCGGCGAGAGCCTCGATCGTATCGGTGTCGTGCGCGCGCAGCGCCCCGAGGACCTTCGCGAGGGTCGCGTACCCGTCCGATGTCAGGAGATCGCCGGGTTTTTCGCCGGGAGCGAGGAATACCGGGACGATCAGTGAGGCGATTTTCCCTTCTCCCTGGCGGATGCGGAGTGCGCGTCCGACCATTTGCACGATGTCGATCATCGATCCTCGTGCGTCGCAGAAGGCGACGGAATCGCAATTCGCGGTGTCGACTCCTTCTCCGAGTACACGGACGGAGCTGAGCACGCGCAGCGCGGCCGGCTGGGGTTCGTCGCCGGGCCTGCCCTCGATGACGTCGGAGGCGAATTCCTCCAGTACCGTGCGGCGGTGGCGGGGCGGGTGCTCGCCGTAGAGCCAGTCCGCCCACACGCGGTCCGGCCGCGGGAACCGGTCCGGCTCCTCCTCCCACGCCTTCCACGCCGCCCCCACAAAGCCGCCGGCCATGGCCTCGGCTTCGCTGATCTTGCTGTGGAACGCCAGAACCTTGCGCAGCCGCTCCTGCATCGCGGCTGTCAGCACACCGGCTTGCAGGGCGGCGAGCCTGGCGCCGCGTACCGCGTCCGAGCCGAAGTCCCCCTCCAGATGAGCCTCGTGCAGCTCAGGATCGGCAATGTCAACGCATACCACTTGATAGGGGGCAACCAGCCCGCGGCTGATGGCTTCGGACAGGCCCAGCTGGAATGCCACGGGCCCGTAGATGGGGGAGTCGGGGTCCATGCTTGCGACCAGCCGCGGCGTGCCGTCACGGCTGCCCTCGGCGGCTTCCCAGATGCGGGGGGTTGCGGTCATGTAGAGGCGGCGGGCTGCGGGGATCTTGGTCTGGTCGTGTACGGCTGCCCACGGCTTGCCCGCGTCTCCGCTGGTGCGGTGGGCTTCATCGACGACCATGAGGTCCCATACGGCCAGGCCCGCTGCGTGGGCGCGCTGGAGAACGCCGCGGCCGACGGCGGCGTAGGTGGCGAACACCGCCACCCGGTCCAGCCCCCGCGTCCATTCCACGAGCTCGTCCGCATCGGTGGTGCAGGGCATGCCGTCGGCGTCCTCGGGCCGCAGGCGGCACACCCCCAGCATCGGCCCTGTGCGGCCGGCGCCGCGCCAGGCGGCTGCGGTCTGTGTCAGCAGGTCCAGAGTCGGGACCAGGACCAGCACCCGCCGCGCCCCGAGCCTTTGGGCGGACTCGGCGGCGATGAGTGTCTTGCCCGAGCCGGTGGCGGCGATGACCTGGGTCCGTAGTCCCTTGGCGGGCATGTGTCCGCTGGCGGGTGTCTGCAGGGCCCTCAGGACGGCGTCAACGGCTTCTACTTGATGGGGAAACAGTTCTTTGCCCGGCATTCTTTCTCCTTTCTAACTGATGCTCTGCTATGGTTGGCGCGCGCTTTGACGGGCTGTTGGAATCCGGGGATAATCGAATTGCAGGGGATCTAAAGAGGCCGGGTTAAGGTAATTCATGGCTTTTTGTTCAGTTGTCTATTGCCTTCGGCGGATCCCGCCCCTGCCCCGTGCCGGTGGTAGCCTGCTTCTCCATAAGGTAGCGGCCTAGCAAAGATGACGCACGCGAGTCATGAAACTGACCGGTCCTGCTAGGGTGCTCTCACGTATCAGGGCGGTTGAGCCCGTTACTGTACGAGTGGGGGACCGTTCGGAGGTCCGGTACGCCGGCTAGGCCCATCCCTCTGAACCCCCGTCAACCGATGCCCCACAACTCCACCCCCTTGCCAGCCCCCAGGACCGCGCGGAGCGCGGTCCGTCGGCCGGATCGCGGAGCGATCCGAGCCCGAGGCCAACGGAGTTGGCCTCCTGGGTCACGGAGTGACCCAGATCCCCGGGACGGAGTCCCGGCCTCCACGGAGTGGAGGTAATGGGGTTCCGTCGCGTAGCGACGGCGCGTCGTGTCTGCGGAGCAGACCGCGCGC
>NZ_JBIAWF010000032.1:0-64673 GCF_042895325.1 Streptomyces sp. NPDC001407
TCCACGGCCGTGGTCAGCTGGCTGACCGCGGTCCCGCTCGCGGGGACCTCCAGCCGGACCGTCATCGAGTACGAGACGCTTGGCGCCGTTGCCATGGCCGCTTTCCTCTGCTTTCCCTGTTTTTCGCTTGGTACGCGCCCGGGGGCGCGGGGGTCGATCGTCCCACCTACTGGTCGGTACGCGGTAACCGGCCCCGGATCGCGGAATCGCGCTTCCAACATACGAGAGGCGCGCCCAACGCGGACGGGCGCCCCTCGTGGTGAGGGGCGCCCGTCGTGAACGCTCTGGCGGCACCGACCCGCCATGCTCGCCTCGCGGCAAGTGGTCGCTCGAAGCGACTAAGGTTGGGCCCGGGGGCTTGGATCGAGCCGGTGCCGTGTTCCAGGCTAACAAATGCTTCCCGGAAGTCACGGGCGAACGTCTGGGCTGTGCGGTGTGCGAGCGCCTGCGGCGGGCTTGTTCCCCAACCCCGCCCCTTCCCGGCTGCGTCTGATGTGCGGCTCCGCCGCGTGGGGGCACTGCCCCAGCCCCCTGGCCGCGGGCCGGTTGGCGCCTGCGGCGCTTTGTTCCCCCACCCCGCCCCTTCCCGAAACTGGGGCTCTGCCCCAGACTCCGATGTGCGGCTCCGTTGCCTCCCCCAGCTACCGCTGGGAGGTGCCCCCAGCGGCGGAGAGCGCCCTTCGGGCGCGTCCTCAAACGCCGGACGGGCTGAAAGAAGAGAACGGCGCACCCGGGCTGTAATGAGCACCCCGGACGGGCGGAAAGAAGTATGGCGCGCCCCACAACCCGCACTTGCCCTCCGGCGGGAGGGGGTGGGGTCGGAGGGTGGGGTTCTGGAACGCGGTGCGACTTCAGGGCACCCAATACGTCTTACGGTTCCCGCACCGCGTTCCAGGTTCCCAGCCCGGAGGCCCCACCCCCGGCACCCACAACCAAAGCCCGGCCGGCGATTGAGGCCACGCCCGAAGGGCGTCCCGCCGCAGGCGCGAACCGAGCCGCACCCGACAACGGCGAACCCCACCTCAATCCCGCAACAAATCCGGCACCCCCGCCCCATCCACATCATCCCGCTCCCCCGAAAGCACCGTCAGCCGCTGCGTAGCCCGCGTCAGCGCCACGTACAGCACGCGCAGCCCCGCCGGGGACTCGTCCGCGATCTCGGCGGGGGTGACGACCACCGTCGCGTCGTACTCCAGGCCCTTCGCCTCCAGGCTGCCCAGGACGACCACGCGGTCGCCGAGGGCGGTCAGCCAGGCTCGGGCCTCCGCGCGGCGGGCCATCGGGACGACGACGCCGACCGTGCCGTCGACGTCGTCGAGGAGGTGGCGGACCTCGGCGCGTACGGCTGCGGCCAGGTCGCCGTCGGCGACGGCGAAGCGGGGGACGACGCCCGTCGACCGCACGGCCGCCGGGGAGCGCATGCCGGGCATGGCCAGGGCCAGGACCTTGGCGGCAAGTTCGGCGATCTCGGCGGGGTTGCGGTAGTTGACGGTGAGTTCGAAGCGGCGGCGGGGGCGGGTACCGAGCGCCTCGTCCCTGGCGGCGGCCGCCTCGTCCGGGTCGGACCAGGAGGACTGCGCCGGGTCGCCGACGACCGTCCAGGTCGCGGTGCGGCCCCTGCGGCCCACCATCCGCCACTGCATGGGCGTGAGGTCCTGGGCCTCGTCGACGATCACGTGGGCGTAGTCGCGGCGCTCCTCGGCGAGCCGCTCCGCGCGCTCGCGGCGGCTCTCGGAGCGCGTCGGCATGAGCTCCTCCAGGCCGGTGAGCTGGTCGAGCGGGTCGAGGTCGCGCGGCTTCCTCGGGCGGGCGGGGACGCCGAGCAGCGTCTCCAACTCGTCGAGCAGGGCCACGTCGTGGACCGAGAGCGGGCCTTGCCCCCGGTCGTCCAGCCGCTTGAGCGAGCGGGCCAGCAGGCGGACCTCGCGCGGGTTGAGCTCGCGGCGCGCCCAGCGGGACAGCCGCCGCTCGTCCGCCATCGCGGCGAGCACCCCGCGCGGGGTGAGCTCGGGCCACCAGGCGGCGAGGAAGCTGAGGAAGTCGTCCTCGGTGGAGACGTCCTCGTCGAAGGCCTGCCGGGCCTCCGCCGCGAGCTCGGGGTCGGTGTAGCGCTTGGGGCCGCCCGCCTTCGACCACAGGGAGTCGAGGATCAGCCTGCGGGCGCGCGGGCGCAGCAGGTTGACGGGCGCGGTGCCGCCGAGGGCGGTGTTGCGGATGCGCTTGAGCTCGTCGGGCCCGATCTCCAGCCGGGCGCCGAAGGCCACGACGCGCAGCCGGTCGGGGGTGGCGGGGGCGGCGGCCTCCGCCGGTTCCCCGAAGGAGAGTTGGCCCTCGTCCGCCGGGCCGCCCCGCCGCCCGGCGGCAGGCGCCGGCTCGAGTGCGCCCCGCACCGCCTTGCGCAGCACCTTGAGCATGCGGGAGGAGCCCTTGATCCGGGCGACGGCGGGCTCGTCGTACGTATCGGCCTCGGCGCCGTCGACCAGGGAGCCCACGGCGCGGATCGCGACCTGGCCCTCCTCGCCGAGCGAGGGCAGCACGCCCTCGGTGTAGGCGACGAGCAGCGGCGTCGGCGAGACGACGAGGATGCCGCCCGCGTAGCGCCTGCGGTCCTGGTAGAGGAGGTAGGCGGCGCGGTGCAGGGCGACGGCGGTCTTGCCGGTGCCGGGCCCGCCCTCGACCTCGGTGACCGAGGCGGCGGGCGCGCGGATGACCATGTCCTGCTCGGCCTGGATGGAGGCGACGATGTCGCGCATCGTGTGGCTGCGGGCCTGGCCGAGCGCGGCCATCAGGGCACCGTCGCCGACGACCGGCAGCGCGGCGCCGTCCAGGGTGGCCGTCAGCTCGGGGCGCAGCAGGTCGTCCTCGACGCCGAGGACCTTGCGGCCCTTGGAGCGGATGACCCGGCGGCGCACGACGCGGCCGGGCGCCACGGGCGTCGCGCGGTAGAACGGCGCGGCGGCGGGCGCCCGCCAGTCGATGACGAGCGGGGAGTAGTCGGCGTCGAGGACGCCGATGCGGCCGATGTGGAGCGTCTCGGCGATCTCCGCCCGGTCGTCGCGCACGGCGTCGTCCGCGGGCTCGACGGAGGTGTAGGCGCCGTCGGGCCCCTTCTTCCCGTCCTTGCCGAGGAGCAGGTCGATGCGGCCGAAGAGGAAGTCCTCGAACTCGCTGTTGAGCCGGTTGAGGTGCACTCCGGCGCGGAACACCTGGGCGTCCCGCTCGGCGAGCGCGCCCGGCGTGCCGACCTGGCCTCGTTTGGCGGCGTCGTCCATGAGGAACTCGGCCTCGTGGATCTTCTCCTCCAGGCGCCGGTACACCCGGTCCAGATGCTGTTGTTCGGTACCGATCTCACGGTCGCGGACCCCGTCGGGTTCCGTCGCCGGTCCTGTCGCCACCTGCGCGTGCGTGGCGTTCTGCGCGGCCACCCAAGCCCCCTTCTGCTGTGCCTAGGGCAGCCGTCAACCGTACGCGAACAGAGGTGCTGAGCGCACCTGTCATGACATGGTGGTTTTCGTCAGTTTTCAGATGGGTTCCAGATGGGTTCCAGACGGGTTCAGGCTGGGTTCCGGTGAGGTTCCGGCCGGGCTCCGGTCACACCTTGATGGTGTCCAGGAGCTTTCCGTCCAGCGTGCGGACCTCGAAGTGGTCGATGTCCTGCCGGTTCAGCGCGGCGCCGCCCTGGGTGTACAGCGGCTCCTTGCTCCACTTGTCCCCGGCGTCCTGGAGGCCGTAGCCCGCGCCGGGCACGGCCCAGGTGGTGACGGTCTGCCGCTCGCCGTCCCTGCCGACCGCGACGAGGTCGCAGGTCAGCGGGCCTTTGACGTTGGCGAGCCTGAGGGCGACACGCGTGCCCCAGGGCTTCTGCTGGAGCGAGACGGAGGCGTCGACCTTCGTCGTGGGGTCGACCGCGCCGATCTTCTCGCCCTCCTCGTAGATCTGCTTGGCCGCGCTCACGGTGCCGGGGCTCGGCGCGTTCTGCGAGGTGAGGGCGGAACCGGCCAGCGGGCCCGCGACGATCAGGACGGCGGCCGCCACGCCCAGGCACAGCCTGCGGGTGCGCTGGGCGTGGCGGACGGCCGCGACCCTGGTGAGCAGGCCGTCGAGGAGCGCGGGGTGCGGGCGGGCGGTGAGCACGCCGGGGTCCGGGGCGGACGCCTTGAGGTCGGCGAGGAGGGGGGCCAGCCCGAGCACCCCGTCGAGCTCGGCGGCGCAGCGGGGGCAGTCGGCGAGGTGCTCCTCGAAGCGCGCGGCGTCGGCCTCGGCCAGGACGCCGAGGGCGTAGGCGCCCACGTCCATGTGCTGTGCCGGCTCGTTCATGCCGTCACTCCCCGTTCCTCGAGCGAGAGCCTCATGGAGCGCAGGGCGTAGAAGACCCGGGACCGCACGGTCCCGGCCGGTACGCCCAGCACCTCGGCCGCCTCGCTCACCGTACGTCCCTTGAAATAGGTCTCGATCAATGCCTCTCGGTGGGCCTCGGTCAGATCGCCGAGCGCGTCGGAGATGGTCATCAGGCGCAGCGCCCGGTCGATCTCGTCGGCCGCGGGGATCTGCTCCAGCGGCGCCGGGTCGACCTCCCGGGGGCGGGCCTGGCGGCTGCGGTGGGCGTCGATGACGATGCGCCGGGCGACGGTCACCAGCCAGGGCCGTACGGAGCCGGGGGCGCCGCGCAGCCGGTCGGCGTTGCGCCAGGCACGCAGCAGCGTCTCCTGGACGACGTCCTCCGCCCGCTGGCGGTCCCCGGCCACCAGCCGCAGCACGAAGGCGAGGAGCGGGCCCGCGTGCTCGTCGTAGAGCGCCCGCATCAATTCCTCGTCGGGACTGGTCCTGTCGGCCACGACGGCATCCTTGCGCACGGCCTTCCCCCGGTCGATAGGGCGCGACGGCGGTTCGCGGGTCAGTAGCCGTAGCCCCCGCCGCCACCGGTGTTCGCCTGCGCCTTCCTGCCCTGCGGGTCGCTGGCGAACCAGGTGCCCGCGATGCCCTGGCCCTTGGTGTCGCCGGGCTTGGTGTCGGGCGCGTAGCGGTAGAGCGGCCAGCCGCCCAGGGTCAGCTGCTTGCTGCCGTCGGCGCGGGTCACGGTGGAGACGAGGGCCTTGTCGACGCCCTTGAGGGTGACCTGGCCGCCGGCCGCCGCGGGCGGCCAGGTGGCGGCGCAACTGCCGGAGCAGTTGGAGACGGACGGCTTGGGTGTGTCCTTGTCGAAGCGGTAGAGGGTGAAGCCCTTTGCGTCCGTGACGATCGCGCCGAGCCTGGGGTCCTGCGTCCGTACGAGAGCGGCGGACGCCGGAGCGGGCCGCGGCTGTTGCTGCTCACTCTGCGACGGCGTGCTCTTGCCGGGCTTGTCGTAGGAGGAGGAGCCGCCGGAGCCGCAGGCGGTCACGGTGAGCGCGGCGGCGGCCACGCCGGTCACCGCGAGAACACCGAGGCGTGTGCCGCGCGCGATTTTCCTCATGACGATTCCCCCTGCCGGGACGATTCCGGGGCGTGGTGCCCCCTTCGCCTCTTAATACGGACGGGGCGACCGTGGCACTCAGCCGCGCGCGGGAATTCCCGGAGGAATGCGGCGTACGTACGGAAGGGCCTTCGCGTTCAATTGCGCATGCCGTATTTCGGCGGGGAATTCTCAGGGGGTCTGCGGGCCGGCCCCGAGGAGGCGGCGGCGGTGCCTGGCCACCCGCACGCGGTTGCCGCAGACCTCGCTGGAGCACCAGCGACGGCGGCGGCCGCGCGAGGTGTCCAGATAGACCAGCGAGCAGGTCTCGCCCTCGCACTGCCGCAGCTGCCCCCGGGTGGCCGGGTCGGTGAGGAGCTCGACCGCGTCCCGGCAGATCTGCCCGACGAGCGCCCCGCAGTCGGGGGCGCCGGCGACGGCGCGGACGAGGGTGCCGTCGGCGGCCCGTACGGCCCGCAGGGCGGGCGGCGCGGTGGCGGCCAGCGCGTTGACGCGCTCCAGGTCGGGGTCGGCGGCGCGGCCGTCGACCTCGGCGTGGACGACGCGGTGCAGCAGGTCGCGGGCCGCGTGGAAGCGGCCCAGCCAGCCGGCGTCGACCGCGCCGAGCGGGGTGCCGGGTGGCACGGCACCGGCGGCGAGCAGCCAGTCCCGCAGCCGCTCGGGGGTGCCGAGCCGCTCGACGGGCTCCTCGCTGAAGCGTCCGCCGACCGTGGCCACCAGATCCAGGCAGAGCCGCCCGGCGTCGAATCGCAGGTCATAGGAGGCTGTCGCCGCCATGCGCCTGTCACCTTTTCCCTGTTCGCGTCTTCCCGCGTCCCGGGACCGCCCGTGCGCGGTGCCGCCACCTCCAGGGTGCCCCGTAGGGCGTACGCCTGTAACCCCCGGATCGTCCGGGTGGCGGCGCGGTCAGCCGCGCGGCGCGGCCGGGTCGGCTTGGGGACTCGCCGTTGTCGAGTGCGGGTTTCCTTCTCGCCTGCGGCGGAACGCTCTTCGAGCGTGGCCTCAAACGCCGGCCAGGCTGGTTGTCGGGGTTCTTCGCCGTCATTGGCAGCAGGCGCACGCCCTCGACGGTGAGCGCGAGTTGCCGGGTCGTGCGGCTGAACAGCTCGGCGCTCAGGCGCTGTTCGAGCCGCCGGATGTCGCGTCTGAGAGCTTACCGGGCGAGGTGAAGGCGGCCGGCGGCGCGGGTGAAGTGCGGCTCTTCGGCGACGGCGGCGAAGGCGCGGAGGAGGCGTGGCTCCATGTCGTGCGGCACGCACGGCAGACGGCGGCGAGAGTGGGGGCCCATGCCGAACTCCTCTTACCGCGCCCCTCTGTTCAAGGTCAGCGGCAGCGTGCTGGTGGCCGCGCCCCGGACCACGGACGCGTTCCCTCCGGTCGCCCGCGAGCGCCGGACGGGCCGGGGCCCGCGCCCCTTCGGGCGGCTACGCCCGCCCGCGTCCCGTGCGCGACTTGGCCAGTGCCACACCGGTCAGCCCCAGCAGCCCGGCGAGACCCGCGCCCACCACCGCCGTCACCAGGGGCGACCCGGACACCTCGGAGGGCGAGGCCGCCGCCGTCACGACCAGTTGCCCGATCTTCCGTACGCGCCCGTGGTGGCTGACCACCGTCACCGGATAGCTGCCCTCCCCCAGGCCGCGCCGGATGTGCGCGGGGCCGTAGTAGCGGGGGGAGTCGCCGTCACCCGCCTTGCTCTCGTCGCGCTTGAGCGGCACCGGACGCTCGAAGGCCGGTGAGGTGGCGGTCAGCCGTCCCTCCTCGCCCGGGTCGGGCGAGGCGTCGCGCCACAGCACGTTGACGGTCCCGCCGACGGGGACGGTGTGGCCGTGCGTACGAGCCCGCTCGGGGCCCGACGCGGGCGAGGTGCCGAAGAACGCGGGGCCGCGCGGGCGGCCCACGTAGTCGCGGTCACCGGGCCGGGCCGCGCGGACCACCAGCGGCTTGTGGTCGACCTCGCGGCCGCCGGGACCGGTGAGCGTCACCTTGTAGGTGCCGTCCTTCACCGAGGCCGGCAGGTCGAGGCCGCCGGAGAACAGCCGGGGGTTGTCCCAGTCGGCGCCCGAGGGGTCGTGGGCGAGCCGCACGGGCGCGGGGAAGGCGGGCGAGCGCACCTCGAAGGCCGTGCCGGTCTCGCCCGGGAACAGATCGTCGTACGTCATCCACAGCCGCTCCCCCGGCCGCATCACCTCGCCCGGCGAGGTCACCGTGAACCGCGGCCTGCGCGGCGGCCCGACTTCCACCCTGTCCTGGGCGACGACCCGCCCGCCCGCGCGCACGGTGAGCGGATAGCTGCCGGGCTTCGTGCTCATGGCGATGGCGGGCCGCGCGTGGTGGCCGTGCTCGGGGGCCGGGGCGCGGTGCTGATAGGGGGCGAGCGTGATCCGGCGCGGGAAGACGGGCGAGGAGACGGTGACCTCGCCCCGGCCGCGTACGCCCTGGACATCGATGTCGACGAGGCCGCCGGGGCGGTTGTCGAAGGCGCCGTTGAGCAGCAGGTGCACCGCGCCGCGCCCCTCGTCGGCCGCCGCGCCCTGGGCCGGGCCGACGGCCGGCCACAGCGCGGCGGCACCCACCACGGCCAGCACCGCATGCGTCCACTTCACCGGGCACCCCCTTGTCCGCCACTGAGGAAGAGGGGCGCGGCGGCCTCCGGGTTGCGCCGCGCGGGCAGGCGGCACGCACGACGAAGGCCCCACCGCCGAAGCGGTGGGGCCTTCGCCTCACATGGGATGAGTGGAGATGGCGGGAATCGAACCCGCGTCCAACGGTGCGGAATCAGGGCTTCTCCGAGCGCAGTCCGCTGCGATTTTCTCAGCCCCGGAGATCACGCGGACAAGTCTCCGACGGGCTCAGTCACTGTTTGATTTCCCTCTCGACCCCGTGACCGGGTCTAGAGGTTTAGTTCCCTAGCTGATGCCAGGATCCGGGTCGGGAACAGCCCCGGGCTGACACTTCGCAAAGTCGCTACTTAGGCAGCGAGGGCGAAGGAATCGCGCTTGGTGTTGGCGATTATTGGTTGCGACATATGGTTTACGAGATCATTGCCGCTTCCTCGGCTCGCTTCCCCTGCTTCGACATCCGCTGTCGAAACCGATCATCCCCATGTTGTTTTTTCAAGGTGCGCACCCCGTGGGGTGTGCGGTGCCCATCGTACGTGACCAACGCGCGACGGTGCCAGCGTATTCCCGCTGACGGGCGACCCCGGGGTCAGACCCGCTTGGCCTGCGTCTCCCGCTGACGCCTGCGCGCGGCCGCGATCGCGCGGTTCGACTCGCGGGTGTCCTGCTTCTCGCGGAGCGTCTGCCGCTTGTCGTACTCCTTCTTGCCCTTGGCGAGGGCGATCTCGACCTTGGCCCGGCCGCCCCTGAAGTACAGCGCGAGCGGCACGATCGTGTGGCCCGTCTCCTGCGACTTGGAGTCGAGCTTGTCGATCTCGACGCGGTGCATCAGCAGCTTGCGCTTGCGGCGCGCGCTGTGGTTGGTCCACGTGCCCTGGGCGTACTCGGGGATGTGGACGTTGTGCAGCCACGCCTCGCCGCCGTCGATCTGCACAAAGCCGTCCACCAGCGAGGACCGGCCCTGGCGGAGCGACTTGACCTCGGTGCCGGTCAGCACCATGCCGCACTCGTAGGTGTCCAGAATGTGGTAATCGTGGCGCGCCTTCTTGTTCTGCGCGACCAGCTTGCGGTCCGGCTTCTCTTTAGCCTTCTTCTCTTTAGCCATAGCGCGGTCATTCTCGCACTACGACCCACCCCTGAGGCCACTCAATACTGTGCGGGCCCGCCGCTCGGCATCGCTCCGCACGACCAGGTCGGGGGCGATGCCGCGGCCGTCGACGGAGCGGCCCGAGGGGGTGCGGTAGTGGCCGACGGTGAGCTCCGCGACCGAGCCGTCCGCGAGCCGGCTGGGCAGCTGCACCGAGCCCTTGCCGAAGGTCGGGGTGCCCACGACGACCGCCCGGCCGCGGTCCTGGAGGGCCCCGGCCAGCATCTCGCCGGCGCTCATCGTGCCGCCGTCGACGAGCACGACCAGCGGCGCCCCGGTGACGCCGCCGGGCCGGGCCTCCAGGGTGCGCCGGCCGCCCCGTACGTCGTAGGTGGCCACCACGCCGCCGTCGAGGAAGGCGGAGGCCGCGGTCACGGCCTCGTCGACCAGGCCGCCGGAGTTGCCCCTCAGATCCAGCAGGATGCCCTCCCCGCGCGCGGCCGAGCGGGCCGCCCGGCGGATCCGCTCACCCGTCCCCCGGGTGAAGGAGTCGACCTTGATCCGGGTGGTGGCGGGCCCCTCGGCCCGCCCGTCCGGCAGCCGGTCCACGGAGACGCTCTCGGTGACCAGCCGCTCGCGCAGGAGGGTCCGCCGCCACGGCCACCCGTCCCGCCGGAGACCGATCGTCACGGGGGTGCCCGCGGCCCCCTGCTCCCCCGTGCTGTCGCCGCGCAGCCGGGCGATCACCTCGGTGACGGGAAGGCCCGCCGTCGCCACGCCGTCGACCGTGCGCAGCTCGTCCCCGGCGCGGATGCCCGCGCGCTCGGCGGGCCCGCCGGGCCGGACGCCGTCGACCTCGGTCCGGCCCTCGCCCGCGCTCCGGACGGAGAGGCCGACGCCCACGTACGCGCCGTCCAGGGCGCGCTCGAAGCCCTCGTACTCACGGGCGCTGTAGACGGAGCTCCAGCGGTCGCCGCTGCGGCCGACCACCTCGGCCGCGGCCTCGGCCCCGGACTTGCCGTCCTGCTCGGCCCGTTCGGCGGCGGCCTCCACGGCACGGCGGTCCACCGGGCCCCGCCCGGCAGCGTCGACGGCCTCCGCGGCGGGCCGTGCCGCCGTACGGGCCGCGAGGCGGGCCTCCGCCGATTTCCGGCCGCCCTGCGCGTCCGCGCTCCAGGAACCGGCCGCGGCGCCCGTCGCCAGCACACCCGCGAAGACCAGTGTCAGTGCGGCACCGCGCCGGGCGCGGCGCCGCGGCAGGAACATCGACGGGCCGGGCATGCGCGTGAGTCTAGGACACGAGAAGGCGCCGTACGGGGAGTTGTCCCGCACGGCGCCCTGGTCGAACTGCTGGACCTCTGTCAGACCTTGAGGTACTTCCGCAGCGCCGCGAAGGCCGCCAGCGCGGGCATCAGCAGCCCGATGGCGAGCACCAGCGGCAGCTTGGCCAGCACCGCGTCCCAGCCGATGAACTGGATGACGTCGATGTGGTGCACCAGCCAGTTGTTCACCAGGAAATACTGGCCGCAGACCAGCAGCACGCAGGCGAAGCCCGCGCCGAGCAGGCCCGCGAAGGCCGCCTCCATGATGAACGGGATCTGGATGTAGAAGCTGGAAGCGCCGACCAGCCGCATGATGCCGGTCTCCCGGCGGCGGCTGAACGCGGACACCCGCACGGTGTTCACGATCAGCATCAGCGCCACGATCAGCATCAGGAACATCACGCCGAGCGCCGCGAAGTTCATGCCGTTCAGGAGGTTGAAGAGGTTGGACAGCAGCGTCTTCTGGTCCTGCACGGTCTGGACGCCGGGCCGCTGCGAGAAGGCACTGGAGATGACCTCGAACTTCGAGGGGTCCTTGAGCTTGACGCGGAAGGACTCCTGCATCTGGTCCGGCGTCAGCGACCCCGCGATCGGGGAGCTCTTGCCGAACTGCTCCTTGTAGTGCTTGTACGCCTCGTCGGCCGTCTCGAACTGGACGCTCTGGACGAGATCCTTCATCTTCCCCAGGTCGGTGCGGATCTCCTTCTTCTGGTCCTCCGTCGCCGCCCCCTTGGCACAGGAGGGGAAGGACTCCGCGTCGGTCTTGTTGCAGAGGAAGATCGAGACGTTGACCTTGTCGTACCAGTAGCCCTTCATCGTGCTGACCTGCTCGCGCATGAGCAGAGACCCGCCGAAGAGCGCGAGCGACAGAGCGACGGAGACGATCACCGCGAAGGTCATCGTGAGATTACGGCGGAGACCGACGCCGATCTCCGACAGGACGAACTGGGCGCGCATGGCGTCCTTTCAGTGCTGGTAGCCGTAGACGCCACGCGACTGGTCGCGCACGAGACGGCCCTGTTCCAATTCGATGACGCGCTTGCGCATCTGGTCCACGATCTGCTGGTCGTGCGTGGCCATGATGACCGTCGTCCCGGTGCGGTTGATCCGGTCCAGCAGCTTCATGATGCCGACGGAGGTCTGCGGGTCGAGGTTGCCGGTGGGCTCGTCCGCGATCAGCAACAGCGGCCGGTTGACGAACGCGCGGGCGATCGCGACGCGCTGCTGCTCACCGCCGGAGAGCTCACCGGGCATCCGGTCCTCCTTGCCGCCGAGACCCACCAGCTCCAGGACCTGGGGCACGGCCTTGCGGATCTCACCCCGCGGCTTGCCGATGACCTCCAGGGCGAAGGCGACGTTCTCGTTGACCGTCTTGTTGGGGAGGAGGCGGAAGTCCTGGAAGACCGTGCCCAGCTGGCGGCGCATCTGCGGCACCTTCCAGTTGGACAGCCTGGCGAGGTCCTTGCCCAGCACGTGGACCTGGCCGGTGGTGGCGCGCTCCTCGCGCAGCAGCAGCCTCAGGAAGGTGGATTTGCCGGAACCGGACGAGCCGACGAGGAAGACGAACTCGCCCTTCTCGATCTCCAGCGAGACATCGCGGAGCGCCGGCCGGTTCTGCTTGGGGTAGGACTTGGAGACGTTGTCGAATCGGATCACGAGTGCACCACGCGTCGACCTGGATAGGGGGCACGGAACACCGCGCGCGCGGCTCCCGTCGGTGTGCGTGACCATACGCGAACCACCGGTGCACGCGCAGTCGGCGTCCGGTCTTGGCGCGTTTGTCACCGGCCCGGTGGGGGACAAAACTGGGGCAATCGGGTCCACGCCCCCGGGTGGGGCCGACCGGCCGCGCCGAACGGCGTGGAAGCTGGCACAGTGGTAAGGGGAACCGCCCGGCCACCCCGCGCGTTGGACGTACCGGAGGAGGAGATCGCATGACATGCGACCGACTGGTGTGCGCCAACTGCGCGGCCCCCGTCAGTGAAGGCCGCTGCCCGGTGTGCCGGGCCAGCAGGGAGCGGCTGCAGCACCAGGAAGGCGTCTTCGCCGGACTGACCCCGGCCACGCTGATCGCGCTGCTCGTGGCGCTGATAGCGGTGGCCGTCGTGGCGCGCGGCTTCGCCGGGTAGTCACCCGGTCACACCGCGGCGCCCGCCGCACACGTACGAGGGCCCGGAGCACTGTCACGCGCTCCGGGCCCTCGGTCGTTCTCGGCGTCGTTCTCCGTGCCGTTCGCCGGGCCGGCCGTCAGGCCGCGGTGGCGCGCGTCATCAGGCGCGGCAGCAGCCGGAAGCCGATGCCGCCCGCGATCATCGTCGCGGCGCCGACGACCAGGAAGGTCGTCTGGCCCGCGCCGGTCTCGGCGAGCTGCTCCTTGGGCTTGGCCTGCTGCACGGGCTTGGCACCGGCGCTGTCGGTGTCCGTGTTGGTGCCGCAGTTGCTGTTGGTGTCCACGGGGCAGGTGCGGCCGGGCTTGTCGCCCTGGTCGCCGCCAGTGGCACCGCCGGTCACGGCGTTGTGGTCACCGCCGGTGGAACCGTCGCCGCCGGTGGAACCGCTGTGGTCACCGCCGGTGGTGCTGCCGCCGGTGGTCCCACCGGAGGTCTTGCCACCATCGGCCTGGCCGCCAGTGGTCTGGCCGCCCGAGGTCTGGCCACCGGTCGTCTGACCGCCGGTGGTCTTGCCACCGTCCGTCTGACCGCCCGTGGTCTGCCCGCCGGTCGTCTTGCCACCGTCGGTCGTGCCGCCGTCCGTCTGGCCACCGGTGGTCTTGCCGCCGTCGGTCTGACCGCCGGTCGTCTTCCCGCCGTCGGTCTGACCGCCCGTGGTCTTGCCGCCGTCGGTGGTGCCACCGTCCGTCGTGCCACCGTCGGTGGTACCGCCCGTGGAGGGGCCGCCGGTCGTGGTGCCGGTCGTCTGGCCGCCATCGGCCTGGCCGCCCGAGGACGGGCCACCCGTGGTGGTGCCGGTCGTCTGGCCACCGTCCGTCTGGCCGCCCGAGGACGGGCCACCGGTCGTGGTGCCGGTCGTCTGACCGCCGTCCGTCTGACCGCCCGAGGACGGGCCACCCGTCGTCGCACCCGTCGTCGAACCGGCCGTGGAGCCCGTGGTGGAGCCGGCCGTCGAACCGGCCGTCGTACCGCTCGTGTCACCGCCCACCGGCGGCTGCGGGATCTCGTTGGGGTCGCCGTCCACGGCGACATTGGTGTGCACACCGGTCGTCGCACCGACTCCGGCGACGTGGACGCCCGCGGCCGAGGCCGCACCGGCCGCCGTCAGCGAAGCACCCGCGGCGACAACCGCGCCGGCGGCTATGCGCGCGACGCGCAGCCGCGTCTTCTTGGTCATATACCTGCTACCCCCAGTAGCTGATCGTCATTGGAGCAGCTATGCACGGGGCGGTGGCGCATCCGGGGTCGAGAGCGGCTCAACCGGCCGGACCGGCCGGGCCGTTCGCCCCCCGCCACGCGCACCCCAGTGATACGCATGCCGCGCGCCAGCCTGACCAGTTTTTGAGGCAGCGTCAAGAAGGTTACAAGCGGGTATGTCCGCCTATACGGCTGCTTGCCGCTACTTCTCCCGCTGCTTGCGCCAGCGGATGCCGGCCTCCAGGAAGCCGTCGATGTCGCCGTCGAGGACGGCGGTGGGGTTGCCGACCTCGAACTCGGTGCGGAGATCCTTGACCATCTGGTACGGGTGCAGGACGTACGACCGCATCTGGTTGCCCCAGGAGCCGCCGCTGTCGCCCTTGAGCGCGTCCATCTTGGCCTGCTCCTCCTGGCGGCGGCGCTCGAGGAGCTTGGCCTGGAGGACGTTCATCGCGGTCGCCTTGTTCTGGATCTGCGAGCGCTCGTTCTGGCAGGAGACGACGATGCCGGTCGGGATGTGGGTCAGCCGCACCGCGGAGTCGGTGGTGTTGACGCCCTGGCCGCCGGGGCCGGAGGAGCGGTAGACGTCGACGCGCAGCTCGGACTCGTCGATCTCGACGTGGTCGGTCGTCTCGACCACCGGCAGCACCTCGACGCCCGCGAAGGACGTCTGGCGGCGGCCCTGGTTGTCGAAGGGCGAGATGCGGACGAGGCGGTGCGTGCCCTGCTCGACGGAGAGCGTGCCGTAGGCGTAAGGGACCTGGACGGCGAAGGTGGTCGACTTGATGCCGGCCTCTTCCGCGTACGAGGTCTCGTAGATCTCCGTCTTGTAGCCGTGGCGCTCGGCCCAGCGGAGATACATGCGCTGGAGGCGCTCGGCGAAGTCGGAGGCGTCGACGCCACCGGCCTCGGCGCGGATGTTGACCAGCGCCTCACGGGAGTCGTACTCGCCGGAGAGGAGCGTACGGACCTCCATCTCGGCCAGCGCCTTGCGGACGTCGCCCAGCTCGGTCTCCGCCTCGGCGAGCGCGTCGGCGTCGCCCTCGGCCTCGGCGAGCTCGAAGAGCACCCCGAGGTCGTCGATGCGGCCGCGCAGGCTCTCCGTCTTGCGGAGCTCCGCCTGGAGGTGCGACAGCTTGCTGGTGATCTTCTGCGCCGCCTCCGGGTCGTCCCACAGGGAGGGGGCGGCCGCCTGCTCCTCGAGCACGGCGATGTCAGCCCTCATCCTGTCGAGGTCCAGGACGGCCTCGATCGACCCCATGGTCGAGGAGAGGGACTTCAGCTCTTCGGATACATCAACGACTGCCACGCACCCAGCCTAACGGCTGCGCCGGGCTGCGGGTGTCCTACGGGTACGCCGGTTCCTGGCTGCGGGTCCTCTGCCTCCCCCAGGCTCCGTCCGGGGGTGCCCCCAGCGGCGGGGGCGGCTTCAGCCTCCGGCCGGGCTGAATGTGCGGGTCCGTTGCGCCTGCGGCGGGCGGCCTCAAGCGCCGGCCGGGCTGGATGTGGCGGGGGCCGGGGGGCCTCCGGGCTGAGGACCTGGAACGCGGTGCGGGCACCGTGAGACGTATTGGGTGCCCTGATTCACGCACCGCGTTCCAGAACCCCACCCTCCGACCCCACCCCCTCCCCCCGGAGGGCAAGTGCGGGTTGCGCGGTGCGCCATTCTTTTCTTTTTCAGCCCGTTGGGGGCACTTCTGGGGGCACCCCCGGACGGAGTCTGGGGGAGGTAGCTGGGGGAGTTTGAGGACGCGGCCGCAGGCCGCAGGCGGCAACAGGCCCGCAGCTCGGGGTCTGGGGCGGGGCCCCCACGCGGCGGAGCCGCACATCAGACGCAGCCGGGAAGGGGCGGGGTAGGGGAACAAAGCGCCGCAGGCGCCAACCGACCCGCAGTCAGGGGGCCAGGGCGGAGCCCCCCACGCGGAGCCGCACATCAGACTCAGCCGGAAAGGGCGAAGCCTAGGCACCCCGCTACGGCAGCGGCCCCGGCGGAGGCGAGTCCGGGTGGTGGACACCCGGCGGCGCGTCCTTCGCCTCGTGGGACGAGACCGCGAACCAGCCGCCCACCCCCGCCGCCGCGGCCAGGGCGACCGCGGCCGCGCCCAGCTTGATGCGGCGGCGCCGGGTCTCCTCCGGGGAGCGGTGGCGCGCGGAGCCCGCGCGACGCTGGCCGGCCGCCCGGGGGGCCCGTGCCGTGCCGTGCGCGCCCCCGGCGAGCTCCGCGGGCGTGGGCACCCGCATGCTCGTGTGGGTCTCGCGGCTGGAGTCGGCGACAGCCCCCGGCACCAGCGGGACGACGCCGCGCCGCCGGGGCCCGGTGGCCAGGCCGGAGGGCGCGGGCCCGCCGTCGTAGGCCGTCTCCCGTTCGGTGAGGCCGGCCGCGACCGTCTCGGGCTCGTCCTCGGGCTCGTCGATGTCGAGCGGCGGCATGCCCGCGAGGCCGGGCAGCAGCTCGCGCAGCCGGACGGCGAGCTCGGAGGCGCGCAGCCGGGACGCCGGTCCCTTGGCCAGGCACTGGACGATCAGCTGCCACAGCTCGTCGGGGATGCCCGGCAGCGGCGCCACGGTCTCGGTCACGTGCCGGCGCAGCACCGCGCCGGGGTGCCCGCCGCCGAAGGGCGTGAAGCCCGCGAGGAGTTCGTAGAGGACGGTGGCGAGGGCGTAGACGTCGACGGAGGCGCGCGGCGGCAGGCCCTCGATGATCTCGGGGGCGAGGTAGTCCGGGGTGCCGATGACGCTGCGGGGGCTCGGGGAGCGCACGCCCGGCCCGGCGGGGCGCGGGATGGTGGGCTCGGCCGGGCGCGGGGCGTCCACGAGCCGGGCGATGCCGAAGTCGGTGAGGAGCGCCGGGTGGGCGCCGCCGGGGCCGAGCGCGCCCTGCATGTCCAGCAGGACGTTCTCGGGCTTCACGTCGCGGTGCACGATGCCCGCCGCGTGCGCGGCCGCGAGGCCGTCGGCGACGTCGGCGACGATGGCGACGGCCGCCTCGGGGGCGAGCCGGCGCTCGCGGTCGAGGCGGGTGCGCAGATCCGTGCCGCGGATGAGGTCCATGACGAGCGCGAGGTCGGCGCCGTCGACGACGAGGTCGCGGACCCCCACCACGTTCGGGTGGTCGAGCCCGAGGAGGGCCGCGCGCTCCTGCACGAACCGGCCGACGAGTTCCTGGTCGGAGGCGAGGTCCTCGCGCAGGAGCTTGATGGCGACCGGGCCCTCGGGGCCCTCGCCAAGCCACACCGTGCCCGCACTGCCGCGCCCCAGGACCTGGTGGGCGGTGTACCGGCTGCCGATCTTCCGTGCCAAGGCTGTTCGGGTTCCTTTCCGGGTCCTCCGACGTCCGACAAGGGAGCGCTGGCGACCAAGCTACGCGGCCGCGAGGGTGTTGGGGGCGCCGATCCCGCACCAACTGTCACTTCTGCGGCTTAAAAACACCCCTGGGGTGTCGATATGTCGATACGGCTGTGCGGTCGGCGCGACTCCGGTGGTACCGCGCCCGCCGCTCAGTTGCCGCTGCCGCCCGAGGACGACGCCAGGCTCGACACCCAGTCCTTGATGTCGACGAACCAGCCCCAGGCGGCGTCCCAGAAGCTCTTGCCGTCGGCGACCCAGTCCTTGAGCGGCGTGAACTCCCAGACCAGCCAGGAACCGATGATCAGCACCACGATCATGAACAGGCAGCCCTTGAGGCAGCCGAGGCCCGGGATGCGCATCGGGTTCGCGCTGCGCTGCCGGGGCGGGCGCGGCTCGCGGCGCGCGGGCGGCGGCTCCGGGGCGTACCGCTGCGGCTGGGGCTCCTGGTAGTGCTGCGGCTGGGGCTGCGCCTGCGGGCGCTGCTGCTGCCGCTGGGGCGGCCGCTGCGGGGCGTACTGCTGCGGCTGGGGAGCGTACGGCTGCTGAGGGGGCGCGTACTGCTGCCCGTACTGCTGCTGGGGAGGCTGCTGGTACTGCTGCTGCGGCTGGGCCGCCTGCCGGTGCGGGCGGCGGCGCAGCGGGTCCTCGCTCGGGTCGAGGTAGCGCATCTGCGTCTGCTCGTTGCGGTCCCGCGCGGCGCGCATCTGGCTCTGCCAGGGGTGCGGGCCGTCGCCGCCCTCGGGGGGCAGCGGCGGGACGGGCGGCATGGCGCGGGTCGGGTCGGCGCCGCCGTTGGGGCCGGAACCGGCGGGCATGACCTGGGTGGGGTCGGCACCGTGCGCGCCGCCGGAGGTGTTCGGCAGCAGGCTGGTGGCCGCGTTCGGGTCGTAGGAGCCCGCGTTCGACGGCAGCACCTGCGTGGGATCGGCGTCGCCCGAGGGGGCGCCGAGCGGCGAGCCGTCGCCGCTGCCGGGCACCAGGGCGGGCTCGGGGTCGGGGGCGAGCAGGGCGGCGACGCCGAGCGCGGCCTCGGCCTGGGCCGGGGAGGCGTGCACGCCGACGCCCGCGGCGACGACGCGCAGGGCGCGGCCGAGGTTCTCCGCGCTGGGCCGCTCCTCGGGCCGCTTGCGCAGGCAGCGCTCGATGACCGTCCACAGCGGCTCGGGCACGGTCGTGGGGCGGCGCGGCTCGGCGCTCAGGTGCTGGTGCAGGACTTCGAGCGCGGTGGCCCCGGCGAACGGGGGGCGCCCGGTGACCAGCTCGTAGAGCAGGATGCCCGCGCCGTAGACGTCGACGGCGGAGGTCTGCGGGCGCCCCTCGGCGGACTCGGGGGCGACGTAGGCGGGCGTGCCGACGAACTCGTGGGTGCGGGTGAGGCCCGGGGAGTCCGCGAGGCGCGCGATGCCGAAGTCGGTGAGCATCGGGTGCATCAGCTGCCCGTCCGCCCCGGAGAGCAGGACGTTCGCCGGCTTGAGGTCGCGGTGGACGACGCCGTCGGCGTGGCTGGCGGCGAGGGCGTCCGCGATCTGGGCGGTGAGCAGGGCGGCGGCGACCGGGGTGAAGGGGCCGTTGTCGCGCAGATAGCGGTGCAGGTCCGGGCCGTCGACGAGGTCCATCACGAGGGCGAGGAGGTCGCCCTCGACGACGAGGTCGCGCGTGCGGACGATGTTGGGGTGCGTGAGGCGCAGCAGGACGGAGCGCTCGCGCAGGAAGCGCATGACGACGTCCGCGTCGTTGGCCAGCTCTTCCTTGAGCACCTTGATCGCGACGGTCTCGCCGGGCTGCCCGGCCACGGCGGCCTCGGAACCGGCCGTCTCGCGCTGCCGGGCCCGCCAAACGGTGCCCGTCGCCCCGCGTCCGAGCACCTCCTCGAGGAGGTACTTGCTGCCTACCGGCCGCACGTCATGCGCTCCCTGGTCGTGATCTGCCGTGATCCGCTGTCGTGATCCACGCTGCTGACGGCCGCTCCCGTTCGCCGTGACGCCTCGCGGTCGTCGCGTGCCGTGGCGGCCCTTCGCCCACTGTAGTGCCGTCGTACGGACCACCGGCCTGCCGAAATCCGGGGGGCTTGGGGTAAAGACGCGCGTTCCGGACAGTTGGTTGCCGTGGGGCGGCGGGGCGGTGTGAGGTGACCCGAAAGAGGCGTGGGGAACGACACGACGACGGCCGTGGGAAAACTTGCCAATGGGCGTCATCAAGCGGCAAAAAATGACCTCCTGGTGAGCGCTTCCCCGGCTCGCCTGGCCCTTACTTGGTCATCACCCGCACTTTTCGCACGGCCCGAACATCGTCCAAGATCACGAATTGGCTCTCGCCGGGCGCGTTGTCGGTGGCAGGTGCGAGGATGCTCGCAGCACGGATGCGGTGGGGAGGGAGCGCAGGGCCCCGCGCGACGTGGTGACCTGTACGTGCCGACGCGCCCGTGCACGGTGGGGGAAGCGGCGGATGCGCCCGCTGTCCCCGCCGCGGCAGGGGCAGGAAGGGACCGTTGACGGCGATGCAGATCAGGCTGACCGTCCTCGGGCCGCTCAGCGGCCACACCACGCACGCCACACGCGCCTGTGACGTCCTGGTGACCGCCCCCACGGGCACCGCCCTCGCCAGTGTGACCAGCGGCCTCGCGGCGGCCGTCGCCGCGGCCGGCTCCGACCTCGGCAGCGGTGCCGTCGTCGTCTACGCCGGGGCCGAGCGGCTCGACCCCCAGCGCTGCGCGCTCGGCGAGCCTCCCCTGATCGACGGCGCCGTCCTCTCCCTGAGCGCCCCCGCCGACCCCGAGCGGCACGCGGGCGTGCCGCTCTCCGGCACGCCCGAGGCCGCGGCCCGGCTGCACGTGGTCTCGGGGCCGGACGCGGGCGGCGTGCACCTGCTGCACGGCGGCGAGGTCAGCGTCGGCCGCTCCACCGCCGCCGACGTCCCCCTCGACGACCCGGACGTCTCCCGGCTGCACTGCGCCGTCACCCTGTCCGACGACGGCACCGTGACCCTGCGGGACCTTGGGTCGACCAACGGCACCACCCTGGACGGCGAGGCCGTGGGGGAAGCGCCGGTCGTCTATCCCTCCGGAGCGCTGCTGCGCGCCGGTGAGTCCGTGCTGAGCCTGCACGGCGCGCGGGACGCCTCCCCGAGCGTGCTCCCGGCCGCCCCCGACGGCGAGGGCCACCTGCGGGTGGGCGTCGTCGAGACGCCTCACGGGCCGGTGGGGGCACCGGTGGCCGGGGCATGGCTGGGCGGGCCCGGCGGCCCGCCGCGGGCGGACGCGAGAGCGGGCGCCACCTCCGTCGGCACGGCGGTCCTCGGCACCGACAGCGCGGCCACCCACCCCTTCGACGGCCAGTCCGACAGCCCGGTCACCCACGGCGGCCGCGGCGTCCCGCTGGGCGCGGCGGTCGCGGCCGCGGACCCGGAGGCCGGCGAGGACGGCCCGGACGACGCGCGCAGGCGCGCGGGCGGCCGCAACCGCGGCATAGGCGCATGGGCCCGGCGGCTGACCGGCGGGCGCGGCGCGGTCGCCCGCCCCCTGACCACGGACGAGTGGGACGCCGAGGACGCCGCCGAGCGCGCCCGCGCGGAGTCGGCGCTCCTGCGGGAGCGCTGGCCCGACCCGGCGAGCGTGCTGCTGACCGTCCTCGGGCCGGGCCCGCGCCTGTGGGAGCGCGGCCCCGGCCACCCGGACCTGCTGACCGTCCGGCTCGGCACCGCCGACCGGCACACCTCCGACGGCAGCGCGCCGCTCACCTCGGTGCCGGTGACGGTGGGGCTGCGGCAGGCCGGTTCGCTCGGCCTGGCCGGGCCCCGGGGGCGGCTGTCGGGGCTGGCCCGGTCCGTCCTCGCGCAGCTCGCGGCGCTGCACTCGCCGGCCGCCCTGGAGTTCGTCCTCATCAGCGCGGACCGCTCGCGGTCGGCGGAGGAGCGGCTCGCGGAGTGGTCCTGGCTGAGCTGGCTGCCGCAGCTGCGCCCGGCGCGCGGCCAGGACTGCCGGCTGCTGGTGGCGTACGACCGCGAGCAGGCCGTGGCCCGGGTCACCGAGCTCGTGCGCAGGCTGGACGAGGGCCCGCTGGGCCCGCACTGGGCGGCGGCGTCCCCGGCGGCCGTCGCCGCGGCCGCCGAGCGCCACACGGGCGCGCACACGGTCCTGATCGTGGACGGCGACCCCGGCTCGGCCGACCTCCGCGAGACGGTCTCGCGGCTGGCCACGGGCGGCCGGGCCGCGGGCATCCACCTCATCTGTCTGGCCGACGCCCCGGCCACCACGCCCGCCTCCCCCGTCTCCGCCACGCTGGCGACTGCGCGGACCGCGTCACCGGCGTTCCCGCACTGCGGTGTGGTGGCCCTGCTGAGCGGCGACGTGGCCACGGTCGTGCAGGTCATCCACCGAACACCGGCCCCGACGGCGAACGGCGCCTACGACGAGGGCGCGTCCGGCCCGGGGTCCGTACCCGGCACCGCGGTGGAGCCGCTGTACGCCTCCGGTCGCCCGGATCCGTACGGTCTGCACCAGGACGCGCGCGCGGACGTCGCGGCCGGGGGCGCCGTGCCGGCGTGCGGCGGCCAGGGCGAAAAGCCCGTCGGCGCGGCCGTGGTGGCGGCCGTCGACGCCGTGTCGGCGGCGTGGGCCGAGCGGTTCGCGCGGGCGCTCGCGCCGCTGCGGATGGCGGACGCGGGCGGTGCGGACGGGCAGGCGTGCCGGGTGGTGGCGGCGCTGCCGCGCACGGCCCGGCTGCTGGACGAGCTGGGGCTCGCGCGGGCCACGCCCGCCTCGCTGACAGCCCGTTGGGCGGCCGCCACGGACCGCGGCACCCGGCCGGGCGGCCGCGCCGTCGCCGTGCTGGGTGCCGGGCCGCACGGCCCGCTCGCGGTGGACCTGGCGGCCGACGGTCCGCATCTGCTCGTGGAGGGCGGGCCGGGCAGCGGCAAGACCGAGCTGCTGCGCTCGCTCGCCGCCTCGCTCGCGGCCGCCGACCGCCCCGACCGGCTCTCGCTGGTGCTGGTCGACGGCGCGGGCGCCGAGCGCGGCGAGGGCCTGCGGCTGTGCACGGACCTGCCGCACGTGTCGACGTATCTCGCGGCCGCCGACCCCATGCGGATGCGGGAGTTCGCGCAGGCGCTCAGCTCGGAGCTCAAGCGGCGCGCCGAGCTGCTGGGGCGGCTCGACTTCGCCGCGTGGCACGCGCAGGCGGCCGCGCCGGCCGCACCGGCCGCCCAGCAGGTCGTCGCGCCCCGGCGCCCCGCGGACGCGACCGGCGACCTGGACCCGGCCCCGAGCGGCACCCTCAAGCTCCGTACGCAGAAGCACGGTCCCTCGCGCACGGCCGAGACGGCGCTGCCCCGGCTCGTCGTCCTCGTCGACGACTTCGACGCCCTGGTCGCCCCGGCGCTGGGCAGCACGGGCCGCCCCGCGGCGGGTTCGGTCGTGCGCGCCCTGGAGGCCGTCGCCCGGGACGGCGAGCGGCTCGGGGTGCACCTCGTGGCCGCGTCCGGCCGCCCGGACCGTACGGCCGACACGGCCGCCGTCGAGCGGGCCGGGCTGCGAGCGTCGCTGGAGATCGCGCCGCCCTCGGCCGACGGTTCGCCGGGCGACGGCAGCGGCGCGGGCGAACCGGCGCCGGGCCGCGGCCGGCTGATGCGCCCGGACGACGACGCCACGACGCCGTTCCAGGCGGGCCGGGTCACGGGCCGCATCCCCCGGACGGCGACGCTCCGGCCCACGGTCGTGCCGTTGGACTGGGCGCGCATGGGTGACCCTCCGACGCGGCGTCCGCTGCGTGAGCTGGGCAACGGTCCTACGGATCTGGCATTGCTGGCCAGTGCGCTTCAGCGGGCGGCGCAGTCGGCTGGGGTGGAGGCGGGGCCGCCGCTTCTTTGAGGGCGGTGAGGTGGGTGCGGGTTGCTGGCGCCTGCGGCGCTTTGTTCCCCTACCCCGCCCCTTCCCGAAACTGGGGCTGCGCCCCAGACCCCGGACCGCGCTTCGCGCGGTGTCCTCAATCGCCGGACGGGCTGGATTTGGCTGATGTGGGTGCGCAATTCAGCCCGTTGGGGGCACCTCTGGGGGCACCCCCCGGACGGAGTCTGGGGGAGGTAGCTGGGGGAGGTAGCTGGGGGAGTTTGAGGACCAGCGCCGCAGGCGCTGCGCGTCAGCCGACGTACCCGCACATCGGGGTCTGGGGCAGAGCCCCCACGCGGCGGAGCCGCACATCAGACGCAGCCGGGAAGGGGCGGGGCAGGGGAACAAAGCGCCGCAGGCGTATGACGTCTCATCACATCCCTGTCACGATCACCCTGTTGACACAGGACACGCTATTGCGGCCACCCCCGACCCGGCGTAGACCTGTCGCGGGGAGCTCGTACGGGAGGGGCGGCAATGCTGCGCAGCACACGCACATCGCTTCGTACGGCGCGCGGGACGCGCACGGCACTGGCACTCGCCGCAACGGTGGCGCTGGGGCTGACCGCCGCCGCCTGCGGGAGTGGTGACAAGAGCGGCGACGACAAGCCGTCGGCGAGCAGAAGCGGCGACTCCGGTCCGGTGCCGCAGACCGTTCGACTCCCGAAGCTCAATGGGCAGAAGCTCAAGGTCACCGCCGTCTGGACGGGCGACGAGCAGAAGAACTTCACCAAGGTGCTGGACGAGTTCTCCAGGCGCACGGGCGCCGAGGTGTCGTTCGTGCCCAGCGGTGACGACATGGCGTCCTTCGTCGGCTCGAAGGTCGCGGGCGGCGACCCGCCGGACGTGGCGATGCTCCAACAGCCCGGCGTGCTCAACGAGTTCGCCCAGAAGGGCTGGCTGAAGCCGCTCGGCAGCGAGGCCACCGCGCAGCTGGACAAGAACTTCGCCAAGGGCTGGCAGGAGCTCGGTTCGCACGGCGGTAAGCAGTACGGCGTCTATTTCAAGGCGGCCGACAAGTCCCTGGTCTGGTACAACACCAAGATCTTCGAAGCGGCGGGCGCGAAGGAGCCGAAGACGTGGGCCGACTTCCTGCGCACCGCGCAGGTGATCGCCGACTTCGGCGTCTCCCCGGTGTCGGTCGCGGGCGCGGACGGCTGGACGCTCACCGACTGGTTCGAGAACATCTATCTCTCCCAGGCGGGCCAGGAGAAGTACGACCAGCTCACCAAGCACACCATCAAGTGGACGGACCCGTCCGTGAAGGACGCGCTGACCACCCTCGGGCAGCTCCTGGGCAAGAAGGAGCTGCTGGCGGGCGGCAACGACGGGGCGATCGGCACGCAGTTCCCCGACTCCGTCACCCAGACCTTCCTCGGCGGTGACAAGGCGAAGGCCGCCATGGTCTTCGAGGGCGACTTCGCGGCTGTGAACATCGCCGGGGCCAAGGCGCAGCTCGGCAAGGACGCCAAGGTCTTCCCGTTCCCGGCCGTCGGCGCCAAGCCGCCGGTGGTGACGGGCGGCGACGTCGGCGTGGCCCTGAAGGACGGCCAGGCCGCCCAGGCCCTGCTGACCTTCCTCGCCTCGCCCGACGCGGCCGCGATCTGGGCGCACCAGGGCGGCTTCCTGTCCGCGAACAAGAACCTCGACCCCGCCGCGTACCCCGACGAGGTGTTCCGGGGCATCGCGGGGTCCCTCGTCGCCGCGGGCGACGACTTCCGTTTCGACATGTCCGACCAGGCCCCCGCCTCTTTCGGCGCCAAGCCGGGCCAGGGCGAGTGGAAGGACCTCCAGGACTTCCTGAAGAACCCGGGTGACGTGGCGGGCACCCAGGCGAAGCTGGAGTCCGACGCGGCCAAGGCGTTCAAGAACTGAACCGACGGGAGCCCCATGTCGACCGCGACAGCGGGCGGCGCCGCGGCCCCGGCGGCCGTACCGCCCCCGAAGAAGTCCCGCAGCGTGCTGGGCACCCGGCCGTGGGTGGCCGCCTGTTTCCTGCTGCCCGCGCTGGCCCTGCTCGGCGCCCTCGTCGTCTATCCCATCGGCTACTCCGTCTACCGCAGCTTCTTCGACGCCTCGGGCCACGGCTTCGTGGGCACCGACAACTACCACGAGGTGTTCACGGACGACCGGATCCGTACGGCGCTGAAGAACAACGTCATCTGGGTGATCGTCGCGCCGTCCGTCGCCACCGCGCTCGGCCTGATCTTCGCGGTGCTCACCGAACGGGTGCGCTGGGGCACGGCGTTCAAGCTGGTGGTCTTCATGCCGATGGCGATCTCGATGCTCGCCGCGGGCATCATCTTCCGGCTGGTCTACGAGCAGAACCCGGACCGTGGCGTGGCGAACGCCGTGTGGGTGGGCATCCACGACACGTTCACGGAACCGGCGCCCTTCCCGGGGGCGCATCCCGTGAACGACAAGGTCCTCACGGCGGGCGGCGGGGCCTTCACCACCCGGTCGGTGGTGAAGGCCGGCACGCCGGCCGCCCTGCCGCTGGTGGGGGTGAAACCGGGGGACCTGGGCGGTGCCAAGGACGCCATCCCGGCGCGGGGCGTGGCCGGGAAGGTCACCGGCACGGTGTGGATGGACTTCACCCGGGGCGGTGGCGGGACGCCCGGCATGATCGACGCGGGTGAGAAGGCCCTGGGCGGGGTGAAGGTCGAGGCCGTCAAGGACGGCCGGACCGTCGCCTCGGCCACGACGGAGTCCGACGGCACCTTCACGCTGCCCGCCTCGGCGGACGGCGCGCGGCTGCGGCTGCCCGCCGCCAACTTCGCCTCGCACTACAACGGCATCGACTGGCTCGGCCCCTCCCTCGTCACCCCGTCGATCATCGGGGCGTACGTGTGGATGTGGGCGGGCTTCGCGATGGTGCTCATCGCGGCGGGGCTGGCGAGCGTGCCCCGCGAACTGCTGGAGGCGGCGCGGGTGGACGGCGCGAACGAGTGGCAGGTCTTCCGCCGGGTGACCGTGCCGCTGCTGGCGCCGGTGCTGGCGGTCGTCCTCATCACCCTCATGATCAATGTGCTGAAGATCTTCGACCTCGTCTACATCATCGCGCCGGGCGCGAGCCTCGACAAGGCGAACGTCCTGGCCCTCCAGCTGTATCAGTCGTCGTTCGGCACGGACGTCAACCAGGGGGTGGGCAGCGCCATCGCGGTCTTCCTGCTGGTGCTCGTGCTGCCGGTGATGCTGGTGAATATTCGGCGGATCCGGAAGGAGCGGCAGCGATGACCACGGTGGACACGGCCGTACGGGCCAAGCAGTCGCTGCCCGCGCGGATCGCCGCCCGGCTGGGCGGGGGCGCCATGCGCCTCTTCCTGATCGTCGTCGGGCTGTTCTGGCTGACGCCCACGGTGGGGCTGCTGCTCTCCTCGCTGCGGGACAAGTCCGATATCGCGGGCTCCGGCTGGTGGAAGGTCTTCGCCCACCCCGCGCAGCTCACCACCGACAGCTACAGCAACCTCTTCCACAACGACACGGTGATGCGGTCCCTGCTGACCACCGCGCTGATCACCGTGCCCGCGACGGTGCTGGTCATCCTGATCGGCGCGCTCGCCGGATACGCCTTCGCCTGGCTCGACTTCCCGGGCCGCGACTGGTGGTTCATGGCCGTCGTGGGGCTGCTGGTGGTGCCGGTGCAGGTGGCGCTGATCCCGGTGGCCAAGCTCTTCGACAAGCTGGGCATCTTCGAGAGCACGCCGGGCGTGGTGCTCTTCCACACGGCCTTCGGGCTGCCGTTCGCGGTCTTCCTGCTGCGCAACTTCTTCGCGGAGATCCCCCGCGAACTGCTGGAGGCGGCACGGCTGGACGGGGCGGGCGAGCTGCGTCTCTTCACGCGGGTCGTGCTGCCGCTGGGCGGTCCTGCCATCGCCTCTCTGGGGATCTTCCAGTTCCTGTGGGTGTGGAACGACATGCTGATCGCCCTGATCTTCGCGGACAGCGGGCACCCGCCGATCACGGTGGCGCTCCAGCAGCAGGTGCGCCAGTTCGGCGACAACATCGACGTGCTCGCGTCGGGCGCGTTCCTGTCGATGGTGGTGCCGCTGGCGGTCTTCTTCGCCTTCCAGCGGCAGTTCGTGAGCGGTGTGATGGCGGGGGCGGTGAAGTAGGGCGCCCCCTCAGCCACGGCGTACGTACAGCGAGACCGCGCCCCCGCGCACGTACACCGAGGACTTCTCGGCGCAGAGCCGCTGGAGTCCGTCCCACTTGGCGGACTCCGCGCGCTGGGCCCTGAACCACGGCGTGCCCACGGTGGTGGTGTCCGCCACCACCCACACCCGTGCCCCCGGGCGCAGCCGTGCCAGCCGGGCCCGCAGCTCCCGCGCCGGGACCTCCTCGCCGAAGAGCGTGCCGGAGGCGGCGGGCGACCTGCCGAGGGTGAGGTCGTGGAGCCCGGTGAAGTCGCGTGGATAGGCGAGCGCGACGCGGCGCTCGTGGAGCGGCAGGAAGAGCACGGCGTCGCCGGGCCGGGCCTCACGGCCCACCAGCCGGGCCACGGGGGCGAGTTCGTCACCGCGGCTGACGGGGAGCCGTTCGCGCTCCTGCTGCGGCAGCTGCCACAGGAAGGCCGCCGCGACGGCGAGGGCCCCGGCCGCCGCCACGGCCCGCCGCCACGGCAGTGGACCGAGGATCCTCTCGGCCCCGGCGGCGGCGAGCAGCGGCACTCCGGCGAGGCAGAACAGCAGATAGCGGTCGAGGAAGAGCGGCTGGAACTGTGCGGCCGCGTAGAGGAGCACGGGCGGAAGGAGTGCCAGGGGGAGGGCGACGGCGTTCAGGTGGAGCCGGCCCCTGCGGGGGCCGGGGGCGGCGAGGGCCACGGTGACCAGCAGCAGTGTGGCGAGGAGGACCAGGTCCCGGGGGCCCGCGAAGGCGCGCAGCAGCGCTTCCGCCTCGGCGGGGCCCGGCGTCCTGATCCAGGAGACCTGGGCGCTCTGCCCGCGCGAGACGAGCGCCAGCGGGACGAGCGCCCCGCACGCGGCGGCGGCCGCGCAGCCCCAGGCGCGCCAGGTCCGCGCGGGTATCCGGGAGACGAGCAGGGTCAGCGCGTGCGCGGGGAGGAGCAGGATCGCGAACTCGTGCAGCAGCGCGGTGACCGCCACCACCACGCCGTAACAGACCCACCGCCCGCGCCCGCCGTCCTCGACGGCGCGCACCAGCAGCCAGGTCGCGAGCGCGGCACCGGCGGCGACCAGGGCGTACGAACGGCCCTCCTGGGCGTAGTGGCTGACGAAGGGGGTGGCGGCGTAGAGCAGCCCGGCCCACAGGCCCACCCGGGGGCGCGCGAGGCGGCGGCCGAGCGCGCCGACGAGCGCGGCGGTGGCCGCCGAGGCGGCGACGGAGGGCAGCCGCAGCGCGATCTCGTCGGCGCGCACGGCGAGCACCCAGTGCATCAGCAGGTAGTAGAGGCCGTGGACGGCGTCGACGCTGCCGAGCAGGTGCCAGATCTGCGGCACCGAGCGGCGGGACACCTGGAAGGTGGCGCTCTCGTCCCGCCACATCGTGCCCCGGTCCAGCCCCCACAGGCCGACGCCGAGCATCACGGCCGCGGGGACGAGCACGGCGGCGCGCCGGCGCGCGCGCCGCGCGGGCTCCGGCCCCGGCCCGGGAGCCGCCCGCTCCCCCTCGGCCGCACCGGCCCGCCTCACCAGCACTGTCCGCATCCCGGCCCCTCCCCGCGCCGCCCGGCCACGCCCGGACGGCGAATATCCCCAATGGTGACGTTTTGTAGGTAAAAATGGCTTTCGTGGAGGCAGACGACAGCGAGTCCCCGGAACCGCCCGCCACGCCGCGGGTCTGCGTGATCGTCATCGGCTTCGACGACGCGGCCCACATCGGTGACGCCGTGCGCTCGGCCCTCGCCCAGGGCCCGGCGGTGGCCGAAGTGATCGCCGTGGACGACGCGTCCACCGACGGCACCGGCCCACTGCTCGACGCGCTGGCCGCCGGGGAGCCCCGCCTGCGGGTCATCCACCGCACCGTCAACAGCGGCGGCTGCGGCGCCCCGCGCAACGACGGCGTACGGGCCGCGACCGCGCCCTACGTGATGTTCCTGGACAGCGACGACACGCTGCCCGAGGGCGCGGCCCAGGCGCTGCTGCGGGCCGCGCTGCGGCACCGGGCGCCGGTGGCGGCCGGCCTGTGCGTACGCCGCGAGCTGCCCCAGGGCCGCGAGACCCGCTGGCAGCCCGGCCTCTACCGGCGGGCCGGCGCCCGCCCGCCCGAGGAGCGCCCGGCGCTCCTCCACGACACCCTCTGCGTCAACAAGCTCTATTCGCGCGCCTTCCTCACCGAGCACGCCATCGCCTTCCCCGAAGGGCCGTTCATCTACGAGGACTTCGTCTTCACCGCGCGGGTGCTTGCGGCGGCGCCGCGCATCGCGACCGTGCCCGACACCGTCTACGTCTGGCACGTGCGCCGCGGCGCCGCCGCGCCCTCGATCTCCCTGGACCGCGAACGCGTCGCCAACTGGCAGGCCCGCGTCCGCGCCCACCGGCGGAGCGTGGACGTCTTCCGCGACGCGGGCAGCAAGCCGCTGGCCCGCGCGGCGCGGGTGAAGTTCCTCGACCACGACCTGCGGATGTACGTCCGCGAACTGCCCGTACGCGGCCTGGGCTACCAGCACGCGTGGTGGCGGATCACCCGCGGCTATCTCGCCACCTACGAGGAGGCGGAACTGGTCGCGGCCCGCGCTCCGGCCCGCTGGATCGCCCGCGTGATCCTGGCCTCGGAGGCGCCGCGCGACCTCGCCCGCCTCGCCCAGCTCGCCGCCCGCCCGGCCCGGCTGCCACCGCCCTACGCGGAGCGGGGCGGCGACCCGGTGTGGGCGCCCGACCTCCCGGGCGCCCCCCTGGACGGCATCACGGACCCGGCGGCCGTGCCCCTCGCGCAGCTCCCGGTGACCGTGGACGCCGAACTGCGGCTCCTGCGCGGCGAACTGCGGCTGAGCGTCCACGACCTGCACGGACGGCTCGCCGCCGACCCGCCCCGCACCCTCGACGTCGAACTGCGCCACCGCAACGGCACGGCGGCCCTCCGCCGCACCGTCCCTCTGACCGGCGGGGGTCCGCTCTGGGCCGTGCGGCTGCCGCTCCGCCTGACCCGGCTCGCCCGGCTGGGCATCCGCGACGGCGCGGGCGCGGCGCCCCAGCTGTGGGACATCCGCGTGCGGCCGCACCTCGCGTCGGGCGGCTCCTTCCGCACGTCGGTCCGCGCCACGGGCCGCGCACCACGCCGCACGGCCCTGCCCAGCCGCCACTTCGGCCTCCTGCTGGCCCGCCCGTACGCCACGACCACCGGCTCCCTGGCCCTCCGGGTGGCAGCGGGCCCCCGAGCGCTGGCCACTGCCGCTGCCGGGCTGCTCCGGGGCCGGGCGTAGACGGGCCCTGCGCTCCTGGTCCTGGGCGTGGACCTGTTCCGCGCTGACGCGCGGTGTCCTCCATCGGTGCGGGGGCGTTTCCGGGTGCGGGCTGTATGCGCCTGCGGCGGGCGGCCTCAAACGCCGGCCGGGCTTGGGTGGTGGTGGGTGCGGGGGCGGCGCCTCCGGGCTGGGAACCTGGAACGCGGTGCGGGCACCCTCGCGCGTTTTGAGTGCCGTGATGTCGCACCGCGTTCCAGAACCCCACCCTCCGACCCCACCCCCTCCCCCCGGAGGGCAACATCGGGTCGTGGGGTGCGCCAGTCTTTGTCTTTCAGCCCGTCCGGCGTTTGAGGACACGCCCGCAGGGCGTTCCCGCCCCAGGCGGCAACCGGCCCGCACGTCGGGGTCTGGGGCAGCGTCCCAGTTTCGGGAAGGGGCGGGGTAGGGGAACAACGCGCCGCAGGCGCCAACCGGCCCGCAGCCAGGGGTCTGGGGCGCAGCCCCCCACGCGGCGGAGCCGCACATCAGATGCAGCCGGGAAGGGGCGGGGCGAGGGAATAGACCGCCCGCACCCGGCAACGCACCCGCACCCATAAACCGCCACCCCTACCGGTCGATCTCCGCGAACAACGCCTCCCACCGATCCAGCACCCCGTCCAGCCCCAGCGAAGCGACATGCGCCCGGGCCGCCCGCCCGTACCGAGAGCGCAGCGCCGCGTCGCTCATCAGCCGCCGGAGCTCCACGGCGAAGGCCGCCGTGTCACCGGGCGGGACCAGGGAGCCCGTGCGGCCGTGGTCGACCAACTCCCGTACGCCGCCGGACAGGTCGAAGCTGACGCACGGCACGCCCACGGCGGATGCCTCCGCCAGGGCCATCGGCCGGCCTTCGCGCTCGCTGGTGAGGGCGAGGACCGACAGCTCGCGGTACGCGGCGGCCATGTCCCGCACGCTCCCGCGGAACCGCACCCGGTCCCCGATGCCCAGCCGGTGGGCGCGGGCGCGCAGTTCGGGTTCCAGCGGGCCGTCGCCGAAGCAGTGGAGCTCCCAGCCGGGTTCCGCCGCGTCGGCCGCGGCGAACGCGTCCAGCAGCCGGTCCAGGCGCTTGACCTCCTCCAGGCGGCCGACGGCGCCGACGCGGCGGGTGTCCAGGGGCGCGGGCGGGCCGGGGTCGAAGGGCAGCGGGTTGGGCAGGACCGTCGCGTTGGGCAGCCGCCTGCGGCGGAACTCCGCGGCGTCCGATTCGCTGAGGAACACCGACTTCTCCAGCGCCGGATAGTGCCGCAGGATCAGCTGGAGGTTCTCCGAGGCGCACGCCTGGAGGAAGGACTCGTGGTACTGCCCGATGCCCTTGAGGTGCGGCCACGGGACCTCGTCCAGCCAGTCCGCCGCCCAGGGCGAGCCGATGATCACCAGCCCGTCGGGCACCTGGGCGAAGCAGGCGGCCAGGCGCTTGCGGGCCTGGTCCCGTTCGCGCCGCTCGGCGCGGGCGGCGCGCGCCCGGGCGGGGTTCAGCCGCTCGGCGAAGGAGGCGGCCCGCCAGGGGGGCGGGGCCGGTGAGGAGTAGAGGGTGGTGCGCCCGTAGGCGGGGTCGGGCGTATAGACGTGGGGTTCGGGGCTCGGCCGGATCCCGATGAGCTCCACGCGGTGCCCGCGCCCGGCGAAGCCCTGGGCGAGGGTGTGCAGGACCCGCTGGGAGCCGCCCATGGAGTCGACGTCGATGCCGACGAGGAACAGATCGCGCGCCGTCATCGCCCGCCGCCTCCCTCGAAGAACAGCTTCACCACGCCCTCGGCGGCCCGGCCGTCCGCGTAGGGGTTGAAACGGGTCCGGAATCTCTCGTACGCCCCCGCCCACTCCTCCCGCATCGCGTCCAGGTCGGCGAGCGCCCCGGCCAGCTCGTCCGCCGTGCCGAGCAGCGGGCCGGGGGCGATCTCGGCCAGGTCGTAGTACGTGCCGCGGGTCAGGGAGCGGTAGCGGTCGTAGTCGTCGGCGTAGAAGAGGATGGGCCGGCCCAGGTTCGCGTAGTCGAACATCACCGAGGAGTAGTCCGTGAGCAGGGCGTCCGAGGCGAGCAGCAGGTCGTTCACGTCGAGGAACTCCCGTCCGTCGCGCACCGCGTGGCCCAGCTCGCGGGGCACGGTGAAGCGTTCGTAGTAGTGCGGGCGGACGACGACCGTCCACTCCTCGCCGGTGTGCCGCACGAGCGCGGCCAGGTCCACGCGGACGGATTCGCCGCCGCCGCGCGATCCGTCGCGGAAGGTCGGCGCGTAGAGCAGCACCTTGCGGCCCGGGGGGATCTGGAGCCGCTCCCGGGTGGCGGCGGCGCGCTCGCGCTGTTCGGGTTCGTGGCCGCGCACGAGCGGGTCGTTGCGGGGCAGGCCGGTGCGCAGCAGCTCGCCGGTGTAGCCGTTGGCGCGGACGAAGGTCTTCTCGAACTCCTCGCTGGGTGCGATGAGGGCGTCCCAGCGGGCCACCGCCTCGCGGTGCAGGCGCCGCCGTTCGGCATTGGCGAGGCGCAGTTCGGGGACGTCGAAGCCCATGTGCTTGAAGGGCTGGCCGTGCCAGGTCTGGAGATAGCGGGTGCCGGGGCGTTTTCCGTAGGGCATGGGGAAGCCGTGCGAGTCGATCCAGTAGCGCGCGCGGGCGACGGTGCGGACGTACTCCCAGCTGCCCCGTCTGATCAGGGGGGTGCCCTCGGGGTAGGAGGAGCGGCTGCCCGTGTAGGACCAGACGGCGCGCAGCGGGAGGCCGCGGCGCAGGAGTTCCTCGTGGAGGTAGCGGGGGCTGTCGGTGTAGCCGCGGCCTTCCATGGCCTCGAAGACGACGAGTTCGTCGTCGATGGGCAGTCTTTGCAGCTCGTGGTAGGTGAGGGCCTTGGCGCGGGGGCCGGTGACGCGGCGGGTGAGCCGGTGGATGCCGCGGTGGACGGTGCCCAGGCGCGGGGCCGCGGCCTCGGCGTGGCCGAGAACTCCGCTGCGTTCCCAGGTGAGTTCGAGCCGTCCGGCGCCCCGCTCCTCGCGGCCGATGCGCAGCCGGTGGCGTGCCAGGTGCAGGGTGAGTGAGGTGAGGTCGCCGGGGATCAGCAGGGGGTCGGTGCGGGTGAGGCCCATCCGGCCGAGGACGACGACGGGGTGGCGGCGGCCCCGGAATCCCTTGACGCCGAGGGGGATTCGCCGCGGGTCGAGGTCGATGGTGGCGGTGCGGGGGGCGGGCAGGCCGTCGGCGCCGGTGCGGGGCGGGTCGTAGCGGAAGGGCACGGCGAGGGGCTCCGCGGTGGTGGCGACGCGCAGCTCGGCGGTGTCGGGGCCCGCGTCGGGGAGGAGGCGCGCGGGGTCGTGGGTGTGCAGGAGGAGGCGCAGCAGGGGCCCGGCGGGGCCGATGTGCGCCACCTCGTGGCGCAGGGGGCCTCCGGTGAAGGGCTGCTCGTCCAGGTGCCATGCGGTGATGTCGAGCCCGGCGGCGGCCTCGGGGCCTGCCGGGGGGAGCGGCCCCCAGTACGTGCGGCCGGCCTCGCGGACGACGTGGCGGGGGGCGAGCTGCGGGCGGTCGAGGGTGCGGGCGCACTGGGCGGCCTCGGTGAACCGCCCGGCGCCCAGCAGGTAGTGGCAGATCTGCTGTTCGCGGGGCATCGCGGCGTGGGCCTCGGGGGCGAGGGTGCGCAGGTAGGGCGTGACGACGGCGGCGAACTCGGCGATCCAGCGGTGGTCGCGGAAGGGCAGGTCGCCGAGGTAGAGGCGCAGGTCGTGGCGGAGGAACTTCTCGTCCTTGGCCGCCTTGAGGTCGGTGTTGCCCGTCTCTTCGAGGAAGGCGTCGACGAGAGCGGCCACGGTGACGCGGTCCCGCACGCTCTCGATCCGGTGGCGGCCCGCGGTGATGGAGGGGGTGGCGGGGTCGGCGGCGAGCCACCAGGTGTAGACGGGCCAGGGGACGACGGCGAAGCGGCGGGCGAGGGTGAGGGCCTGGGCGCTGAAGAGGGAGTCCTCGTAGTGCACGCCTTCGGGGAAGCGCAGGCCGTGCCGGGCGAGGAAGTCGGCGCGGTAGAGCTTGTTGGTGGACAGGGCGTCCAGGAAATAGCGGGGCGCGGCGCGGATGCCGTCGAAGACGTGGAGGTCGTCGAAGAGTTCGGGATACCACAGGGCGGTGGTGCCGGTCTCCTCGAAGAGGCGGGTGACCTCGCCGGTGACGAGGTCGGCACCGGTCTCCTCGGCGGTGAGCAGCAGGGATTTGCAGGCGTGGTAGGGCAGTTCGTCGTCGCTGTCGAGGAACATCACGTGGGGCGCGCGGGCGGCCTCGATGCCGGCGTTGCGCGGGGCGCCGCAGCCGCCGCTGTTGGCGGGCAGCCGCAGGGTGCGCACCCGGGGGTCGGTCTCGGCCAGTTCGCACGCGACGGCGAAGGTGCCGTCGGCCGAGCAGTCGTCGACGATGATCACTTCGAGGGAGCGCAGCGACTGCCCGAGCACGGACCGCACGGCGCGCGGCAGCCGTTCGGCGTCGTTGTAGGCGATCACCACGACACTGACGTCAGGGCCCTGCCTGCCGGGCCTTCGCACAGCGCTCACACTTCACCCCGTTCCCGAGCGGTCCAGGTGATCCCCGGCATCGGGATCACTACCGAAAGAGTAGACGCGACCACTGACAGTGACCCCGCGCTCGGGTCCGGCCCGGCCGCGCCAGGCCCGTACGGCCAGCACCGCGGCCACGCCCGTGATCATGACGATGTCGCGGAAGGCGTGCCTCCGGGCGCCGTCCAGATACGGCCAGCGCACCGCGGCGAGTTCCGGGAGCAGCGGGAGCCAGAACCAGGCCGAGCGCGCCGCCGTCCCGCGCACCACCGCCGAGGCGATCAGCGACGGCAGGACGACGAGCATGTAGTGCTGGAACGAGGGGCGGGAGACCAGGAACGCCGCGAGCATCAGCAGGGACGCGCACTCCACGAGC
Source organism: Streptomyces sp. NPDC001407 (assembly GCF_042895325.1). NCBI lineage: Bacteria > Bacillati > Actinomycetota > Actinomycetes > Kitasatosporales > Streptomycetaceae > Streptomyces > Streptomyces sp. NPDC001407. Next base: position 35,378 of record NZ_JBIAWF010000032.1, read on the forward strand.
CGCGCCCGCTCGTCCCCCCCGGCCCGCCAGCGCAGCCGGGCCAGGGCGAGCACGGTCAGCGCCGCGGCGCCGGCGAGCGCGAAGGCCACCGGTGCCGGCACCCCGAGCCGCGGCAGCACGGTCGTCCAGGAGGCGTCGAACGGCCGGGCGTACGCGTCCTGCCCGTGCAGCAGGAACGGCAGCGTCCGGGTGAGGAAGCGGCCCGGCCGGGGCATCGCGGACGCCGCCGCGAGCGACACCGCGGCGGGCAGGCCGACGGCCCAGGCCAGCGCCCGCCACCGCCGGGCCAGCACGAACAGGAGCAGCAGCGGCACGAGCATCGGCTTCAGGGCGATCGCCGCGCCGGTCACCACCGCGGCCGCGCACCAGCGACCGCGGTGGGCGAGGAGCAGGGTGACAGGGAAGGCGATGACGGAGAGGACCGTCCAGTTGCCGAGGCTGACCAGGCCGTGGAACGGCTCGAACACCCCCAGCCCGGCGACCACCGCCGCCGCGAGCCGGCTGTCGGCCCGCACGTCGAAGAGCCGCAACGCGACGAGCACGCCCGCCAGTTGGAGCAGGGCGGTCGCGATCGGCACCGCGTAGAAGAGCACGCGCTCCCCGGCCAGGGTCTGCGGCAGCGCCGCGAAGACGGCGCCCGGCAGATAGAGGAAGCGTTTGTCCGCGTACGGTGAGCCGCCGTCGAGCAGGGTCCGCGCCGCGCGCACCACGACGGCGTTGTCGAGGCCGGTGCGCGTGCCGGTGAGCACCCGCGCGACGTCCAGCGCGGGCATCAGCAGCGCGGCGCCGAGCAGCGGCCGGGGCGCGCGTCCGCGCAGCCACCGGGCCGGGACGTCGGCGGCGCCGGGCCACCGGGAGTGGACGACGCCGGGCGCACCCCTCACGGTGCGACCACTTCCGACAGGACGAAGCCGCCGGGTCCGCGCGCGGCTCTCCTGAGGGCGGGGTCGTCCGGCGGCAGGCCCGGTCCGCCGGTCCGCTGAAGCACCCAGCGGGCACCGAACTCCTTGAGGATGCCGAGCCGTTCGGCCCGGGAGGCGGCCGGGGAGAAGTAGCGGCGGGTCGCGTCCCGGCGGCGCGTCCCGTCGCGGAGGAAGACGTCGGGGTAGGCGGGTGCGACGGTGTACGGGCCGTAGGCGGGGATGGTGCGCAGCGCGTAGTAGTTGTCGGTCATCACCGTGGCGCCCGGGGGCATCGCCCGCGCCGCCCAGTCGAAGCGCGGCCAGAGCGCGACCGTGTGCACCCGGCGCAGTGGCGGCGGGAGGGCGGCGGGCCGCAGGACGTACGACAGCGCCCCGGCCTGGGTCCACGCGCCCGCCAGCAGGGCGGCCGCGGTCAGGGGCACCAGGGCCGCGCGGAGCCGCCGGGCGGTGCCGTCGGCGAGCTCGATGGCGAGGGCCAGTTGGGCGGGCAGGAGCGCGGCGGGCAGGATCCGCCCCCACGCCTGGTGGCCGGCGAGCCCGCCCGCCGCGAAGACCAGCAGGCCCAGCGCGAAGAAGATCACCAGGGGGTCGCGGCGGTCGCGCCACCAGCGGGCCGCGAGGGCCGGCACGCCGAGGGCCGCCAGGCCGAACTTCGTGGCGAGGTGGTCGTAGAGCGGCCGGTGGATGGCGTCGAGGGCGCCCGCGCCGGGCAGCGAGAAGAAGGAATAGTACGGCCAGCAGGCGAGCACCGCGACGGCCAGGGCGGCCGCCGCGCCCACCCGTACCCACACCGCGGCGGCGGGCCGGGGCCGGGCGCCCAGCAGGACCGCGGCGGCACCCAGCACGGCGATCGCGCCGGTGAACTGGTGGACGAGCAGGACGCACGCCAGCAGCAGTCCGAGCGCGAGGAAGCGGGGCAGTCCCCGGCCGCTCCCGGCGAGTGCCCCGCGCAGCATCGCCCAGAGGTGGAAGGCGAGGCCGAGGGCGAGGGTGCTGGGGTAGGCGAGGGTGAGCGAGAGCGAGACCAGGCCGGGGAAGCCGCTCCAGGCGAACAGCCGCACGCCGTCGAGGAAGAGGACGCACAGCAGCGCCAGCGGAACCGCCGCCCACGCGCGCGTGAAGGTGCGCACGAACGCGCCGATGCCGGTGCCCAGCAGCACGAGGGCGGCGAGACCGCCCAGGCGCAGCACGGTGAAGGTGCCCCAGCCGGTCGCGGAGGCGGCCAGGGCCAGCAGGAGCGCCCACGGCGAGTAGTAGGGGCTGGAGGTGTCCGCGTGCACCAGGGGGTTGCCGGGGTGGAGCGGGTCGGCGCGCAGCCGTTCCAGGACGGCCGCGTGCATCCCCAGGTCCCCGGCCCACGGCAGCCGTACGACCATGAGCAGCAGCAGGGCGGCGAGCAGCAGGACGCAGGCCGCGAGCGCCCGGTGCGGGGCGCGCGGGTCCGGCCGGAGGGCCCCGGCGGTGCGCGGGGCCGTGCGCTCAGCGGGCGCGGTGGCCGGTGGCACGGGTGGCCCTCGCGCGCAGTCGCCACGGCATGGCCACGGATTCGAGCTGCACGGCCAGGTTCATCTTCGACTCGCCGACGGTGCGGTCCTCGAAGTGGATCGGCACCTCCATGACGGTGTGCCCGGCGCGCAGGGCCCGGTATTTCATCTCGACCTGGAAGCTGTATCCGGCGCTGCCGACGGTGGCGAGGTCGATGGCGCGCAGGGCGTCAGCGCTCCAGAGGTTGAAGCCGCCGGTGATGTCGCGGACGCGGGTGCCGAGGATCGTGCTGGCGTAGGCGTTGGCCCAGCGGGAGAGCAGTCTGCGGTGGAGGCCCCAGGCGTCGGAGAGGGTGCCGCCGGGGACGTAGCGGCTGCCGACGACGACGTCCGCCCCGGTGGCGAGGGCGACACCGAGCAACTCGGGAACCTTGTCGGCCGGATGGCTGCCGTCGGCGTCCATCTGGACGACGTACGCGGCGCCTTCGTCGACGGCGCGGGTCATCCCGGCGGCGTAGGCGCGGCCGAGGCCGTCCTTGGCTGTGCGGTGCAGGACGGACATCCGGGTGCGGTCCGGCCGGTTGTGCCGTTCGGCCAGGTCCTCGGCGATCTTGCCGGTGCCGTCGGGGCTGTTGTCGTCGACGACGAGCAGGCGCAGCCCCTCCAGCGGCAGCGCCATGAGCGCCTCGGCCATGGCGGGGAGGTTGTCCGCCTCGTTGTACGTGGGCATCACCACGGTCGTCGCGGTGCGCCCCCACTCCGCGGGGAGCGGTGTCACGGCGTGTGTGCTCATGTGCCTGTCCTTGTCGGTGTGGCCGGTGGGTCCGGTTGGCATCCGGTTGGCAGGGGCCCGGTTGACGGGTCCGGTTCAGGCGGCGGAGAAGCGGATGGCGGCGTCGGGAATGGTCATGCCGCACCAGATGCGGGCGCCGTCGCAGAGTTCGTTGTCCGCGCCGACCGTGGCGTGGTCGCCGATCACCACGCCGTCGAGCACGGTGCGCGGGCCCACCCGGGCGCCCTGGCCGATCATGCTGGCGCGCACCCGGGCGCCCGCCTCGATGTGCGCGCCGTCCAGGACGACGGAGCCCTCGATGTCGGCGCCCGCCGCGACGTGCGCCCCCGCGCCGACGACCGTGCCGCCGCCGAGCCGGGCCCCGGCCTCGACGCGGGCGCCGGGCAGCAGCAGGAACTCCCCCGGCTCGCCGGGCACGGCCGGGGAGCGCACGACGCCGCGTACGAGGTCGGCCGACGCCTGGACGAAGGAGGCGGGGCGGCCGAGGTCCAGCCAGTACGAGGCGTCGACGACGCCGTGCAGCAGCGCGCCCGCGGCCAGCAGCCCGGGGAAGGTCTCGCGCTCCACGGAGACGGGGCGGCCTGTGGGGATGGTGTCGATGACGTCGCGCCGGAAGACGTAGCAGCCGGCGTTGATCTGGTCGGTGACGATCTCCTCGGGGCGCCGCGGCTTCTCGGTGAAGGCCAGGACACGCCCGTCGGGACCGGTGGGCACGAGGCCGAAGGCCCGGGGGTCGGCGACGCGGGTGAGGTGCAGGGTGACCTCGGCCTGGGCCCGCTCGTGGCGGCGCAGCAGGCCCCTGATGTCGAGGCCGGTGAGGATGTCGCCGTTGAAGACGAGCACGGGTGCGCCGGGACCACAGGTCAGGGCGCTCGCGGCGCTGCGGATCGCGCCGCCGGTGCCCAGCGGTTCGTCCTCGGTGACGTAGGTCAGGCGCAGGCCGTGGGCGGAGCCGTCGCCGAAATAGGGCTCGAAGACCTCGGCGAGATAGGAGGTGGCGAGGACGACGTGGCCGACCCCGGCGGCCCTGGCGCGGGCCAGCTGGTGGGCGATGAAGGGCACCCCGGCGGCAGGGACCATCGGCTTCGGCGTGTTGAGGGTGAGCGGCTGGAGCCGGGTCCCCTTGCCGCCGACGAGCAGTACCGCCTCTGTCATGCCACTGTCCTCGCCGTCGTCGTCGCACTGTGTCAGTTTTTGCGGCAATTTACACTACAATCAGTTCTCTGCGGCAAATGTCTGCTTTGCGTGGCGAACGTAATGGGAGAGGCCCTTGCGACCCTTGCGACCGAGGAGGCCCCGCTCTCCGGGACCGGGGGCGCCCGGCACCCCGCCCGGGGCGCCCGCCTCCCGCCCGGCACGGCTGCTGGCCCTCGGCCGGGAGTTCGCGAAGTTCGGCACGGTCGGCGGCCTGGGGATCTTCGTCAACCTCGCGGTCTTCAACCTCTGCCGCACCACCACGGGCCTGCCCGTCGTCCGCTGCAGCGTGCTCGCGACCGTGGTCGCCATCGCCTTCAACTACGTGGGCCTGCGCTACTTCGCCTACCGCGACCGCGACAAGAGCCACCGCAGCCGCGAGATCGCCCTCTTCGCCGCCTTCAGCGCGGTGGGGCTGGTCATCGAGAACGGCGTGCTCTACGTCGCCACCTACGGCTTCGGCTGGGACACGCCGTTCCAGAGCAACCTGTTCAAGTTCCTCGGCATCGGCGCGGCCACCCTCTTCCGCTTCTGGTCCTACCGCGCCTGGGTGTTCCGGGCGCTGCCGCGCCGGGCCCGTCCGCCGCGCACCGACGGGCCCTCCCCTCACGGCGACCCCGCGAACAGCACGAGCAACCCTGCCGCGTACCACCCCGAGACCACCGCACCTCCGCCGTAGAGACACACCCGCACCCCAAGCGGAGCACGCGCGAGCGGCCGGGCCACCAACAGCAGCAGAACCGGCAGGAACGGCAGCATGAAGCGTGGCTTGGACAGCGGCGAACCCGGCGTGCCCACCATCAGCACCCACGCGCCCGCCACCAGCACGACCAGCGGCCACGGCACCTGCCGGTCCAGCGCCAGGGCCACCACCCCGATCGCCGTCAGCAGCAACAGCCCCAGCACGACCGCGCCGCGCAGATCGCCGTTGTGGCCCGCGTGATGGTAGAGCAGCATCCCCTTCAGCAGGTGCGCGGTGGCCCGGCCGAAGTCGAACTGCTGGTCCCAGGCGCGCTCCGCCTCGAACCACCCGTCGAGCCGGCCCACCTTGCCGCCCAGGAACAGCCAGCTCCCCAGCAGCCCCAGCGGCGCCGCCAGCAGCGCCACCCACGGCCGCCAGCCGTCCCGCCGCCGGACCACCGCCCACCCGGCCGTCAGCACCACCGTGCCGATCAGCACCGAGGCCGTCGGCCGTACGCCACCGGCCAGGACGCACAGCCCGGCCGCCGTCAGCCAGCGGCGCTCCAGCAGGGCCACCAGCGACCACAGGAGCGCCGCGCTGAAGACCGCCTCCGAATACGGCACCCACAGCGCGAACGCGTACGGCGAACAGGCCCACAGCGCCACGCACGCGTACCCGGCGCCCGGTCTGCCCCCGACCGTGCGCACCAGCCGGTACACCCCGGCCGCCGCCACCGCCGCCGCGCACCAGGAGACCGCCACACCGGCGTACGTGAACGGCAGCCCGGTCAGCATGTGCACCGCCCGGATCAGGGCGGGCACCAGCGGGAAGAAGGCGATCGTGCTGAACTTCGGGTCCCCGTCGGGGTCGTAGGGGATCTCGCCCGGATAGCCGCGCTTGGCGATGTGCAGATAGTGCCCGCTGTCCCAGCGGCGCAGCAGTTCCTCCACGCCGCGCCCGAGGTGATGATTGATCAGCAGCAGCACGGCGAAACCGGCCGCCGCGACCGCGAGATAGAGGACGGCTGCCAGAGCCGCCTCCCGGCGCGCGGAGTGGTCGGGGAGCGCCTTCACGGGCGCCGGGGCGGGGGCAAGTCGTGTGACGACCTTCATTGGACTCTCTTAACACGACTCAACCCGGCAAAAAGGGCGGCCCCGGGGATTTCCCCCCGGGGCCGCCCCCTGTTCATCCAGGCGTCAGCTGTGCGTCCGCAGCAGCGTCCGCATCGTCCGCATCGCGACCGAGAGGTTGGCCAGGTCGAAGGCGTCCGAGCCGCGGATCTCGTCGAGCGTGGTGCGCGCCCGGCTGAGGATCGCCGCGTTCTTCTCCTCCCACGTGCGGAAGCGCTCCTCCGGCGTGGAGGCGCCGTTGCCGACGGACAGGATGTCCGAGGTGAGCGCCGCGTGCGCCGCGTAGAGGTCCTCGCGGATGGAGGCACGGGCCATGGACTGCCAGCGGTCGGAGCGCGGCAGCTCGATGATCCGGTCCATCAGCTGGGTGATGTGCAGCCGGTCGCCCAGGTCGTAGTAGACCTCGGCCACGTCGAGCGGCTCCTTGCCGCCGCGCTCCGCCACGGCGACGATGTCCAGCGCCGGGAAGGCGGAGGAGAATCCGGCCACCCGGACGGCCAGGTCGTCCGGCACGCCGGCCTCGACCAGCTCGTCGTGGATGGACTGCCACCACTCGCTGTCGGCGCCCTTGAGCAGCTTCGGCAGCTGGAACCAGACCGCCGCCACGCCGTCCCGGAAGAACTCGATGGTCTCGGCGAGCTGGAGCGGCTGCGGCCGGTTGTTGAGCAGCCAGCGGGTGCCGCGCTCGACCAGACGGCGCGAGTGCAGCCGGATGCGGGTCTGCACATCGGCCGGGACGAGGTTGTCGAGCGCCTCGACGGCGTCCCAGACCTTGCCCAGGCCGAAGATCTCCCGGGCCGCGGTCTGCGCCCGGACGATCTCCTCCAGCGACGCCCCGGTCTCCTCCCGCAGACGGTGCAGGAAGGTCGAACCGCCGCTGTTGACCGTGTCGTTGACCAGGACCGTCGTGATGATCTCCCGGCGCAGCGCGTGCCCGTCGATCTGCTCGCCGAAGGAGGAGCGCAGCGCCTGCGGGAAGTAGGCGTACAGCAGCCGCTCCAGATACGGGTCGTCCGGCAGGTCGGTGGCCAGCAGCTCCTCGGACGTCGTGATCTTGATGTAGGCGAGCAGGACCGCCAGCTCCGGCTGGGTCAGCCCGCGGCCCGCGGAGAGCCGCTCGCGGATCTGCCGGTCGGTGGGCAGGAACTCCAGCGCGCGGTCCAGGTGGCCGTCACGCGAGAGCCTGCGCATGATCCGCTGGTGGGCGTGGAGCAGGCTGGGCGCCTGGGCGACGGCGTTGGCCAGGGCCACGTTCTGCGCGTAGTTGTTGCGCAGGACCAGCTCGCCGACCTCGTCGGTCATCTCCGCCAGCAGCTTGTTGCGCTGCTTGACGGTCATGTCGCCGTCGGTGACCAGCGCGTTCAGCAGGATCTTGATGTTCACCTCGTGGTCGGAGGTGTCCACACCGGCGCTGTTGTCGATGGCGTCGGTGTTGATCCGCCCACCGGTCGACTCCGGCCCGCCGGTCCGCGCGAACTCGATGCGGCCCAGCTGCGTCAGACCGAGGTTGCCGCCCTCGCCGACGACCTTCACCCGCAGGTCCTGGCCGTCGACGCGGATCGCGTCGTTGGCCTTGTCACCGACGTCGGCGTGCGACTCGGTGGACGCCTTCACGTACGTGCCGATGCCGCCGTTCCACAGCAGGTCGACCGGCGAGCGCAGGATCGCCTTCATCAGCTCGGCGGGGGTCATCTTGGTGACGCCCGCCTCGATGCCGAGGGCGGCCCGCACGTGCGCGTTGACCGGGATCGACTTGGCCGTACGCGGGTGGATGCCGCCACCCTGCGAGAGCAGGCTCGTGTCGTAGTCCGCCCAGGAGGAGCGGGGCAGCTCGAACAGGCGGCGGCGCTCGGCGTAGGAGACGGCCGCGTCCGGCGTGGGGTCGAGGAAGATGTGGCGGTGGTCGAAGGCGGCCACCAGCCGGATGTGCTCCGACAGCAGCATGCCGTTGCCGAACACGTCACCGGACATGTCACCGACGCCGACGACCGTGAAGTCCTCGGTCTGGGTGTTGTGGCCCAGCTCCCGGAAGTGCCGCTTGACGGACTCCCAGGCGCCGCGGGCGGTGATGCCCATGCCCTTGTGGTCGTAGCCCGCGGAGCCGCCGGACGCGAAGGCGTCACCGAGCCAGAAGCCGTACGACTCGGCGACCTCGTTGGCGATGTCGGAGAAGGTCGCGGTGCCCTTGTCGGCGGCGACGACCAGATAGGTGTCGTCACCGTCGTGCCGCACGACGTCCTTCGGGGGCACGACCTCGCCGCGGACGATGTTGTCGGTGATGTCGAGCAGACCCGAGATGAAGGTCTTGTACGAGGCGATGCCCTCGGCCAGCCACGCGTCACGGTCGAGCGAGGGGTCCGGCAGCCGCTTGCCGACGAAGCCGCCCTTGGCGCCCACCGGCACGATGACGGTGTTCTTCACCATCTGCGCCTTGACCAGGCCGAGCACCTCGGTGCGGAAGTCCTCACGCCGGTCGGACCAGCGCAGACCACCGCGCGCGACCTTGCCGAAGCGCAGGTGCACACCCTCGACCCGCGGGCTGTAGACCCAGATCTCGTACGCCGGGCGCGGCGCGGGCAGGTCGGGGATGGCCTGCGGGTCGAGCTTGATGGAGAGGTAGGCGTGCGGCAGGCCGGCGGAGGTCCGCTGGAAGTGGTTCGTGCGCAGCGTGGCCTTGATGACCGTGAGGAAGGCCCGCAGGATGCGGTCCTCGTCCAGGCTCGCGACCTGGTCGAGGGCGCCGTCCAGCTCCTCCAGCAGCCCGTCGATCAGCTCGCGCCCGGCGCGCTGGAGCGCCGGGGACATCCGGGCCTCGAAGAGGTTGACCAGCAGGCGCGTGGTGTGGACGTTGTTACTGAGGGTGTCCTCCATATAGGCCTGGCTGAAGGGCGAACCGGCCTGCCGGAGGTACTTCGCGTAGGCCCGCAGCACCATCGCCTGGCGCCAGTCGACACCGGCCTCGAGCACCAGCTTGTTGAAGTTGTCGTTCTCCGCGGCGCCCGTCCACACGGCCGCGAAGGCCTCCTGGAAGCGGGTGCGCGCGTCCTCGCCCTCGATCCGCTCGGGCATCCGCAGCCCGAAGTCGTAGATCCAGGCGGTCGTCCGGTCCGAGCAGCGCAGCTCGTACGGGCGCTCGTCGACGACCTCGACGCCCAGGCGCTGGAGCACCGGCAGGACGGCGGAGAGGGAGACCGGCTCGCCGGTGCGGTAGATCTTGAAGCGGCGCTCGCCGGGGCCCGCGCCGACCGGCTCGTAGAGGCTGAGCTCGAAGTCGTGGTCGCCGCCGGCCGTGGTCAGCTTCTCCAGGTGGCCGAGGTCGGAGACGGCGCTGCGCGGGTTGTGGTCGGCCTTGTAGCCCTCGGGGAAGGCCTGGCCGTAGCGGCGCAGCAGCTCGGCGGCGCGCTCCTCGCCCACCTCGGCGGTGAGCGTCTCGGCGAAGCCGTCCGCCCAGGAGCGGGCGGCCTCGACCAGGCGGGCCTCGATGCGCTCGACGTCGGCGTCGGTGAGGTCGGGCAGGGTGGCGCCCGGCTCGACGCGGACGACGAAGTGCAGCCGGGAGAGGACCGACTCGGTGTTCCACGCGGTGAAGTCGACGCTGGTGCCGCCGAGCTCCTCCTTGAGGATGTCGATCAGCCGCAGCCGGACGGCCGTGGTGTAGCGGTCGCGCGGCAGATAGACCAGGGCGGAGTAGTAGCGCCCGTAGGTCTCCTGGCGGAGGTAGAGCCGCAGGCGGCGGCGCTCCTGGAGGTAGAGGACGCTGGTGGCGACGGCGCGCAGCTGGTCGGCCGGCGTCTGGAAGAGCTCGTCGCGCGGGTAGGTCTCCAGGATCTGGAGCAGGTCGCGGCCGTCGTGGCTGTGGGGCGTGAAGCCGGCGTCGGCCAGCACCTGGGCGACCTTGCGGCGGACGACGGGGACCCGGCGCACCGACTCGGTGTACGCGGCGGAGGAGAACAGGCCCAGGAAGCGGCGCTCGCCGATGACGTTGCCGTCGGCGTCGAACTTCTTCACCCCGACGTAGTCGAGGTAGGAGGGGCGGTGCACGGTGGCGCGGCTGTTGGCCTTGGTCAGCACGAGCAGCTTGTGCTCGCGGGCCTTGGCGCGGGCGTCCGCCGGGAGCCGGTTGAAGGACGGGGACGCCGGGCGGGCCGCCAGGTGGGAGCCGAGGGGGCCGGCGTGGTGGCCCTCGTCGTGGTGCGTGGGGTCCGAGCGCAGGATGCCGAGGCCGGTGCCGGGGACGGCGCTGAGCACGTCCTCCTCGCCGCCGTCGGTGGAGATCTTCGTCAGCTCGTACTCGCGGTAGCCGAGGAAGGTGAAGTGGTCGGCGGACAGCCAGCGCAGCAGCTCGCGGGCCTCGCTCACCTCGGACTCGGGCACATCCGGGGCGGAGGGCTCGGACGGCAGCTCCTCGGCGATGCGCAGGGCGGCGTCGCGCATCTTCTCCCAGTCCTCGACGGCCTCGCGGACGTCGGACAGGACGCGCAGCAGATCGGCGGTGATCTGCTTGAGGTCGCCGCGGTCGGTCTCGCGGTCGATCTCGACGTGGATCCACGACTCGGTGAGGGCGTCGTGCGGCAGGACGGCGTCCTTGCCGTCGCCGTGGGCGTCGCAGTTGGAGCCGAGGACCTCCAGGAGGCGGCCGGTGAGGTCACGGCGCACGACGACCTGGGGGTGGATCACGACGTGGATGCCGCGGCCCTGGCGGGAGAGCTCATTGGTGACGGAGTCGACCAGGAAGGGCATGTCGTCGGTGACGACCTCGACGACGGAGTGGCTGCACGTCCAGCCGTTCTCCTCGACCGTGGGTGTGTGCACCCTCACATTGGCGGTGCCCTGCGGCCGGTTCTCGGCGAGCCGGTAGTGCGAGAGCGCGGCGCCGAAGACGTCGACCGGGTCCCGGCCACTGAGGTCCTCGGGCGCGGTGTGCAGGTAGTAGCGCTGGAGAAAGGCGGTCAGCGTCTCCGGGTCGAGACTGCCCTCACCCTTCGGCCCAGTCGGTTGTTGCCCCCCGGCCGGGCTGTTCTCAGCGACGCGGGCCGCCCGTTCGAGCAGCTCGGCCTTGGCTTCGTCCAGCTTGGTCTGCATGTCCTCTGGCTCCTGTCGCGCGCCGTTGCGTGACATAGACGGTGAAGGCATCACGCCGCGACGCGGGGTATCCGGTCGTCCTCGACGTTATGCCGGAATGAGAGGTGACCGGGCTTTTCTTGACGAGATTCGTCAGAGGTGCCCAGGTGCGGGGACCAGCGGCGGCCCGGGTGCGGTGGCACTCCGGGCGCAGGACAGGGGCGTCGTCGCCCCTGCTGGATATCGCGCTGATCACCTGGTAAGGCTATCGCTCTTCCCGGGGGAAGCGTCATGAGCCGTTTGTGTACAAAACCCGGGCCCGAACTTTGACGGTCTGGACAGCGACGCGGCACCCCTCTCCCCTCAACCGCCGCTCTGTCCCCTTTGTCCCCTCCCCGGGCCCGCCGCTTCCCCCGCACACGACCCGCTCGCCCACGGCCCGCTCGCCCACGGCCCGCTCCTCACGGCTCAGCGACCCGCGCCGACGAGCCGCTCCGCCTCGGCGACGGCCTCCGCCAGGCTGTCGACCACCGTCACACCCGCCGCGCCGAGACTGCTCCGGCTGTGCGACCCGCCGGTGTAGAGCACGGCGTGGGCGCCCACGTGGGCCGCGGCGACCGCGTCGTCGACGGCGTCGCCGATCACGACGGTGCGCCGCGCCGGTATGCCGTCCAGCCCGGCGACGTGGCGGGCCATGTGCTCGGCCTTGCTGCCGCCGGAGGGGCCGGTGCGCCCGTCGACGCGGACGAATCTGCGCTCGATGCCGAAGCCGCGGACGAGGGGCACGAGCTCGTCGTGCCCGAACATCGACAGGATCGACTGGGTGCCGCCCGCGCCCTGCCAGCCCTCCAGCAGCCCCTCGGCGCCGTCGGCGAGACCGCAGCGCGGGAAGTGGTCGCGGTAGTGCCGCTGGAAGACCAGGTCCATGTGGTCCCACTCGGCCTGGGTGGGGAGGCGGCCCATCAGCCGCTCGTAGAACCGCGGGATCGGGACGCAGTACAGCTCCCGGTACCGCTCCAGAGTGATCGGCTCCAGGCCGATCTCGGCGAAGGCGGCGTTCGTCGCCGCCATCACCGCGTCGGTGTCGTGGAACAGCGTGCCGTTCCAGTCCCAGACGATGTGCGCCCCGTGATTCCCCATGGCACGACGGTACCGACCGGCACTGACAACGCCGCCCGAAGCCCCCGGACACCCGCGCCCACCAGGGGAGTTCCTCAGACGAGGCCGGGGATCTCCTGGATGCCGAACCACATCAGGTCGTGGTCCTCCGCGCCGTCCACGACGAACTGCGCGTCGTCGTCACCCTGGTCGGCGGCGCCCAGCGCGGCCGCGGCGGCCGCGACGTCGGCCTCGGCGTCGGCGGAGTCGAGGTGCACGGCCGCCGCCTTCGCCAGCGGCACGGCGGAGGCCAGCCGCACCTCGCCCAGCGTGGACTGCTCCAGGCCCTGGTCGGGGTCGGTGGTCGCGGCGCCCTCGGGCACGTCGACGGCCACGACGACGCGCCGGCGGGCGGCGTCCGGGTCACCGGCGAGCATCCGCAGCGACGCCTCGGCGGCCCGGCCGAGGGCCGCGTACTCCAGCTCCTCGACGTCCTCGGAGAGATACCACTCGCGCAGCGCGGGGGTGACGGCGTAGGCGCGCAGCGGGGCGGGCCCCAGCTGGCCGGTCCGGTGCGCCTCGGCGAGACCGGGGAGGGTCAGGGGGACGTAGACGCGCATGACCGCTGCTTTCCTGAAGATCCTGAAGTCTGGAAGAACGCGCTGCCAGCATACGGCGGGAGTCCCCCTTCGAAGTGCCGGGAGGCCCCGTGGAGGCGCTTCTCCCCCGCTTGCCGCTCCCGGAGGCACTCCGGGCCCGCCGGGCCGCCGAAACGGCCCCCTGTGCCCCCTCGACCCCTGATAGGGGAAACCTGCCTGCCGCCCGGCCCGCGCCCGCCCGTCCTTGCCCCCCTCCGCCGCCCGCCGGTAGAAGATCGGCAGACGAGGGGCCACCGCCCGGTATCACCGCCGGGCCCGGCATCGCGGGGGCGATCGGCATGCAGCGCACCACCACCGGATTCACCGGATCCACCGGACCTGTCAGGACCGCACGGGCGGCCAGGACCGGCCCGCCGCGGCGCGCCGACAGCAGGCGCCCGCACCCCGACCCGGCGGCCCGCCGCCGCGAGCGCGAGGGCCTGCCGCGCTACTGGTTCGCCAACCGGCTGCTGCTCACGCTCAGCGGCCAGCGCCCGGTGCACTGGATGCTCGGGCACACCGTGGGCGACGCCTACGACCAGCTCGCCGCGCTGGCCCCGCGGGCGCCGCTGCGGCCCCCGCCGCCGGGCCGGACGCCGTTCGTCCGGCGCTGCGACGAGTTCCGGCCCCGGCCCGGGGTGATCGAGGCGTTCGCCCGGATCGTCTCCGGCGACCGGCTCCAGGCGCTCGCCTTCCGCCTGGAGCACGGCACGGACCAGCGGTGGCGGTGCGCGGCCGTCGACCTCGGCGCGGCACGCGCCTGAGCGGAACCGGCAGGAGTACGCGCGAGGCGGGGGCGGGGCACCGTGTGCCCCGCCCCCGCCTCGTGTCGCTGCCCGCCGGGTTACTTCTTGCGGCGGCGGCCACCGCTGTTCTTCTGGGCCTTGCGCCGCTCGGCGCGAGTCATGCCGTCCGCCGGGGAGCGGGTCGGGCCCTCGTCACCGACGAAGTCGCCCTCGACGACACCGCCCTCACCGTCGACCGTGGGGGCCGAGAAGTGCAGCCGGTCCGGGCGCTGCGGGGCGTCGAGGCCCTTGGCGCGGATCTCCGGACGGGCACCGGCGACGACGGCGTCCTGCGGCTCCTTCTCCAGGGACGGGCGCTCGCCGCGGTCCTGGACGGGGACCTCCTCCAGCTGCTGGTCGACCTGGACCTCCAGGTTGAACAGATAGCCGACGGACTCCTCCTTGATGCCCTCCATCATGGCCTGGAACATGTCGAAGCCCTCGCGCTGGTACTCCACCAGGGGGTCCTTCTGGGCCATGGCACGCAGGCCGATGCCCTCCTGGAGGTAGTCCATCTCGTAGAGGTGCTCACGCCACTTGCGGTCCAGGACGGAGAGCACCACGCGCCGCTCCAGCTCACGCATGATGTCCGAGCCGAGCTGCTCCTCGCGGGCGGCGTACTGCTCGTGGATGTCGTCCTTGATGGACTCCGCGATGAACTCCGCCGTGATGCCCGCGCGGTCGCCCGCGGCGTCCTCCAGCTCCTCGATGGTGACCTTCACGGGGTAGAGCTGCTTGAAGGCGCCCCACAGCCGCTCCAGGTCCCACTCCTCGGCGAAGCCCTCGACGGTCTCCTGACGGATGTAGTCGTCGATGGTGTCGTCCATGAAGTGCTTGACCTGCTCGTGCAGATCCTCGCCCTCCAGGACGCGGCGGCGCTCGCCGTAGATGACCTCGCGCTGGCGGTTGAGCACCTCGTCGTACTTCAGGACGTTCTTACGCGTCTCGAAGTTCTGCTGCTCGACCTGCGACTGGGCGGAGGCGATGGCCCGGGTGACCATCTTGTTCTCGATCGGCACGTCGTCGGGGACGTTGGCCATGGCCATCACGCGCTCGACCATCTGGGCCTTGAACAGGCGCATCAGGTCGTCGCCCAGCGAGAGGTAGAAACGGGACTCGCCCGGGTCGCCCTGACGGCCGGAACGACCGCGCAGCTGGTTGTCGATGCGGCGGGACTCGTGCCGCTCGGTGCCCAGGACATAGAGCCCGCCGAGCGACTTGACCTCCTCGAACTCCGCCTTCACCGCGGCCTCGGCACGCTCCAGGGCGTCCGGCAGCGCGGCCGCCCACTCCTCGACGTGCTCCACCGGGTCCAGGCCGCGCTGGCGCAGCTCCGCCTCGGCGAGGTCGTCGGGGTTGCCGCCGAGCTTGATGTCGGTGCCACGGCCGGCCATGTTGGTGGCGACGGTGACGGCGCCCTTGCGGCCGGCCTGGGCGACGATCGTCGCCTCCCGGTCGTGCTGCTTGGCGTTGAGCACCTCGTGCTGGATGCCGCGCTTGGCCAGCTGCTGCGAGAGGTATTCCGACTTCTCGACGGAGGTCGTGCCGACCAGGATCGGCTGGCCCTTCTCGTGCTTCTCCGCGATGTCCTCGACCACGGCGTCGAACTTGGCGACCTCGGTGCGGTAGATGAGGTCGGACTGGTCCTTGCGGACCATCGGCCGGTTGGTCGGGATCGGCACCACGCCGAGCTTGTAGATCTGGTGGAACTCGGCGGCCTCGGTCATCGCCGTACCGGTCATGCCGGAGAGCTTGTTGTAGAGGCGGAAGAAGTTCTGGAGGGTGATGGTGGCCAGGGTCTGGTTCTCGTCCTTGATGTCCACCCCTTCCTTCGCCTCGATCGCCTGGTGCATGCCCTCGTTGTAACGGCGGCCGGCGAGGATACGGCCGGTGTGCTCGTCGACGATCATGACCTCGCCGTCGATGACGACGTAGTCCTTGTCCTTCTTGAACAGTTCCTTCGCCTTGATGGCGTTGTTCAGATAGCCGACGAGGGGGGTGTTGACCGACTCGTAGAGATTGTCGATGCCCAGCCAGTCCTCGACGCGGGAGACACCGGACTCGTGGATCGCGACGGTGCGCTTCTTCTCGTCGACCTCGTAGTCGCCGGTCTCCTCGATGCCCTTCTGCGGGTTGGCCGGCTCGCCCTTCTTCAGCCGGGTGACCAGCTTGGCGAAGTCGCCGTACCACTTGGTGGCCTGGTCGGCCGGACCGGAGATGATCAGCGGCGTACGGGCCTCGTCGACGAGGATGGAGTCGACCTCGTCGACCACCGCGAAGTTGTGCCCGCGCTGCACCAGCTCGTCCTGCGACCAGGCCATGTTGTCGCGCAGATAGTCGAAGCCGAACTCGTTGTTCGTGCCGTACGTGATGTCGCAGTTGTACATCTCGCGGCGCTGCGCGGGCGTCATGTTGGCGAGGATGCAGCCGACCGACAGACCGAGGAACTTGTGCACCCGGCCCATCAGCTCGGAGTCGCGCTCCGCCAGATAGTCGTTGACGGTGATCAGGTGGACGCCCTCGCCCGAGAGGGCGTTCAGATACGCCGGGAGGGTGCCGACGAGGGTCTTGCCCTCACCGGTCTTCATCTCCGCGACATAGCCCAGGTGCAGGGCGGCGCCACCCATCAGCTGGACGTCGTAGTGCCGCTGGCCGAGGACGCGCTTGGCGGCCTCGCGGACGGTCGCGAACGCCTCGGGGAGCAGGTCGTCCAGGGACTCCCCGTCGGCGAAGCGCTGCTTGTACTCGTCGGTCAGCGCGCGCAGCTCGGCGTCGGAGAGGGTGAGGAAGTCCTCTTCGATGGAATTGACCTGGTCCGCGATGCGGTGCAGCTTGCGCAGGATCTTGCCTTCTCCTGCACGCATGATCTTGCCGAAGACGGACACGTAGGCTGACTCCTTGCCGGTCGGGCCTGGCACTGGGGCTGCCCCCGCCGCAGGCAGGGGGAGGGTGCGCGGGCACGACGGGACAGTCCCCGCCGCAACGGCCATCGTAAGCGAGGACCCCGCCGCGCCGGGAGGTCCGTCAGGGCCTGAGCCGGGTGTCACCCGCACGGTGAACGAACGGCACCGCCCGAAGGTGCCGGGGCTGTGACATTTCCCGCGATCGACGTCAACAGGGAAAATCACTCGCCCGGGACCGCGGCCGACGACCACACTCCCCGCATGGAACCCCTCTCCCTCGCCACCCCGCGCCTGACACTGCGCCCCTTCGCCCCGTCCGACGCCGACGCCGTGCACGCGGCCTGCCAGGACCCGGACATCCCGCGCTACACCAGCGTCCCCTCCCCCTACACCCGCGAGGACGCGCGGACGTTCGTCGAGGAGACCTGCCCGGCGGGCTGGCGCGACGACTCCATGTACACCTGGGGCCTGTTCACCCGCGACTCCGCCCTCGGCCTTCCCCGCGACGAGAACGAACCGGACGGGGACCAACTGGTGGGATCGATGTGCCTGGTGCGGCTCGCCCAACTGCGCTCCCCCGAGCACCAGGCCGAACTCGGCTACTGGACGGCCAAGGAGCTCCGCGGCCGGGGCTACACCGCGGAGGCCGCCCGCGAGGTGGCCCGCTGGGCGTTCGGAGAACTGGGCGTGGAGCGGCTGGAGTGGTACGCGGAGGCCGGGAACACCGGCTCCCGCGCGGTCGCCCTGAAGGTGGGCTTCCGCATGGAGGGCATCCAGCGCGCGAAGATCCCCTACGCCGGCACCCGCCGCGACGCCTGGACCGGCTCGCTGCTCCCCTCGGACCTGGGACTGCCGTCCGGGGCCCCCTACCTGCCGTTTCCCGAGCGCACCTGACCGTTCGAGGGCGTTGTCAGTGCCGGGATCTACGCTGGCGTCATGGTCTCCAGCATGACAACTGCCGCCGCTGCCAAGGGTCCACGCGCCGAGCACCGGCTCTCCGCCGACGAGGCGCGGCGCATCGCGCTGCGGTCCCAGGGGCTGCTGGGCGCCCCCGACCGGCGGGCCGGGGTGCGCGGGGTGCTGCGGCGGCTGGGCGCGGTGCAGCTGGACACGATCTCGGTGCTGGCCCGCTCGCACGAGCTGGTGCCGTACGCACGGCTGGGCGGGGTCGGGCGGAGCGCGGTCGAGGCCGCCTACTGGACGCCGGGCACGGCTTCCGAGCCGCCGCACGGCTTCGAATACTGGTCGCACGCCGCGTGCCTCCTGCCGATCGAGGAGTGGCCGCTGTTCGCCTTCCGGAGGCGGGCGTTCCAGGCGCGCGGCCACCGCTGGCACGTGATGAAGGAGCCGGAGCGCTCCTGCGCCGCCGTCCGCGACCGGCTCGCGGCGGAGGGCCCGCTGACGGCCACGGAGTTGGGCGGCGCCAAGAACGGCGGCCCCTGGTGGGACTGGTCCGAGACGAAGATCGCGGTGGAGTGGCTGCTCGACACGGGCGAGGTGGTGTGCACCGAGCGGCGCGGCTGGAAGCGGGTGTACGACCTGGCGGAGCGCGCCGTCCCCAAGGACCTCTTCCACGACGACCTGGACGACCTGGAGTGCGTACGGCGCCTGGTCACGCAGGCGGGAGCGGCGATGGGCGTCGCGACCCGGGCCGACCTCGCGGACTACCACCGCCTCAAGGGCGAGCAGGTCGACGCGGTGATCGAGGCCACGGGGCTGGTGCCGGTCGAGGTCGCCGGGTGGTCCAGGCAGGCGTGGGCGGATCCGGGGGCGCTGGCCGACGAGGGGCGCGGCCGGCACCGCACGACGCTGCTCTCGCCGTTCGACTCACTGATCTGGGACCGGCCGCGCACGGAGCGGATCTTCGGCTTCACGCACCGGCTGGAGGCGTATGTGCCCAAGCCGAAGCGGGTGCACGGCTATTTCGCGATGCCGCTGCTGACGGGCGGGCGGCTGGCCGGGCGGGTGGACCCGGCACGCGAGGGCCGCACGCTGGTGGCCCGCCAGGTCTCCCTCGACGGGCCCAAGGCCGTGGCACCCATGGCACAGGCACTGCGCGAGGCGGCCGAGTGGGTGGGCTGCGACTCGGTGCGCGTAGAACGCTGCGACGACGCGAAGCTGGCCGCGGCCCTGATCACGGCCCTCACCTGACCCGGAGAGCGGGCTCACTCCTAGCGAATCTCCAGGATCTTCTCCCGCATCGCGTAGACCACCGCCTCCATCCTGGAGTGCAGCTGCAGCTTCTCCAGGATGTTGCGCACGTGGTTCTTCACCGTGTTCTCGCTGATGAACAACTCCTTGGCGATGTCACGGTTGTTCATCCCCGTGGCGACGAGCTTGAGCACCTCCAGCTCACGGTCGGTGAGCCGGGGCGCCGGCACCAGCCGGCGCTCGTCCGTGCGCTGGATCATCGACTTGAACTCGGTGAGCAGCTTGGAGGCCATGGACGGGCTGATCTGCGACTGCCCGTCGGCGACCGCCCGGATCGCGGTGGCCACCTCGTCGGTGGAGATCTCCTTGAGGAGATAGCCGGTCGCGCCCGCCTTGATGGCGTCGTAGAGATCCGCTTCCTCGTCGCTGATCGTCAGCATGATGATCTTTGCACTGGGGGCCACCTCCTTGATGGAGGTGCACGCCTCGATGCCGCCGCGCTTGGGCATGCGCACATCCATCAGCACGATGTCGGGCAGCAGGTCGGCGGCCTTGTCGACGGCCTCCGCGCCGTCCCCGGCCTCGCCGACGACCTGGATGTCCTCCTCCTGGGCGAGGACGATCTCCAGCCCCCGGCGGAAGAGCGCGTGGTCGTCCACCACCAGCACCCTGATGGGCTCCGCGCGCGCACCGCCCCGGTCCGCGCAGGCGCTCTCGTCGTCGTCCTCGCCGGGCACGAGCACCGGCCCGAACCTGTCCGCCATCGTTCCTCCCCCTGAAGACCCCTGAAGGCCCAGAGTCCCTCGCGGTTGCACACGCCCCAACCGGTTTCGGCGGGCCGGTGGTTGGCCGACCGTCATGATTTCATGCCGGGCAACCGGGCGGTGCTCCCGCCGTCGCACAGGGTGCCCAGGGAGCGCCGGAGCGCTCCGAGGGCACCATTGGATGGATGTCTACGACGCGGGCCGCGAGAGGCTTCGGCCGCCTGCCGGGCCTCCCGGCTCAGCCGCCGAGGGCTCCGCCCGCCCCGCCGGGCTCCGCTTCGAACAGCGGGTCGGCGTTGAGACGGATGACGCCGTAGTCGTAGGCGTGCCGTCGGTAGACGACACTGGGCAGCTTGGTCTCGGAGTCGACGAACAGATAGAAGTCGTGGCCGACCAACTCCATTTCGTAGAGCGCCTGGTCGAGCGTCATCGGAGCGGCGGTGTGGGTCTTCTCGCGGACCACCAGGGGGCCTTCGCCCTGAACCTCGAGCGATCCCATGCGGGTGACCGGGACTCCGTCCATCGCCTGCTCCACGGTGAGTTCACCGTTGTCGTTGAGCTCCGCGGCGCCGATGACGGTCGTCGCGACATCGCTCGCGGGAATGCGTCCGTTGCCCCTGCGGGTGTGACGCTTGTCGTTCTGCTTGCGCAGCCGCGCTTCGAGCTTGCTGGTGGCGAGGTCCAGCGCGGCGTACGGATCGGCTGCTGCCGCCTCCGCCCGGATCACCGGTCCACGCGAACGCACCGTGATCTCCACCCGGTCGGAGCGGTCGGCCTGCCTGGGGTTGGGCTCCTTGGACACCTCGACGTCGAGGCTGATCACCTTGCCGTCGAGCTTCTGGATCTTGTCCAGCTTCAGCTTCTCGGCCACGTGCTTGCGAAAGCGCTCGGGCACCTCGGTCTTGCGGCCTTTGACGACGATGTCCACGCAGAACTCCGTTCCCGGATCGCCCCGCAGAAGATGCGGAGCGCATCCCTCTTGCAACAAGCCCCGGGGACACCCCGGAGCCACCGACTCGGCGGTTTCACCTCCTCCTCCCCCATCGACAAGATCTACACCCCATCGACTTCAAGCTTCTTCGAAAGCGCAGGAAAAGCGCCATTCGGAGATATGAGGCATAGCCCTTGCCATTCCTCACAACCGAACATATCTCGCCCGGACGCCTGTCGGTAGCCCCTACCGGGGCGTACCCCCATTCAGGTGTTTTCCCGCCGTTTCCCTCTTCAACGAGTGGCGTTCCCCGTGGGTTCCGTTTATGAGCGGCGCGGGCTCCGCGGGCGTACGCTCGACAGTGGCGACCACGGCCGCTCCGAGGAGCCGCCCGCCGGCCAGGGAGACGGCCCGCGCGGCCTCGCTCAGCGACGCTCCCGTCGTCATCAGGTCATCCACCAGCACCACCGGGCCCTTCTGGCGCAACAGCCCCTCTGCCCCCTTGAGTACCCCCAATGCGTCGGACACATTCGCCCGCCGCTCCCGGGCATCGAGACCCGCCTGATCCGCGACGGCCCTGCGCTGCCGCAGCACCGCCGCCGTCCGCACGGAAAGCCCGGCCCGCCGCAGCGCACCCGCGGCCGCGAGAGCGATCCGCCGCCCCGGATCGTGCCCCCGGGCGGCGACGGCATGCCGCGCGGAGGGGACGGGAACGAGCAGCAGGGGGCCTCCCCCGCCCCTCCCCACCTCCCCCTCGCCCCCGTCCGCCCCCTCCACGACCGAACGCACCGCCCCCGCCAGCGCGGTCCCCAGCGGGCCCGCCAGCGCCAGCGCGCCCCGTTCCTTGTGCGCGAGCAGCACCGATCGCACCCTGTCGCCGTACCGCGCCGCCGCGTGCACGGGCGGCAGCCCGGCCGGCACCGGGTCCGGCCACACCCGGCGTGCCCGGGACCCGCTCAGCGCCGCGCGGCACTCCTCGCACAGCACCGTCCGCCACCGGCCGCACCCCGCGCAGTCGGCCGGCAGCACCAGGCCGGTGATCTCCTGCCACCACCTGCGCATGGACCTACTGTCCCGCCCTGCGGCGAGCCCTGCCACCCCTGTGGAAAACTCCCGGCCGCGGCTGTGGACAACTCCTGGGCGGGCCCCGGAAGCCCCACTGACCCCACAGGCCGCGTCACGGAGGGCAGCACGGAGCGCAGCACATCGCGCAGCCGGCCACGCTCAAGGCAGCGCCCCGAGCGCAGCGGGCAAGAACCCCCGCCGCCCCGCTACCCCGGATAGACCGGCGCCGA
The DNA here is from genome assembly GCF_042895325.1 of Streptomyces sp. NPDC001407. Taxonomy (NCBI): domain Bacteria; kingdom Bacillati; phylum Actinomycetota; class Actinomycetes; order Kitasatosporales; family Streptomycetaceae; genus Streptomyces; species Streptomyces sp. NPDC001407. Next base: position 57,210 of record NZ_JBIAWF010000032.1, read on the forward strand.
GCCCTCCTTGGTCACCAGCTTCCAGTTGGTGTCCTGGAGCAGCCGTACGATCCCGCCGTCGCGCTCCGCGACCAGCGTCGGCGCCTTGGCCGCGTTCTCCGCGGCGGCGATCCCGCGCACCCCCGTGATGCCCGGCAGCGCCGAGGCGTTCGAGAGGGAGCCGTCGGTATCGACGTACAGCAGTTGCTGAAGGCCGTTCTGCTCGCTGCCCGCGACCAGCAAGCGGCTTCCGCCCGCCCAGGACACCGCGTCGACCTGCTCCAACCTCGGTGCCACGGAACGCAGTTCCTGCACCGACAGCGTCATCCGCCCCACGCCTCCGTGCCGCTCCACGCGCCCCAGCTTCAGCGTCGTCCGGTCGCCCTTCGTCACCAGCAGCGCGATGCGCACACCGTCCGCGGCCACCCGCAGCCCGGTGATCCGTCCGCCGTCGAGCCGGGGCACCTGGACCTCCTCCGGCGCACCCGCACCGCCCGGCAGCCGCAGCAGGCGCGGCCGGTCCGGATCCTGGTCCGCGACCCACAGGTCACCCAGCCCGTCCCAACTCGGCGCCGTCAGGCCCGCCTTGGCCCCGCCGCCCCGCACCGTCAGCCGGGGATCGCCCGGCGCCGCTCCACTCTCCAGCCCGGCGACGTACAGCGCCTGGCCGTTGGCCGTCACCCCCGCGGCCCGCTTCTCGTCACGGGACACCGCCACCGAGCGCAGCTGCACCGGGGCGTCCGCGCCGAACGGGCCCGGGACCCGGCGCGGCTCCTCCTCGCCGTCGGCGATGCTCACCAACCGGTGCTGCGCGTCCACGAAATACTGCCGGTCCGGATGACCCGCCGTCTGGTCCGGTGCGTACCACCGCGCCTGATCGCGCTGCAGCACGCACATCTGGGAGCCGTTCTCGCGCTGCAGCGTCACCTGGCTGACCTTGGCCGACTGGTCCTGCACGGTGTAGAGGACCTGCGCGGCCATCCGCAGGCACTGCTCCTCGCTGGTGCCGTTCGCCCGGGAGTCGAGCCGCACCTTCAGGGCGTTGGAATCGTCCAGGGACAGCCGCTGGTCGACCACCTGCGTGCCCTCGCGGAAGGCCGTCGTCGCGACCGGATCGAGCCAGGTCGTCGGCCCGTCCAGCAGCGCCTTCACCGAGGACGTCACCGGGTCTATGCGCTTGCGCAGGTAGACGGGGTCGGCGACGAGCACGTTGCGGCCCTGTCCCACCCCGCTCGCCCCCAGCTCGGCGAAGTAATACTTGTTGACCGAGCGGTAGATGCGCTGGAAGTCCGCGAGCCCGAGAATCAGCCCCGGCGGCAGCGCGTCGATGCGCCACTCGCCGTCCTCCTGCGCGACCCGGATCTGCGTGCTGTAGTCCCGCTCGTCCGGCTTGTACGCGTGCTTGTCGTCGACCCGGGCGACCTGCTTGCCGTTCAGCGTGATGGTGAAGTCCTGCTTCCGGTCGCCCGTGCGCGAGACGTCCACCTTCGGCGGCTCGGACAGCACCGTCGTCCCCTCGGACGGGTTCCACTGCCGCTTCACGTTCTTCGACAGGTACATCCGCGCTGTCGCGTAGTCCGGGTCGTCGCTGGTCGTGGCCTCCAGGAAGCCCGTCACCAGGTCCTGCGGCTGCTCGCCCTTGTGCGGCGCCACGCCGTAGACCCGCACCTGCGAGTCGGCGTCGGCACGCTGCGAGGAGTCGACCGAGGTGACCTCGCCGCTGTCCGGCATCGACGCACAGCCGGCCAGCAGCAGGCCACCGGCCGCCAGCGCGGCGAGACCTGCGAGCCGCCTGCGGCGTCCGCGTTCAGCGCCCACGCGCCTGCCCCTCACGTCCCGTACCGGCCCCGGCCTCGCCCTTCATGTCCTTGCCCGAAGAGTCCGGGGAGTCCGTGCCGCCCTTGTCGTACGGCGCCGCACCGCCCTGCCGGGCCACCACCCGCGACCCGCTGCCCGGCAGCGCCGCCGGGTCGACGGTCGGCGTGCTCCGCGTCTGCGCGGGTACGGGCGCGTGCCCCGGGCCCTGCGGACCGGGCTGCGCCGGTACGGCCCCGCCGCGGCCGGAGACGCCCAGCGGCACCCCGGCCTCGTTCAGACCGCGGTTGCGCCGCGAGTCATCGGGCTCCAGCGGGATCGGCGAGCCGCGCAGCGTGTCCCCGGCCGTGCTCGGCAGCGTCAGCCGGAACTGCGAACCGCCGCCCGGCTCGCCCCACGCCTGGAGCCAGCCGCCGTGCAGCCGGGCGTCCTCCACCGCGATCGACAGGCCGAGACCGGTGCCCCCGGTCGTACGGGCCCGCGCCGGGTCGGCCCGCCAGAAGCGGTTGAAGACGCGCGTCGCCTCGCCCGGCTTGAGCCCCACGCCGTAGTCGCGCACCGCGACCGCGACCGCGCCGCCCGCCGCCGCGAGCCGTATCACCACGTCCCGGCCCTCGCCGTGCTCGACGGCGTTGACCACGAGGTTCCGCAGTACGCGCTCCACGCGCCGCGCGTCGGACTCCGCGATCACCGGCTGTTCGTCGCCGCGGACGAGCAGCTTGCTGCCCTTGCGCTCCGCCAGCGGCAGGGCACCGTCGACCACCCGGTTCACCACATCCCGCAGGTCGATGGGCTCGGCCTCCAGAGCGGCCGCGCCCGCGTCGAACCGGCTGATCTCCAGCAGGTCGGACAGCAGCGACTCGAAGCGGTCGACCTGCCCGAACAGCAGCTCCGCCGAGCGTGCGGTGACCGGGTCGAAGTCGTCACGCGCCTCGTGGATGACCTCCGCCGCCATCCGCACGGTCGTCAGCGGCGTGCGCAGCTCATGGGAGACGTCGGACACGAAGCGGCGCTGCATCCGGGACAGCTGCTCCAGCTGCTGGATCTTCACCTGGAGGTTCTGTGCCATCTTGTTGAAGGCCTCACCCAGACGGGCGATGTCGTCCTCGCCGGTGACCTTCATCCGCTCCTGGAGCACACCCGCCGCGAGCCGCTCGGAGATCCCGGCCGCCATCCGTACGGGCGTGACGATCTGCCGCACCACCAGCCACGCGATGGCACCCAGCAGCACCACCACGAACACCCCGGCGGTCGCCAGCGTGGTCTTGACCAGGGTCAGCGACTTCTCCTCCTGCGTGTACGGGAAGAGGTAGTAGAGCTGGTACGGCTTGTTGTTGTTGTCGTAGAGCCGCTTGCCGACCACCAGCGCGGGCTCGCCCTCGTCCGAGGCGCTGTGCTTGATCGACGCGGAGCGCTCCAGCGCGCCCGTCTGGTTGTTCAGCTGCTTGCGCAGGTCTGCGGGGACGCTGTGCTCGGGGTCGATGTCCCCGGAGGCACGCGGGCCGCGGGCGCCCACGGCGGTGTCACTGGGGTCCGCGCTGAGCGCCACCACGTGATAGACGCCCTGGCCGCCACTGGAGAGCTGCTGCACCAAGGTCGTCAGCCAGGTGCCGGAGTCCATGCCCCGCACGCCGGCCTGCGAGGTGTCCTGACCGCGGTTGTCGGTGCCGTCCGCGAAGTCGCGCGCGGCCTTGAAGCCGCCCTCCGCCTGGCTCTGCGAGGCGTGCCGCTTGGCCTCCAGCAGGCCGTTGCGCACCTGCCCGATGACGACGAGGCCGAGCAGCAGCACCACGCCCACCGACATCAGCAGGGTGGTGGCGACCACCCGCAGCTGGATGTTCCGCCGCCACAGCCGCATCGCGGGCAGCAGCGGGCGCCGCACCCAGCGCACGTACAGCCGCAGCACCGGATGGACCGGCCCCGCGGCCGCACCGTCGGGCAGCAGCCTTCCGCCGCGCCACAGCCGCCGGAAGAGAGATATGCCGCCCGCCGTCTCGACGGGCCGCCCCGCGCCCCACTCCGGGGCGGCACCGTTGCCCGACATGTCAGCTCGGCCCGGCCTTGTAGCCCACGCCGCGGACGGTCACCACGATCTCCGGCCGCTCCGGGTCCTTCTCGACCTTGGAGCGCAGCCGCTGCACGTGCACGTTCACCAGGCGCGTGTCCGCCGCGTGGCGGTAGCCCCACACCTGCTCCAGGAGCACCTCGCGGGTGAACACCTGCCAGGGCTTGCGGGCCAGCGCCACCAGCAGATCGAACTCCAGCGGGGTCAGCGCGATGGACTGCCCCTCGCGCTTGACCGAGTGCCCGGCCACGTCGATGACCAGGTCACCGATCGTCAGCTGCTCCGGCGCCGGCTCCTCGGACCTGCGCAGACGGGCCCGGATGCGGGCCACCAGCTCCTTCGGCTTGAACGGCTTGACGATGTAGTCGTCGGCGCCGGACTCCAGCCCGACCACCACATCGACCGTGTCGCTCTTCGCCGTCAGCATCACGATCGGCACACCGGACTCCGCCCGGATGAGCCTGCACACCTCGATGCCGTCCCGACCGGGAAGCATCAGGTCGAGCAGCACAAGATCCGGTTTTACCTCACGAAAAGCAGCAAGTGCCTTGTCGCCGTCCGCTACGAACGACGGCTCGAAACCCTCACCACGCAGCACAATGCCGAGCATCTCGGCCAGTGCGGTGTCGTCGTCGACGACAAGGACGCGTCCCTTCATATCGACATCATCCCATTTTCGCATCCGGTCCATAGAGCCGGGTGACTCAGCTCACCTGTGGTGAATGGCATTCTTCGGTGTGTCCCGTTGACCTCGGAGATCATCGGCCCTCTTCGGCGGCGGTGCAAATCATGCGGGAAATCCGGCCCCGCCCGTGGCCTTTCCCTTTCCCCGCCCGGCGCACAGCTCGGCCAGCCCCGCCCGGGTGACCGGCGAGAGGACCCCGTTCTCCGTGACGAGGGCGGTCACCAGCTCGGGCGGTGTGACGTCGAACGCGGGGTTGTACGCCTGGGTGCCCAGCGGCGCCGCGGGGACGCCCGCCCCGGGTTCCGCCGTCATGCCCGCCACCGCGGGCGCGGAGAACTCCGTGACCTCGTGCCCCGGCCGCTGCTCCACCTCGATCGCGGCACCCTCCGGCGTTCCCAGGTCCACCGTGGTGGTCGGTGCCACGACGATGAACGGCACATGGTGATAGCGGGCCAGCACGGCCAGCGGATAGCTGCCCACCTTGTTCGCCACCGAACCGTCGGCGGCTATCCGGTCCGCCCCGATCAGGACGGCGTCCACCTCGCCCGCCGCGAAGAGCGACCCCGCCGCGTTGTCGGTGAGCAGGGTGTACGCCATGCCGGCGCGCGCCGCCTCGTACGCCGTGAGCCGCGCGCCCTGCAACAGCGGGCGGGTCTCGTCCACCCACAGGCGCCTCAGCTGTCCCACACCATGGGCGGCGGAGGCCACCGCGAAGGCGGTACCGCCGCCTCCGGAGACCAGGACGCCCGTGTTGCAGTGGGTGAGGAGGCGATAGCCGCCGCCCGGCAGCAGCTCGTCCAGCAGCGTCAGCCCGTGGGCCGCCATGCGCGCGCTGGCCTCGGCGTCCTCCTGGTGCAGGGCACGGGCCTCGGCGAGCGCGGCCGCTGCGGCCTGCCGCCCGTCCGCACCCCCCTTGAGCGCCTCCTCGTACGCGGTGGCCGCCCGCCGCACCCCGTACGCGAGGTTGACGGCCGTCGGGCGCGCGTGGGCCAGCAGCTGGGCGGCGTCGTCCACGTCGAAGCCCCGGGCCGCGGCGAGTGCCACGCCGTACGCGCCGGCGACCCCGAGCAGCGGCGCACCCCGCACCGCGAGCGTGCGTATCGCCTCCACCAGCGCGGGCACGTCCGTGCACAGCAGCTCCACCTCCTCGGCCGGGAGCCTGCGTTGGTCGAGGAGCACGACCACGGGCCCCTCCGGCAGCTCGTCCCACCGCAAGGCGGGCGAGAGGGGACATCCGACGGGATCCACGGGTGCCACGAAGTGATCAGCCATCTGCCCAGTCTGCCCGGCGGGAGGCGACTATTGAAGGTCCCCTTTCCATTCCTCCCCCGTACGAGCCCCCTCCCCGCCCCCGGCCCGGTCGCGAGCACGGCCGGCCGTCCGGGCACCGTGACACGATTGCCGGGCAAGGCCCGGAGCCGCACCGGCGGACGGGTACCGAGAAGGAGCGACAGACACATGAACGACACTCCGGGCCGGAACTCGCCCGGACCCTCCCCCTCCGAGGAGCGGCCCCCGGCCGCGCCGGAGGAGCCCACCCCCGCGGACCAGGCGTCCGGCACCGGCGAGGACGCACGCTCCTCGCAGTGGGCCCCCGAGCAGCCGCCCGCAGGCCAGTGGTCCACGCCCTCCGCGGTCCCCCCGCAGACCCGCCGCACCACCCGCGAGCGCGCCCGGTCCAACCCCGGCCCGCAGCGCCCCGATCCCCAGGGCTGGGGACCGCAGGCGGCCGCCAGGGGCGGCTGGGGGAACTGGACTCCTCCGGCGCAGGCCCCCCAGCCCGGCGTGATCCCGCTGCGGCCGCTCGGCGTCGGCGAGATCATCGACGCGGCCATCCGGACGGTACGCGTCCAGTGGCGTACGGCCCTGGGGATCTCGTTCGCCCTCGCGGTGGGCACCCAGGCGGTGGCGACCGTGGTCACCGGCCTGTGGTTCCGGAACACCCCGGACCTCCAGTCGCTCGCCGACTCCGAGACCGTGTCACCCCGGCAACTCCTGGACGCCATAGGCAGGAGCCTGGGCGGCGTGGGCATCGCCTGGGCGATCGGCCTGATCGGCTCGATCATCGCCACCGGCATGCTGATGGTCATGGTCAGCCACGCGATCCTGGGGCGTACGACCTCGATCGGCGAGGCCTGGCGGAGCGCACGGCCCCAACTGGGCCGGTTGTGCGGCCTGTTGGTGCTGCTGCCGCTGATGGTCTGCGCGGTCCTCACCGTGGGGCTGGCCCTCGGGCTGCTGGTCGCCGCGGCGGGCGCGGAGTCGGCGGGCGCCGCGCTCGCGCTGCTGGGCGGACTGGGATCGGTGGCGGCCGGCGTCTGGCTGTGGATCCGCTACAGCCTGGCGGTGCCGGCGCTGATGCTGGAGAAGCAGGGCGTCGTCGCGAGCATGCGCCGCTCGGCGAAGCTGGTGCGCGGGGCCTGGTGGCGCGTCTTCGGCGTACAGCTCCTCGCCGTGGCCCTCACCTTTGTGGTCTCCATGATCGCGCAGATGCCGATGGGCGTCGTCGAGTCGATCGTGTCGGGCGGCTCCGACAGTGACGTCACCAGCTGGCCGACGCTCATCGTCGCCGGCATCGGCGCGGTCATCAGCTCCACTCTGGCTTTCCCGGTCACGGCCGCGGTCACCGCGCTGCTCTATACCGACCAGCGCATCCGCCGTGAGTCCCTCGACCTGGAACTCGTACGCGCCGCGAGTGCGGGCAAGTAATTCATTGAATGCGTTGGCCCCGGGATCCGTTGATCCCGGGGCCGACGCATTTCCCGGTCTTTTGCGGGAATTGGTGGTGAACGCAAAAATGCCTCAGGCCCCGGGTCTATGACCCAGGGCCTGAGGCTAAAATTTGTTCGGCGGCGTCCTACTCTCCCACACGGTCCCCCATGCAGTACCATCGGCGCTGAAAGGCTTAGCTTCCGGGTTC
>NZ_JBIAWF010000033.1:0-60889 GCF_042895325.1 Streptomyces sp. NPDC001407
AACGTTCTGTGGGCGATGATCCGAGACGGAGAGTGCTTTCACTCTTCACCCCCCGTCACGGGAGCAGCTTGACAACACGATTGGGAAGTTCCTTCCGTGGGGTTGCGGTGCGTCGATTCGAAACGATACGTTTCGTCTCGCGATCTCGCAAGAGAAATGGCGGCGTCCGGAGGGACGCCGCCGTTGGCTACAGCTGGTTGATCTCCGTGAGATCGATGTCGATGTCGAAGGGGACGGAGAGCTTCAGGGTGTCGCGGTATACGCCGGTCGAGGTGTAGACACGCGCCTCTTTGTCGAGCTCGAAGACATGGACGACGGGCTGAAGGTCCGTACCGGCCATCTCGACGCGCCAGAAGTGCGGGATGCCCGCAGTGGCGTACTTGTGCGGCTTGGTGTCACGGTCACGGGACACCGAGTCAGGAGAAACCACCTCGATCGCGAGCACCACATCTCTGACCTGGTAGTAGGTCTGCTGCATGCTCTGCACCGACAAAGCGCGCACTACAGAGACATCCGGCTCCGGTGCATTGTGCTCATTGATGACCACAGTCATCTCCCGCCGGACCCTGAGCTCAGGTGGCGCGGCGAGGCGCAGGCTATGTGTCAACAGGTCGATCACAACGCTGTGAAAGGCTCGCTGCGGACTCACGAAAACCAGGCTCCCGTCGATCAGCTCCGTGTGCGGCGGGAGGTCGGGCAGCGTCAGCAGGTCGTCCACGGTGTAACCGTCCTGCGGCGGCACCGGCCAGGGGTGCGCGGTCTCAGCGGTCATAAGTCCTCCCATGGACGGGATTCTGGGCCGTACAGCCAGCGTACCCACCACAAAAGACAGTGCCGCCGCCCAAACGGATGAGCGACGGCACTGGCGTTTGATCCCGGCGGGCCTCAGGGGAGGGCTACTCCCACTCGATGGTGCCCGGCGGCTTGCTGGTGATGTCGAGGACGACGCGGTTCACGTCGTCGACCTCGTTGGTGATGCGGGTCGAGATCTTCGACAGGACGTCGTACGGCAGGCGCGACCAGTCGGCCGTCATGGCGTCCTCGGAGGAGACCGGGCGCAGCACGATCGGGTGGCCGTAGGTGCGGCCGTCGCCCTGGACGCCGACGCTGCGGACGTCCGCGAGCAGGACGACCGGGCACTGCCAGATCTCGCGGTCGAGACCGGCGGCGGTCAGCTCCTCGCGGGCGATGGCGTCGGCCTCGCGCAGCAGGTCCAGGCGCTCCTTGGTGACCTCGCCGACGATGCGGATGCCGAGGCCCGGGCCCGGGAAGGGCTGGCGCTGGACGATCTCGTCCGGCAGGCCCAGCTCCGAACCGACCATGCGGACCTCGTCCTTGAAGAGCTGGCGCAGCGGCTCGACGAGCTCGAACTCCAGGTCCTCGGGGAGGCCGCCCACGTTGTGGTGGGACTTGATGTTGGCCGTGCCGGTGCCGCCACCGGACTCGACCACGTCGGGGTAGAGCGTGCCCTGGACGAGGAACGCGACGTCCTCGCCCTCGGCGCCGGCCTCGGCCACGATCTCGGCCTGGGCCTGCTCGAAGACGCGGATGAACTCCCGGCCGATGATCTTGCGCTTGGCCTCCGGCTCGGAGACCCCGGCGAGGGCGGTCAGGAAGCGCTCCTGCGCGTCGACGACCTTGAGCTGCACGCCGGTCGCGGCGACGAAGTCCTTCTCGACCTGCTCCGTCTCGCCCTTGCGCATGAGGCCGTGGTCGACGTAGACGCAGGTGAGCTGGTCGCCGATGGCCTTCTGGACGAGGGCGGCGGCGACGGCGGAGTCCACGCCGCCGGAGAGACCGCAGATCGCGCGCTTGGTGCCGACCTGGGCACGGATCGCGGCGACCTGCTCCTCGATGACGTTGCCGGTGGTCCAGCTGGGCTCGATCCCGGCGCCGCGGTAGAGGAAGTGCTCCAGCACCTGCTGGCCGTGCGTGGAGTGCATGACCTCGGGGTGGTACTGGACGCCGTAGAGCTTCTTCTCGTCGTTCTCGAAGCCGGCGACGGGCACGACGTCCGTGGACGCGGTGACCGTGAAGCCCTCGGGCGCGGCCGAGCAGGCGTCGCCGTGCGACATCCACACCGACTGCTCGACGGGGGTGCCCTCGAAGAGCGTCGAGCCCGGCTTGGTCACCGTCAGAGGCGTACGGCCGTACTCACGCGCGCCGGAGTTGTCGACCGTGCCGCCGAGGGTGGTGGCCATCAACTGGAAGCCGTAGCACATGCCGAAGACCGGGACGCCGGCCTCGAAGAGGCCGCGGGCGTCGTCGAGACGGGGGGCACCCTCCTCGTAGACGGACGACGGGCCGCCGGAGAGGATGATCGCCTTCGGGTTCCTGGCGAGCATCTCGGCCACCGGCATGGTGGACGGGACGATCTCGCTGTAGATCCGCGCCTCGCGGACTCGACGGGCGATGAGCTGGGCGTACTGCGCACCGAAGTCGACAACGAGCACCGGTTCCGCGGTGTTGTCGTGGGCGGCGGCGGGGGGTGCTGCTGACACGGGAGCGGCCTTCCGGCGGTCGGTGAGGGGGTCTCTATTTGTCGATTCTACCGGGGCGTGGGTGCTTGCTTTTGTCTCACCATCCGAATCCGCGTTGGCCCCGGAGCCTCGGCCGGGCCATACTGTGCGCCATGCGCAAGCACCTGACCTACGTCTTTACCTATGGCGACCGGCCCGTCCGGCTGCCATGGTCGTGCTGCTTGAGCCACTGACAAGCGACTTCGACAGGCGCCCCGGGCCGACAAGGCCCGGGGCGCCTGTCGTTTTCCCGGGTCTTGCCGCTCCGGGGGGCCACGCCCCTTTGGAGGAACACACATGAGCACTCGGACCGTCGCGGAGACCGGCGCCCGTACCGACGAGGCCGCGGGCGTCATCACCGACGAGCGCAAGCGGATCGACGATCTCGACGGCCGGATCATCGGTCTCGTGCAGGAACGGATGGCCGTCTCGGCGGTGATCCAGCGCGAACGTATCGCCTCCGGCGGCCGGCGCGTGAACCTGGCGCGCGAGATGGAGGTCCTCGGCCACTACAGCGACCAGCTGGGCAAGCCGGGCACGGCCCTCGCCATGACGCTGCTGGAGCTCTGCAGGGGGCGCGTCTGAGCCGGTGGCCCGCTCCCGCACCACCCCCTCGTCACCCGTACGGCGCGTGACCGCCCCCTGAAGCCCTTCGTTGGACCCGGTGCCGCCCCGGCCAGGAGCGGCACACCGAAATCCACGCGTGGCTTCCGTCCCTGTTCACCTGGGCGCCCGGCGACGACAGGGCGGATCCGCCGGAACGCGAGACGTGCGCGTGCGTGCGTCGTGGGACCGCGTTCCGGTGACGCGGCGACCGGTCAGCAGGGGACAGCAGCCCGGCCGCCACCCGGAGGACGGTCGGTTCCGGGGACGCCTGGAACCGACCGTATCCGGTCGAAACGGTTGCGCTCGGAGCGGCGCATCCCGCACGATGCCAGGAGAGCGCCGAAGCCCCGGCTCCGTACCGCCATTGGTTGAACCACCGCCGTCGGTGAGGCGCCCGCACGAGTCGCGCGGCGAGCGCGACGCACCACCCGGAAGCCAGCGGCGCTCCCCCCGGCGCCGCTCCGCGGCACCGACCCTGCCCTGACCCCTCGGTGCCGGCAGTCAAGGGCCCCGTGGCCGCCCGCACGCCCCCGCGGAGGCGGCCCGGGGCCCTTCGCCGTGCGCCTGGCTAAAGCAGCCGCAACTCCCCGAACGCGCCCTTCGGCACCGCCGGACGGCGCGGTGCCACCGCCCGCACGCGCTCGTACGCACCGCCCTGCGGCGGGCGCGCGTCCTGCTCGCCCTTGTTGGGCCAGAGGGACATCGCGCGCTCCGCCTGGGCCGTGATCGTCAGTGACGGGTTGACGCCGAGGTTCGCCGAGACCGCGGCGCCGTCGACGACGGAGATCCCCGGGTGGCCGTACAGCCGGTGGTACGGGTCGATGACACCCTGTGTGGCGTCCGCGCCGATCGGGCAGCCGCCCAGGAAGTGCGCGGTGAGCGGAGTGCCCATCAGCTCGCCGACGTTGCTGCCCGCGAAGCCGTTGATCTCCCGCGCGATCAGCGTCGCCGCCCGGGCCGCCTCGGGGATCTGCTTCGGGTTGGGCGCGCCGTGCCCCTGCCGCGCGGTGAGCAGCCCTTTGCCGATGCCCTTCCGCTTCCGGTACGTCGTCAGGGAGTTGTCGAGCGACTGCATGACGAGCCCGATGATCGTGCGCTCGGACCAGCGGTGGTTGGACAGCGAGCGCAGCAGCTGCACCGGGTGGCGTGCGCAGTGCGCCGCGAACGCCACGGCCCGTGGTGCGCGGGTGCCCACCGGCACCTGGAGGATCGACAGGGTGCCCATCGCGTTGGAGCCCTTGCCGTAACGGACAGGCTCGATATGCGTGTTGGCGTTCGGATGGATCGACGACGTGATCGCGACGCCCCGGGTGAAGTCGACCTCCGGCACGCCATGGGCCGCGCGGTAGCGGCGGTTGTCGGTCTGGGCGCCGACCAGCGCCTCGGAGTTCGTCCGGGTGAGCCGGCCGAGCCCGTCGGGGATACGGGGCAGCAGCCCCTTGTCCTTCATAGTGTGCAGCAGCGTCTGTGTGCCGTACGTGCCGGCCGCGATCACCACGTACCGCGCGCGCAGCACCCGGGGGCGGGCCTTGTGGCGCTTGTCGGTGGGGACGGTGAGGACGCGGTGGCCGCCCTCCCGGTGTTCCGTGACGGCGACGACCGTCGTCATCGGGTGAATGACCGCCCCGGCCCGTTCGGCGAGATGGAGGTAGTTCTCGTTGAGGGTGTTCTTCGCGCCGCGGCGGCAGCCGGTCATGCACTCACCGCATTCGACGCACGCCTTGCGCGCCGGACCGGCGCCCCCGAAGTACGGATCGGCGACCTCCTCGCCGGGCCGCGCCCTGGCCGCGCCGTCCGCGTCCTGGCCGTCCCCGAAGAACACGCCCACCGGTGCGCGGTGGAAGGTGTCCCCCACGCCCATCTTCTCGGCAGCCGCGCGCAGATGGACGTCCGAGGGCGTCATGGTCGGGTTGAGCCGTACGCCGAGCATGCGCCGCGCCTGCGCGTAGTACGGCTCCAGCTCCTTCTGCCAGTCGGTGATGCCGGCCCACTGCGGGTCGTCGAAGAACGCCTTCGGCGGGACGTACAGCGTGTTGGCGTAGTTGAGGGAGCCGCCGCCGACACCGGCGCCCGCCAGGACCATCACGTGGCCGAGCAGGTGGATGCGCTGGATGCCGTAGAGGCCGAGGGCGGGCGCCCACAGGTAGTTGCGCAGGTCCCAGGAGTTCCTGGGCAGGGTGTCGCGGGTGAAGCGGCGGCCCGCCTCCAGCACGCCCACCCGGTAGCCCTTCTCGGTCAGCCGGAGGGCGGAGACCGCTCCGCCGAAACCCGAACCGACGACGATCACGTCGTAGTCGTAGCCGCCTTCACTGTCCTTCTCGTCGGCAGACGCCGGCACCTGTACCTCCGTAAGAGCGTCCGGTCAGCGCAGGCGCAGGGCCTTCAGCGCGCGCAGGCTGCGGGTCATGAACTCCGCGTACTTCTCGTCCGTCATCCCGAAGGACGGTGCGAGCGGCATGAGCCGCTGCTGGGCGACGGTCTGGGACTCGGTGTACTTCAGGATGCCCTCGGAGCCGTGCCGGCGGCCCAGGCCGGAGTCGCCCATGCCCCCCATGGGTGACTGCGCGCTGCCGTAGGCCGCCGCGTACGCCTCGTTGACGTTGACGGTGCCGGCCCGCAGCCGTGCGGCGACCGCGCGGCCGCGCCGTCCGTCCTCCGTCCAGACGGACGCGTTCAGCCCGTAGGGAGTGGCGTTGGCCGTCGCGACGACCTCGTCCTCGTCACGGAAGCGATAGACGGAGACGACCGGCCCGAACGTCTCCTCCGCGCAGACCGCCATCGGTGCCTCGACGCCTTCGAGGACGGTCGGTTCGTAGAAGAGCGGGCCGATGTCCGGCCGGGGGCGGCCGCCGGTGAGGACGGTGGCGCCCTTGGCCACGGCTTCCTCGACGTGCCGGGTCACGGTCTCCAGTTGCCGGGCGGAGACCAGCGACCCCATGTCGGCGCCGTAGGCGAGGCCCGTGCCGAGCCGCATCGCGCGCGTACGGGCGACGAACCGCTCGACGAAGGCGTCGGCGACCGACTCGTGGACGTACAGCCGCTCGATGGAGATGCACAGCTGTCCCGCGGAGGAGAAGCAGCCGCGGACCGCGCCCGCCGCCGCCTTCTCGACGTCGGCGTCGCGCAGGACCAGCATGGCGTTCTTGCCGCCGAGTTCGAGCGAGCAGCCGATCAGCCGGGCCGCGGCGCCCTGCGCCACCTCGCGGCCTGTACGGGTGGAGCCGGTGAAGGAGACGTAGTCGGCGTGCGCCACGACGGCGGGTCCGACGACCGGCCCCTCCCCCAGCACGATCTGCCAGACCGCCGGGGGCAGCCCCGCCTCGATCAGCAGCTCCCGGGCCCACAGGGCGGTCAGCGCGGTCTCGGTGTCCGGCTTGGTGACCAGGGTGTTGCCCGCGACCAGGGCGGGCAGCGCGTCGCCGACGGACAGCTCAAGGGGGTAGTTCCACGGCGATATCTGGCCCACGACACCACGCGGCTGACGCAGTTCGGTGACCTTGGTGAGTGCCGGTACGACGCCGGCGTGCCGCTTGGGTCGCAGATACGCGGGAGCCTTGCGCCCGTAGTGCCGGGCGGCGACGGCCACCGCCTGCACCTCCTCGTGCGCGTGCAGCCGGGCCTTGCCGGTCTCCACCTGGATCAGGTCGAGCGCCTCCGCCTGGCGCGCCAGCACGAGGTCGTGGAAACGCAGCAGGACGGCGGCACGCTCCCGTACGGGCACGGCCGCCCACGCGCGCTGCGCCTCGCGGGCCCGCCCGAACGCGGCGGCCACGTCCTGTGGTCCGGCCTCCGGCAGGTCCGCCAGCTTCCGCCCGGTGAAGGGCGTATGGCTGACGGTCGTCCCGGATCCGGGGAGCCCCCGGGTGAGCCGGGCGACGAGCGCGGGTGTGACGACGTCCGCGGCGGTACGGGCTCCGGGCGGGGCGACCGGGTTCCCGCCCGGAGCCGGTATCGCTGCTTCCACTGCCGTTCCGTCTGCTGCTGCGCCGTGCCGCGAGTCGGTCATGAGGGCGAGCGTAGGCGGGCTCGCACACTTTGGGTACCCGGCAGTAACCACTTTCCGCCGGGCTCGCTCCCGTGACGGTCGTCATGGAAATCCCGGTGACCGTCGTGGACGACGTTCCCTGACGGCCGTCAGGGAACCGATACGGGCCGGACGCGTACGAAGGTGTCGAGCGCCGTCTGTGCGTAGCGGCGGCCCTCGTCGGCCTGGCCGTCGGGGGAGGCGACCCATACGTCGTACCGCTTGTCGCCCTCGTCCCAGCAGACGTCGTACATATGCCGGGTGCCCTTCGCGCCACCCGTGTCGCCGTCCCCTCCCCCGTCCCAGGTGAATTCCCACAGGGCGGCGAAGTCCTCTTTGTGCGTCGAGGGGTTGACCGTGGCGTCGCGGTAGCCGGGGTAGCGGTCGGGGGCCGCTTCGGCGGCGGTGCGCAGTGCGCCCATGGGGCCGTCCTCCTGCCGGTCCTGGATCGTGACGCCGATGACGAATTTCCCGCCGGGTGAGCGGTAGAGGACGCGTGGCGGCTCGAAGGAGCGGGTGAAGCCGTCCGGGACGGCGAGGGCGAACCCCGCGGGGTCCTGGACCGCGTGATAGCCGTCCGGGGCGTCGACGGCGGCGGTGGCGGGCGGTGCGGAGGGCGAGTGGGGTGAGTGCGACAGCGGGCCGCTCGCCACATGGCTCGGTTTGTCGTCGGCTCCTCCGGTGTGCGAGCCCGTCAGCAGGGTGGCGAGCCCGGCGCCCATCCCGGCCAGGGTCATCACGGCGACACCGGTCATCAGGGCGAGCCGGGCGCGGCCCTGGGCGGCGCGCTCGAAGGGCGGTGGCGGGGGCAGCGGGGAGATGGTGGCGGACCGCGGGGCGAGCGGCCCGGTGTCGCGCCCGCGCCTTCGCGCGCGCGGCGCGCCCCGGCGGGACCGCCGGGGCGCCCGGGGGCCGGGCCGGGGCCCAGCCGGAGGCATGCGGCCCGAGGCGAGGTAGGACAGCAGCAGCCACTCCGCCTCGTCCACGCCCATCCGGCGCTCGGGGTCGCGCTCCAGCAGTCCCCGGACGACCGGCAGCAGCGGTTCGGCCGCGGCAGGTGGCCGGATCTCGTCCTGGACGACGGCTTGCAGGATGCCGCCCAACGAGTCGCGGCGGAAGGGCGATTCACCGCTGAGCACCACGCACAGCAGCACCCCCAGGGACCACAGGTCGGACGCCGGTCCTGTGCTACGGCCCGCGATCCGCTCCGGCGCGGTGTATTCAGGCGAGCCGACGAACGCGCCGGACTCGGTGATCGTCGTGGCTCCGGAGACCCGCGCGATGCCGAAGTCCGTCAGCACGACGCGCCCCGTACCGGCCTCCAGCAGGACGTTCGGCGGCTTGATGTCACGGTGCAGGACGCCCCGGGCGTGCGCGGCCCGCAGCGCGCCCAGCAGCGCGGCCCCGATGCGGGCCGCTTCGCGCGCCCCTGCGGGCCCGTCCGTCGTCAGGACCTCGGACAGCGCCCGCCCCTCGATCAGCTCCATCACGATCCAGGGGCGCCCTTCCTGGATCACTATGTCGTGGAGGGCGACCACGTTCGGATGGTTGATCAGCGCGGCGGCGCGCGCCTCTCTGAGCGTGCGGTCGACGCTGGACGTCGGGAGGGTGGTGGCTCCGGAGAGCGAACGGTCGTCGTCCATGTGCAGCTCTTTGACCGCGACTTCGCGGGCGAGCAGCTCATCGGTGGCACGCCAGACGGTGCCCATGCCGCCGCGCCCGATCTTCTCCCTCAGGCGGTAGCGGCCCACGATCAGACCATCGTGCGCGGCGAAGGTCCCCATGAACACATCTTGCCCCTCCTCCCCCCACCTCACCGCGCCTGTACCGGCCGGTTGTGCGCGTACGGGGGACACGCCCCGGGGCGGCGCCGCCGGTGGCCGCTCCGCGGGCGCTCCCGGCCGACGGGACGGCCGTCGGCGGGGCGGGAAGGATCACGGAAATGTTCGGGTAATATTGCTCCCGCAACGCCGACCCGGCAGCCCCACGAGGGCCACCGGAATCGACGGGCACTCGTAGCTCAACGGATAGAGCACTTGACTACGGATCAAGAGGTTGCAGGTTCGAATCCTGCCGAGTGCACAGCCGGCGCCCCGGACGATGATTTCGTCCGGGGCGTTTTGTCTTGCCCCGAGCCCGGCCCCGGGCGCTGTTCACTCGTTCGTGGCAGGTCACCGCGGTCCGGCGACCGCGGCCGCCGCGGGTTGGGATGCTCCCTGCCACACATCGAACGTGGGGGGGCACCATGTCGGAACAGCCGGCCGCCGGGGCGAGTGGCGGCAAGTGGAAGAAAGGCTGCGGTGGCTGCGCCGTCGCGGGCGCCGCGTTCACGGTCGTCCTCGTGATCATCGGAGTCGCGTCCTCGGGCAGCGGGAAGAGCTCGGCCCCGGCGGCGTCAGGGCACAGCCCTTCCGCGGCCCCGGCCGACCCACCCCCGGCGAAGCCGCGGACGGTGCTCACCGAGTCGGGCAACGGCGTCAAGTCGACCGCGAAGTTCACGGTCCCCGGCGACTGGGACCTGCGCTACTCGTTCGACTGCTCGTCGTTCGGCAGCGCGGGGAACTTCGCGGTCACGGAGGGCGGGGCGCTGGGCGAGGTGCTGGTGAACGAGCTGGCGGCGAGCGGCAGCGACGTGACGCACCGCCATGACGGCGGGACCAAGTACCTGGAGATCAACTCCGAGTGCTCCTGGAAGGTGGAGGCCGTCGCGCTCCCCCAGTGACTCCCCCGCGCCCTCACTTGCGCGCGGCCACCGACTGCGCCATTCCCGGCAGGAAGTCCGTGAAGAGCTCGTGGACTTCGTGGACCAGGGGGCGCAGGACGCGGAAGCGGGCCAGGGTGACGCCGCGGGTGGTCAGGCGGGCGCCGCGGTCGGCCAGGCGGCGGCTGCGGGCGCGGCCGGGTGAGCGGTCGAAGATCCAGTAGAGGACGAGCCCCATCTGGGACAGCCACATCAGCTCGGGCAGCACGTCGGCGAGCTCGGCCGGGATCTTCGCCTTGGAGCCCGCCAGCACCTCGCGGTGCACGTCGATGGCCGCCTCGCGCGCGTGCTCGGACTCGGACGAGAAGGGGCTGAGGGGGCTCTCCGGGTCGGCGGCGTTCTTGAAGAACTGCGCCGCGAACTCGTGGTACGGGGCGGCGATGTCCAGCCACACCTGGAGGACACCGGCGAGCCGCGCCTCCAGGTCGGTCTCCCGGTCGAGCACCTCCCGGACGGCCACCTGGTGCTCGGCGGCGATCCGGTCGTAGAAGCCCTGGATCAGGTGCTCCTTGCCGGCGAAGTAGTAGTACGCGTTGCCGACGGAGACCCCGGCCTCCTTGGCGATGGCCCGCATCGTGGTCTTGTCGTAGCCCCGCTCCTGGAAGAGCCGCATCGCGGTCTCCAGGATCAGAGCGCGGGTCTGCTCGCTCTTGGCCGGTCGGGGCTCGTTGTCTGCTGGCACGCTCAGAGCCTAATCGGGCGTGGCACAACCGGTGTCACAGGCCGCGGGGGCCTCGGGGACGGTGGGAGGGGCGTAGGTCCACCCGGCCGCCGGGGTGTACACCCAGCCGGCCCGCCCGTCGTACGCGCCGCCGCCGGCCGCCCCGGAGCGCGGCTGCCACTGCGCCCCGCGGTACTTGGCGGCGGCCAGCACCGCGCCGCGCGCCAGGCGCATCCCGGAAGGCGTGCTGAACCGGTGCGAGAGCGGGCGGTACTCGGCGAGCGCCCACAGGCACACCACCCAGGCGGCGGCCCCGCGGTAGACCTGCCCGCCGTCCCCGACAACGGTGATCTCCTCGAAGGCCGCGGCATGGTCGAGGTAGGGAAAGCGGTTCCGGGCCTCCGGGGAGCCGACCGGCACCAGGTCGAGCGGCACGAGCTGCCGCTGCCGGACAAGCCAGTCGCGCAGGAAGGAACAGAGCGGGCACCGGGCGTCGTACAGCACGGTGAGCCGGCGGACCGGGGCACGCTCGGCGCCCCGGTCCGCGGTGCTGACAGTGGTGTCCACGGACTCAGGCCCCACCGGTCGGCGCGGCCCACGGTCCGGCCGGGCCGGTGTACGCCTGCGGCGGGACCGGCGGGACCTGCTCCCGGTCCATCATTCCGCGCCGCCGGAACTTGTTCAGCGCGTAGACATTGCCCAGGTGCATGACGCCGAGCACGAGCAGCACGACACCGAGTTTCTTCGACAGGGCCTCGAACACGCCACGGGCGTCGGCGATCGTGCTGTCGTCCTGGAGGTAGAGGGCGATGAAGCCCAGGTTCACCAGATAGAAGCCGACCACCAGCAGGTGGTTCACGGCGTCCGCGAGCTTCTCGTTCCCGTGCAGCACATCGGCGAGAAAGACCCGGCCGTTCCGGCTGAGCGTGCGCGCGACCCAGACCGTGAGACCCAGGCTGATCACCAGGTAGATGACATACGCGACGACGGTGAGATCCACGTCCCCAACCCCTTCTTGAACGTGTTCAAAACTCTCTTGCCGGTGACTGTAGACCTGTTTTTGAACGCGTTCAAGTGAAGTGTTGGGAGGGGCTGCCGGGAACCCAAGGGACCCGTCCGGCGCGGACCGAGTACACGGGCCGCCGCTGGGTACTGTTCGTCAATGTGCCCATAGGCCTCGCCTTGCCGGCCGCGGCCCTGGCGCGCGTCCCGGCCACCGCCTCCGGGCGGGGCGGACCGCGCCGCCGCGGCCTGGCCACCGCCGACCTCATGTGGGGGTTCACGAGCGGCCGCCCAGCCGCTCCCACCCCAGGGAAGGACCCGTCATGGCCAACGAGTTGAACCACATCATCGTCCACGTCAAGGACCGCCGGCAGACCGCCGCGTTCATCGCCGAGCTGATGGACACCGAAGCACCCGTCGACTGGGGCCCGTTCACCCAGATCACCAGCTCCAACGGCGTCGGCATCGACTTCGCGGACGACCATGTGGCGCCGGATGCGATCAACTTCAGCCATCTCGCCTACCTCGTGACGGACGACGAGTTCGACGCCATCTTCGGCCGCATCGAGAAGAAGGGTCTGCGCTACTGGGCGGACCCGGCGATGAAGCGGGAGGGGCAGATCAACCACGAGTACGGCGGGCGCGGGGTCTACATCAAGGACCCGGGCGGCACGTGCGCGGTCGAGTTCATCACCAAGCCGTACGGCCAGACGCCGTCCCCGAACGTCGAACGGCCCGAGCCGGCTTGACGCTCTAGGGCCGGCGATGTCGGGCGGAGCTTGTCGGTCGGCTGCGGGCCGGTGGGGGCTGGTCGCGCCCGCGCGGCGGAGCCGCACAGCATCGCAGCCCCGCGCCCCGACCGGACTTCGACAAGACCGCTCAGCGCGTCAGCAACAGCTCCCTCTCCAGCGGCGTGCGGAAACGTGGCGTGACCCGCACGTCGCCCAGCCACGCCGACAGCCGTGCGGCCTCCGCGGCGATCGCGGCGGCCGCTTCGGCGCCCGCGTCCGACAGCGGCCGCCAGACGACCTCGCCGTCCGGGCGCTGCGCCCAGCCGCCGACGACGCGGCCGTTCCACCACACGGTGGGGCCGACGTTGCCCGCGCGGTCGAAGAGGGCGGGCACGTGCTCCGGGTCCAGATACCAGTCCCGGCCGCGCCAGCCCATGGCCGTGGGGTCGAGGCCCGGGAGGAACGCCGCCCACGGCCCGGCGGGTTCGGCGTCCTCCAGGTCGTCCGGCAGGACGAAACCGGGGCCGTGCGCCAACTCCACGTCCTGGGCGCCCACATCGGCCAGCGCCCGGCGCGTGTCACCGAGCGTCCAGCCGGTCCACCACTTCAGATCCGCCTCCGTCGCCGGACCGAAGGACGCGAGCCACCGCCGGGCCACTTCCGCCTTGGCCTCCCGCACGGGGACCTCCGGCAGCCGGTGCACGGGCGCCCAGGTGTACATGCTGCTGGTCCACGAGCCGCGCGGCCGGGCGCGGCGCACGTGGCCGTCCGAGGCCAGCAGGCGCAGCATCCGGCTGCCCACGCTCTGCCGGGACGCGTACGGCTTGCCCGCCGAGACCAGGACCGTCTCCCGCAGGGCGGGCACGTCCTCGGCGAGCTGGGCGGTGGTGGCCTCGCCGCGGGCGGCGAGGGCGGCCAGCACCTCCTTCTCCGTCCGGGCGAGCCGCTGTTCGTCCCAGCCGCTCCCGGTGCCCTGCTGGAGGAACTTCACGAACGCGGCCCGCTCCCGCACGGCGATCGCCCGCGCGGTCGAGGCCTCGACGTACGGAGCGAGCCGGGAGCTCACGGCGAAGATGGTGCGGCGCATGGAGAGCAGCTTCCACAGCGTCACGTCGTCGTACAGCGCGCGCTCCACCTCGGCCACCGACGGCTCCGCCAGCCGCGCGTACGCGGAGAGGTAGACGGTCGCGGCGTCGGTGGCGTGCAGCCCCACGAGGGCGTCCGCCACGTCCTCGACGGACGCGGCGCGGTGCGCGGGTGCGAGGAGGTGCCGGCGGCCGAGGCGGGCGCGGCGCTGTTCATCGGTGATGCGAGGGCGGAAGCTGCTCATGGGGTGAGCGTAGGAGCGATATAGGTCGGATCCTGTCCTATGCCGCGCCGCTCGGGCCACGCATCGGTTCAGCGCGCGGTCTCCCAGGCCAGTGAGGTCCGCATCCGCTCCCGCAGCAGCGGGTCGCGCACGGCGTCCGTGCCGTCCGCCGCCCGGGCCGACACCGTGTGCGCCCGGTGGTCCACAGGGACGCCCAGCGTGCGGGGCGTCACCGACAGCCGCCCGCGCGCGCCGGTGACCTCGCGCCCGTCGACGTACCACCGGACGACCGCGCTGTTCACGGCCGGCCGTACGGTGATGTGCTCGTTCCGGCCGACAGCGGCGTCCGTGCGGCGGTCGCTCGTCAGCACGCTCGCGTGCCGGTAGAACCCGGCGATCATGGCCTCGCGGCCGGGCAGGTTGAACTCGTGCCCCAGGGTGCGCATGATCGAGTTCTCGGTGGGCCGGAAGAGGCCCTTGGGGTAGTAGCCGCCGCCCTCGTACGCGCCGACCGTGCCGCCGTCCGGTGAGGTCCGGCCGATCCAGCGGTACCACTTCTGCCGCTGTGCGGTCATCTCGTCGGCGGTGAGCTTCGTGATGTTCGCCTGGCCCGGTTCGGTGCCGGTGTAGGTGCCGTTGTCGTCGTACTGGTACTCGTCCGCGAGCTTCCCCAGGGAGTGGCCGGTCTCGTGGACAGCGATCTGGTCGGACTTGGCGTTGTCCGATGAGGCGGTGGCGATCCCGTCGTAACCCACCTTGGAGACCACGTCGTTGTAGCCCGCGCCACCGTATTTGGTGGAGTTGGACAGGACCACGGCGAGGTCGGCCGCGGGCGCCTTCGCGGCGTACGACTCGACCCTGCCGGTGTCGACACACAGCAGCCGCTCGACGCCGTCGCAGAAGAAGGCGGAGCGGAGCGCGGTGTCCTTGACCACGTCCTTGCCCGGGTCGCCGGAGACGCCGGAGTCGTGGGAGACGGCGTCCACGGCCCACACGTTGAACAGGTTCTTGTACGAGGCGTAGGGCTCGACGGCGGACATCTTCGCCCACTTGGCGCGGACGGCGGTGTGGAAGTCGCCCTGCTGGGCGGCGGTGTAGCCGTCACCGACGAAGACGACGTCGAGCTTGCTGCCGACCGGGCCGTTGCGGACGATCGAGGTGACGTCGCCGTCGCCGCGCACGGACGGCGCCAGGGAGCGGGGCGGTGCGGGAGACGCGGGCACCGTGGTGTGGCGGGGGTGGCCGTCGGGGCCGAAGTATTCGACCTGCTGGGAGCGTTCGGGCCGTGGTGTGGCGCCGGAGGCCGCCGGAGCGGCCGTGGCGGCCAGCGCCGCCGTCAGGGCGGCCGCGCCGGCCGCGAGGGATATTCGTCTGCGCATGGGGGGTTCCTCCCGAATCCCCGCCGCGCTGTAAGCGGCGGGTTAAGTCGAGTTAAGGTGCCGCTCAACGTAGGGGTTCGGGAGGACGGGGGCAATGGCCGTGACGCGAGTGATGGCTCGAGAAGTCGCGGGAACTTCCGCCGGGTCACGGGGAGTTATCACTCCGGTACGGCCACCCGCCGGTCCGTATCAGCCTGAAGCGCCTTGGTCACCCCTCGTCGCGCACGAGCGTCAGCAGCCGGTCCAGCACCACGCGCCCGCTCGCCCGCACGCCGTCGTGCTCGTATTCGTCGGTGACCCAGGTGCGCAGGCCGCCGATGGCGCGGGCGGTGCGCAGGGAGTGTCCGGTGTCGACGTAGAGGTCGTCGTGGTAGATCGCGGCGGCCACGGGGACGGTGTTGCGAGCGAGACGGTCGGGGTCGTAGAGGGGCGTCCAGCCCTTGCGTTCGGCGAGGAGTTCCGCGGTGTGCCGCAGGGGGCGCAGCGCGGGGTGGGTGCGCAGCATCCAGGGGTGGACGGTCTCACCGGTGAAGAGGAAGCGCGCACCGGGCTCGAAGTGCTGGTCGAACTGCGGGAATTCGGCGCGCACGCGCTCGGCGGACCAGTGCGTCGCGCGCCCGTCCTGGGCATAGATGGCCTCATGGAGGATCGCGTAGAGCGGGCAGTGGGCGCGGGAGAGCACCGCGGCGACCGCCTCCGCGAAGGCGTCGGACAGGCGGGGCCCTGCGACCGTGTCGACGAAGGCGTCCTCCAGGAGGTAGTGCAGCCGGTGCGAGCCGTCGCCGGTGCCGAGCAGGATGCCGAGCTGCTGGAACGCCTCGACGGTCAGGAGGGTGCCGTCGGGCAGCACCTCCTCGCGCTCGGCGAGGTGGGCCGCGATGCGCCGGGCGGCCGCCTCGTCGCCGGGGTAACGCGCGTAGTGCGCGAGGTTCTTGCGCTCCATGCGCGGATAGGCGGCGCGGTAGACCTCGTCCGGGTCGGCGTCGAGCGAGGGCAGGCCGCCAGTGATGATCACCTCGGCGAGCCCCTCGGGGGCGTACGAGAGGTAGGTCACCGCGCAGAAGC
Organism: Streptomyces sp. NPDC001407; assembly: GCF_042895325.1. Classification (NCBI taxonomy): domain Bacteria; kingdom Bacillati; phylum Actinomycetota; class Actinomycetes; order Kitasatosporales; family Streptomycetaceae; genus Streptomyces; species Streptomyces sp. NPDC001407. The sequence goes on from NZ_JBIAWF010000033.1 coordinate 16,058, forward strand.
CGCCGAAGCTCTGGCCGAGCACGGTCCAGGGCCGCCCGCCGGTCAGCCGGGGGCGGATGAGCTCGCAGTCGCGGACGATGGAGTCGGCCCGGAAGTGGGCGAGGTAGTCGGCCTGTTCGGCGGGCGTGCCGCGGAGCGGGAGCGTCTGGCGGTCGGCGGGTGTGGAGCGTCCGGTTCCGCGCTGGTCGAGCAGCAGGACGCGGTAGTCCTCCAGGGCGCGGTCCAGCCAGTTCTCCCGGCCGAGCGGGCGGCCCGCCGCGAAGCCGGGCCCGCCCTGGAGGTAGACCAGCCACGGCAGGTCGTCGTGCTCGTGGCGGGTGGCGACGACCTCGCGGGCGTAGAGGCGGATGGTCTCGCCGCCGGGGTCGGCGTGGTCGAGGGGCACGTCGAAGTGGTGATCGGTGAGGACGAGTCCGGGCTGCCGGAAGGTGGCCGCACCAGCTGTTCCCGTCGTGACAGCCGCTCCGCGGACGGTCTCCGGCATGCTTTCCACCCTCATGTGAACGGGCCCGCCAGGTGTCGGCCGGACATCGGACAGGCATCAGTAGGACATCGGACAGCGGTGAGCGGGCCCGGCGGGGTCCGGCTCACGCGTGCGTCGCACGGCGTAACTTATCGAGGGGCACCAGTGGCCGAGAACAGCACCCAGGGCATGCGGGCGGACGAGCCCTTGGACATAGGGCGGCGCGTGCTGCGGCTGCGCACGCAGAAGGGCCTCACCCAGCGCCAGCTCGCCGAGCCCGCCTATACCGCCGCGTACGTCTCCACCCTGGAGGCCGGGCGGGTGCGTCCCTCGGAGAACGCGCTGCGCCACCTCGCCGAGCGGCTCGGCACGACGGTCGAGGAGCTCGCCACCGGCCGCCCGCCGCACCTGGCGACGGGCTTGCGGATGCGGCTCACGGACGCCCGGCGGACGCTGGCCACGGGCGCCGCGCGGGACGCCGCCGAGCTGTTCGGCGCGCTGCGCGAGGAGGCCGCCGGGCTGGCGCTCGTGCCCGAGCAGAGCGCCGCGCTCCTGGGCCTCGGGGACTGCGCCCTGGAGACGGGCGACCTCACCGAGGCGCGCGAGCACTTCACCGCCGCCGAACAGCTCCTCGCGGACGAGCCGTTGCCGCGCCGCGTCCCCGCCCTCCGGGGGCGCGCCACCGCGCACCTGCTCGCCGGTGAACTGCGCTACGCCTGCTATCTGCTGGAGAGTGCCGTCGACGAACTGAACGCCTCGGGGCTGCACGACCCGGACGCGCTGCTGCTCCTCTACACGGCGTCCATCGCGCCCTATATGGACATGGGGGCGCACGCCCGCGCCGCGCACGCCGCCGAGCTCGCGCTGGCCCTCGCGCCGAAGGTGGAGGACCCGGCGCTCGTCGCGGGGATGCACCGGGGGGTGGCCCGTACGCTGATCGCCGAGGGGCGCACCGCCGAGGCCGACGCGTCCCTGGCGAAGGCGCAGGAGCTCTACCTCCAGCTGCACATCCGTACGGAACTGGCCCACTGCCACTGGATGCGCGGTTACGTCCGCGCGCAGGACGGCGACCTGGAGGGCGCCGAGAGCGAGCTGCGCACGGCCCGGGACATGCTGGCGTCCAAGCGGGCCGCGCTGTTCACCGTGCAGGTCGAGGTGGAGCTGGCGGACGTGCTGCGGCGGCGCGGCAGGACGGACGAGGCGGAGCGGCTGCTGCGGCCCCTGCTGTCGCCCTCGGCGCTGGGTGCCGAGCGGGGCGCCGTCCACGCGGGCGGCGCGCACCGGCTGCTGGGCCTCATCGCGGAGGAGCGCGGGGAGCACGAGACGGCGGAGGAGCACTACTGCTCCGCCCTGTCCCTCCTGGAGCGCACGGGGGCCGCGGGCGACCTGGCGGACCTGTGCCGCCTGCTGGGTGACCTGCTGCGGCGTACGGGCCGGACGGAGGCGGCGCTGGACGCGTACCGCACGGGCCTGGGGCACCGCGCGGCGCCGGGGACGACGACGCTGGGTCCCGCGCCCACCGAGCCGCCCTTCCGGGGCGGGGCGCTTTAGCGGGCCACCGCGGGCGGCGGCGCGCGGTGCGCGGGCCGCCGCTTGTGGGGGACGCGGCGGTCCGCGACCGCGAGCCGCCGCACCGCCCGCGGCCGCACGGGCGCGCCACCGGCGGCCGGGCGTCCGGACCCGGCCCCGGCATGGTGCAGCATGGAGTCACTCTGCCCGGTGGTGTGCCCGGACGGTATCCGTCCGGGGTCCCGGCGGACCCCCTCCGGTCGGCGGGGGTGCCGCACGGAGCGGACAAACCGACGACTGGAGCCTTACGCTCCGTTTCTAGCCGTCCTCGCCGAACGGTGCGGCAGGCTGGAGACCGGCCGGCCCCCGGAGGCACCCGGGCGGTCCGGCTGAACAGAGCTGACAGGAAGAGGTAGCGGTCGGTGATCCGTGTTGCGGTGGTGGACGACGAGCAGCTCGTCCGGTCCGGGCTGCGGATGATCCTGGGCACGGCCCCGGACATCGAGGTCGTCGCGGACTGCGGCGGGGGCGAGGCCGTGGACACCGTGCTCGGCTGCGCCCCGGACGTCGTCCTGCTCGACATCCGGATGCCCGACGTCGACGGCCTGACCGTGCTGCGCTCCCTGCGCGACCTCCCGCGGCCGCCCGCCGTGGCCATGCTCACCACCTTCGACGCCAACGAGTACCTCGCCGCGGCACTGCGCGGCGGGGCCACCGGCTTCCTGCTCAAGGACACCGACCCGGAGCAGCTCGTCCAGGCCGTACGCACCCTCGCGGCCGGGGGCAGCGTCCTCGACCCGGGCGTGACGCGCGCGGTCATCGGCGGCTATCTCGCCGCGGAGTCCGAGTCGACGGCCGCGCGGGCGGTGGCCACGCTGACCCCGCGCGAGCGCGAGGTCCTCACCCACCTCGGCGCGGGCCTGGCCAACCCCCAGATCGCCGAACGCATGGGGCTGGCCCCCAGCACGGTCAAGGACCACGTGCGGGCCGTCCTCGGCAAGCTGGGCGGCCTCAACCGCGTCCAGGCCGCGATCGTCGCCGACCGCGCGGGCCTGGTGACGACCCCGCACCCCACGCCCGGCCGCGGCCCGCGCCCGGCGCCGGGACACCCGCGATGAGGCGCGCCGCGGCCCGCCCCGGCGGCGCGAGCACGGCCGGGCGGGGCGGCCGGTGACCGGGAGAGCGTGGCACCGGGTGCCCGCCGGTGCGCGCGAGGCCGCGCCCGTCCTCGTGCCCGCGCTGCTGGCGACGGTCGACGCGCTGCTCGTCAACGGCGCCGGATTCGGCCGGGGCATGGGCGTCTCGCTGCTCGCGGCGGTGGCGCTGCTGTGGCGGCGGCGGTTCCCCGTCACCGTCTTCCTGGCCACGCTGCCGGGCATCTACATCGGCTACATCTGGTTCGCGCCGATGATCGCCCTCTACACCGTGGCCGTCCGCCGCCCCGACCGCCGGCTGCTCGCCGTCACCGGACTGCTGCTGGCCGTCGCGCACTTCCTGCCGTTCCCGGCCACCGAGCTCTCCTTCTCCGACCGCCGCCAGACCGCCCTGCTGCTCGTCGACGCGCTGGTCACCGCCGCGACCCCCATCGCGCTCGGACTGCTCACCCGCACCCGCCGCGAACTCGCCGCCCGGCTCGACGAACTGACCCGCAGCCGCGCCCGCGAGGACCGGCTCCTCGCCGACCAGGTGCTGGCCACCGAACGCGCCCGGCTGGCGCGGGAGATGCATGACGTCGTCGCCCACCAGGTCAGTCTGATCAGCCTTCAGGCGGGCGCCGTGCAGATCAGCACGCGGGAGGAGCGGGCGCGCGAGGGAGCCACGAAGATCCGCGAACTGTCCGTGCGCACCCTGGAGGAGCTCCGCCACATGGTCGGCATCCTGCGCGCGGCGGGCGCGGACACCGAGGAGCTCACCCCGCAGCCGAGCCTCGCCGATCTGCCGCGGCTGATCGAACTGAGCGCGCTGGACGTCGCGTACGAGAGCGGGTGCGACCCGGCGGCGGAGCGCTCGGAGGCCGTGGAGCGCGCGGCCTTCCGGACGGTCCAGGAGGCGCTGACCAACGCCCGTAAGCACGCGCCCGGCGCGCGCGTACGCGTGCGCGTGGCCGAGACGGGCACGGCGACGGCGGCGCCCCGGCTGCTGGTCGAGATCCGCAACGGCCCGCCGGACGCGGCCGCGGCCGCGCCGGACCTGCCGGGCGGCGGCCACGGGCTGGTGGGCCTGCGCGAGCGCGCGCAGAGCCTCGGCGGAACGCTCCTGGCGCACCGGACGGAGGACGGGGGATTCGTCGTACGGGCGGAACTCCCCCTGGAAGGGTAGGGCCGGGGCACGTCGGGCTTCAGGCAGCCGGGCAACCGCTATGCGGAGAGCGGCTCTTCGTGCGTCGCCGCCGCCAGATCGGGGTAGATGTCGAAGAGACGGCGCACCCCGAGCGCCGCGAGGACCCTGTTGACGTGTGATCCGTCCGCGCCGCCCTGCTCGGGCAGGATGAGTCTCAGCCGGCCCTGACAGGAGCGCATCAGACGACGCGCGGCGATCAGCACGCCGACGCCGCTGGAGTCGCAGAAGCGCACCTCGGCCAGGTCGAGCACCAGACGGCGGCGGCCGTCGGCGACCGCGTCGTGCACGCGTTGCCGGACCACCGGCGACGTCACCAGGTCCATCTCACCGGATACCAGGAGGACTGCCCAGTCCCCCTGGTCGGCGTCCTTCACCTTCAGCGTCACGCGCTCGAAGCCCCTTCGCTCGGTCTCTCGTTCCCCGGAACGGACCCTTCCTCGGATGCGGCTGCCCGACCGCTCCCCCGTGAAACGCCACAGCGCCAGCCGGCCCTCATCGAGCCTATGCCCAGCTCGAACCCGCAATTCTCATAGATCCGGTCACACACGCATAACACATCGGCACATTCGCGCACGCACGATCTATAACGATCGGACAATGGTGCGGAACGTGACCGCGGCAATACCATCCGCAGCCGCGGCGGGGCCACCTTTGCGGCAAACGCGTCTGCGATGTCACACCCGGCAACTACATTCGGAAAGCATGTGACGCCGCGCACAAGCACGAGCGATCATCAGTACGAGAGCCACGCGGGGACGACCGGGCGCACGTAAGGAGGGGCGGCATGACGACCGACGCAGCACCACCCAAGTGGGACCGCAAGATGCAACAGCGGCTCGCGCACGGTGAGGCGGCGGCGCTCGGCGAGCTCTACGACCGCTTCGCCACGCTCGTCCACACCCAGGCCCACCGCGTGCTCGGCGACGAGAGCGGCGCCGACCGGGTCACCCGCGAGGTCTTCGGCTATGTCTGGGAGCACCCCGGCGCCTACGACCCCAAGCAGGGCTCCCTGCGCTCCTGGATCGCCTCCCTCACCCACCAGCAGGCCGTCGAGCGGCTCCGGCAGGCGCAGAGCGACGACGACCGGAGCGGCCCGGAGGAGATCGAGGAGAAGGTCCGCGCGGCCTCCGCCGCCGCCCGCGCCGACTACATCGTCACCTCCATGCCCGCCCCGCTGCGCGCCGCACTGGACCTCGCCTACCTGCGCCGCCTCGACTACCGCCAGGCCGCCGCCCAGCTCGGCGTCACCGAGGACGAGGCCCGCCGCCGACTGCGCCTCGGGCTGCAACTGCTCTCCACCGCGCACCACGGGCCCCGCGTCGTGACCGCGCCCCGTACCCACGGAGGAGCGCGATGAGCGGCGCCGCGGCCGGGTCCCGGGCGACCCACAAGGTGCTGAAGTCGCTGCTCGGCGCCTGGGCGCTGGCCGCCTGCTCCGGCGAGGAGACGGCCGCCGTCGAGGAGCACCTGACCGACTGCGCCACCTGCGCGGACGAAGCCGTGCGGCTGCGGGACGCGGTCGCCCTGCTGCACCCCGAGGACAGCCTCGACCTCGACCCGAGGCTGCGCTCCCGGGTGCTCGCCTCCTGCCTGGGGCGCCGCCCGGCCCGGATCCCGGTGCCGGAGTGGGCCGCGCCGTACGACGCGGAGACGGCCCGGCTCGACGCCCTGCTGCGTGACATCGGCGAGGCGGAGTGGCGGGCTCCGGTGCGGCTGAGGTGGTTCGACGGCGAGCGGAGCATGGCCCGCGACCTCACCGCGGCCGCCGTGATCAGCCACCTCACGGCCGTGGACGGCCTCGTCTCCGCCGCGCTCGGCCTCCCGGACCCCCTCGGCCCCGGCGCCAGCCGCTCGCCCACGGAGCGCACCGAGGTGCTCTGGGCCCAGCAGGCGGCCGCCGGCGCTCCCGACCGGCACAGCCCCGGCACGGCGCGCGGCGCCTGGCGCGAGCAGAGCACCGCGCTGATCCGCAGCGTGTCCTTCGCCGCCGACGAGGTGGCGGAGCTGCCGGTGCCCTACGGCGCGTTCAGCCTGCCCCTGCGCGACTCCCTCGTCGACCGCGCCTTCGAGTGCTGGGTGCACGCCTCGGACATCGCCGAGGCCGTCGACTATCCCTACGACCCGCCCGCGCCCGGCCACCTCAAGCACATGGTGGGCCTGGCGGCGCGGATGCTGCCCGCCGCCCTGGCCGGCCGCCGCCGCGCCGGGCTCGCCCCGCCGGCCCGCACCCTGGTCGCGGCGGGCGCCCCGGGCCGCACGCTCCACCTGGAGGTCGAGGGCAGCGGCGGCGGCCACTGGTACGTCCCGCTGGACTCCCCTGGCGCCCTCGGTTCACCCGAAGGGACGGTGGCCCACGTCGCACTGGACGGCGTCGAGTTCTGCCGGCTGGCCGCCGGCCACATACCCCCGAAGGACGTGGCCGTGGGCCGCACCGGCGACGGCGAGGCGATCGACGACGTCCTCCTGGCCACGGCCTCCCTCTCCCGGCTGTGACGGGAGAGGGCAGCCACCGGCCGGGGGACTAGGCGAAGACGACCGTCCGCCGGCCGTTGAGGAGGACGCGGTGCTCGCTGTGCCACTTCACCGCGCGGGCCAACGCCTGGCACTCCACGTCGCGGCCGATCGCCACCAGCTGGTCGGGCGTGACGCCGTGACCGACGCGCTCGACCTCCTGCTCGATGATCGGGCCCTCGTCGAGGTCGGCGGTCACGTAGTGTGCGGTGGCACCGATCAGCTTCACACCACGCGCGTGCGCCTGGTGGTACGGGCGGGCGCCCTTGAAGCTCGGCAGGAACGAGTGGTGGATGTTGATGATCTTGCCTGAGAGCACCTTGCACAGGTCGTCCGAGAGCACCTGCATATAGCGCGCCAGCACGACCAGCTCGACGTTCTCCGCCTGCACGAGCTCCAGCAGCCGGGCCTCGGCCTCGGCCTTGTTGTCCTTCGTCACCGGGATGTGGTGGAAGGGGATGCCGTAGGAGCCGACGAGCTCGGCGAAGTCGGTGTGGTTGGAGACGACCGCCGCGATCTCGACCGGCAGCGCGCCGATCCGCGAGCGGAACAGCAGGTCGTTGAGGCAGTGCCCGAACTTGGACACCATCAGGACGATGCGCATCTTCTCGTCGGCCCGGTGGATCTGCCAGTCCATCGCGAAGGAGTCACCGATCGCCGCGAAGCTGGCCCGCAGCTTCTCCAGCGTCACCGGCGCGTCCGCACCGAAGTGCACGCGCATGAAGAAGAGCCCGGTGTCACGGTCGCCGAACTGCTGGCTGTCCTCGATGTTGCAGCCGGTCATGAAGAGATAGCTGGACACCGCGTGCACGATGCCCTTCTTGTCCGGGCAGGAGAGGGTGAGCACGTACTGTTCCGGGGCCCCTTCGGTGACAGGGGACTGCGAGGCGTTCATAGCCCAATAGCGTCGCACACCCGGCGGCCCCTCCTGACCGCGCCGGCCGCCCGGCCCGCTCAGCGGGCGCCGGTGGCCAGGGCCAGGACGTCCAGCGAACGGGGCGGGACGTCCGGATCGTCACCGTCGTTCGCCGCCAGCCGGACGTGCGCCTCGCGGGCGGCCCGTACGGCGTCCGGCCAGCCGTGGTGCTCCAGATACGCCGAGACCGGGGCGTCGGCCCCCACCTGGTGCATGATCCGCAGGACCCGCAGCACGGCGACGTCGACGACGGCGACCTCGGCGGCGTCCCGGAAGATCGTCCCGAGGTACTTCTCGGCCGACCAGTTGTCCAGCCAGGTGTCCTCGACCAGCCGGTAGACGGCGTCGGTCACGTCCCCGAAACCCGCGCGCCCGGTCAGCCAGCACTCCTGCTGGAACACCGGGTCGGAGAGCATGTGCAGCGCGGAGCGTACGTTTGCGCGCCAGCGCCACCACGGCATGTCATTGAGCGGCATGCCGTCCATGGTGGTCGAGCGGCGGCCGCGGCGGGGAGACTTCTCCGAAGCTGTCACACGCTCGATCGTACGTTCCCCCTCCGTGCCCCCGGTCAGGGGTCCGGGCCCGGCGGCGGACCGGCGGTGCTACAGCTGGGTCCACTGGTGCTGGGACAGGTGGTATTTCCTCGCGATCGGGTTCCACAGGTCGGCCGCCTTCTTCTTGGCCGCCGTGGCGTCGCCGCTCGCCTTGTCACCCGCCGCGGCATCACCCGTCGGCTTGGCGTGGCCCTTGACGCAGCCGCCCTTGCCGCCCGCCTGACCCGCCCACGCCGCGTAGTGGCTGTCCGCGGCCGAGGACGACTGCCAGGCCTTCGTCAGCTGCGCCGACAGCTCCGCGCTGTCCGGAAGCTTGTCGATCGATGTCTGCTGGAGCCGGGTCACCAGGCCGTCACGCTGCTTCGCCGCGTCCCGCAGGTCGTTCCCCGACGTGTCGAGGTCCTTGCAATTGCGGATCGCGTCGACCGCCCTGATGACGGCGTCACGGCTGTTGTTGCTGTCCTTCAGGAGCGCGTCGAGCGCCTTCGCCTGCGCGAGCGCCGGGTCGTCGGCCTTGGCCTCCGGGTCCTTCTTGCCGTCGTCGGCGGCCGGACCGGAGCCGGGGGCGGACGAGCTCGACGCCGTGTTCTGCTGATCGCTCTTCTTGTCGTCGCCACCACCGCTGAGCAGCGCACCGGCACCGAGCCCGGCCGCGGCACAGGCCGCCACGACGATCCCGACGATCGCGGCGGTCGGCAGCTTCTTCCTGCGCGGCGCGGGAGGCTGGGGCTGGGGCGGCGGACCCGCGTGCGGCCCACGCGGCGGCGGCGCCTGCCGGTGCCCCTGGGACGGCTCCGCGGCACCGCTCCCGCGGAACAGCCCGTCGAACTCGGCCGGCGGCGGCCGCTCCCCCGCCTGCGCGAAGGCCGCACCGCCGGCCGGGGGTATGGGCGGACCGGACGACACCGGCGGCAGGTACTGCGTGGCCGCCTCGTTGGTCACCGGAGGCAGATACTGCGTCGAGCCCGCCTCCTGCACCGGCGGGAGGTACTGCGTGGCCGCGCCGTTGTCGACCGGCGGCAGGTACTGCGGAAGCTCCGACCCGCCCGGCTGCGGAGGCAGGAGCTGCGTGGCGTCCCCCTGCGGGCTCGCGGGCACGGGCGGCAGATACTGCGTCGCCGCGCCCGCGGCGTCGGGCAGCGGCCCGCCGCCCACGGGCGGTATGTACCGCGTCGCCTCGTTGTCCGAGGCCGGGTCCTGGACCGGCGGGAGGTACTGCGTGGCCTCCGAGGCACCGGGCGCCTGGGCGGGCGGCAGCGGCGCGCCCGGCGGCATCTCCGGCGGCAGCGGCGCACGCTGCGCGTCCGGCCCCCAGGGCTGCCCCCACGGCCGCCCCGGTGCCGGAGCCTGCTGACCGGCGCCCCGCCGCTCGGCGGACTCCTGCTGAGCGGGCAGCACAACACCCTCGCGCGGGGCCTGCGCGGGAGGCTGCGGCACGTTTCCCTGTCCGCTCTGCGTCACCGGGACTCCTAGTTGTACGGGACTTGGCGTCGGCTCACGCTACCGGGTCGCCGGGCGGCGGTGCCATGTCCGCTGGGTGCGGGGGCGGGGATGGGGGCGGCTCGTTCTTTTTGGTGCGGGCCGATTCACGCCTGCGGCGGGCAGCCTCGAGCGCCGGCCGGGCTGGAGGGATGAGGCCGGGACAGGGGCACGGCCCGCCAATTCGGGCACGGGTCGATTCACGCCTCCGACGGGCAGCCTCAAACGCCGGTCAGGCCGGAAGGATGAGGCCGGGACAGGGGCACGGCCCGCCAATTCGAGTACGGGTCCGTTCACGCCTCCGACGGGCAGCCTCAAACGCCGGCCGGGCTGGAGGGATGAGGCCCGTTCACGCCTGTCGGGCTCGAGGGGCGACCCGCCTTCCCTGTGTGGGGGGACGGTGCGGGTACGGCTTGTCAAGCCGGAGTGCGGGGCATTGCGGGTTGCCCTACGGTGCTCCCAAGTAGCCAGGAATCATGCGCAGAAGGAGGGGAAGAGTGGACGAGGAGGAGGACCGGCGGCTGCGGGCGATCGCACCGGAGATCTCCCACACCACGATCGGCCTGATGCGAAAGGTCGTCGGACTCGAACCGGCCGAGCGGGTGCCCGAGGAGGCCATGCGGGTCGCCGACGAGGTGCTCGCCAAACATGGCACGGACGGTCTGCGCGTACTCATCATGAGCCTGTCGGGGTGGATGGCGGTCGGTATCGAGAACGTCGCCCACCTCACCCACCAGACGAACGAGGCCGTGATCGACAGCATCGAACTGACCTGCTTGGAAGCCAACCCCGACGGCTGAGCCGGACGAATGGGCCCGCCGCGCCGCGCCGGCGGCGGGCTTTTCCCCGCCCTGCCCCGCCCCTTCCCGGCTGTATCTGATGTGCGGCTCCGCCGCGTGGGGGGCGCTGCCCCAGCCCACTGGGTGCGGGCCCGTTGCGCCTGCGGCGGGCTTCTTCCCCCTATCCCGCCCCTTCCCGAAACTGGGGGCAAGCCCCCAGACCCCCTGACCGCGCTCCGCGCGGTGTCCTCAAGCGCCGGACGGGCTGAAAAGAACGGCGCACCCCGGAACTGGGGATCCGCCCCAGACCCCGAGCCTCAGGCCCGTTGCCGCCTACGGCGGGAGCGGCCTGCGGCCGCGTCCTCAAACTCCCCCAGCTACCTCCCCCAGACTCCGTCCGGGGGTGCCCCCAGAGGTGCCCCCAACGGGCTGAAAGAAAAGCTGGCGTGCCCGGGCTGGAATGAGCGCCCCGGACGGGCGAAAAGAAAGAATGGCGCACCCCACGACCCGATGTCGCCCACCGGCGGGAGGGGGTGGGGTCGGAGGGTGGGGTTCTGGAACGCGGTGCGACTTCACGGCACTCAATACGAGGCACGGTGCCCGCACCGCGTTCCAGGTCCCCAGCCCGGAGGCCCCACCCCCGGCACCCACCACCAACCCAGCCCGGCCGGCGATTGAGGCCACCCCACCCCAGCCGCAACACAACCCGCACCCAAAAGCAGGGGCAGCAGCCTGCCACCTACGCCGCCGCCACCTCCAACCGCGCCCCGAACTCCCGCACCACCGGCTCCTCCCGATAAGGCGCCAGCCTCTGCTGGAAGTCGTCCAGATACTCCGCCCCCCGGTTGGACCGCAACGTACCGAGCAGTTCCAGCGCCCGGGTGCCCGTCGCGCACGCCTCGTCGACGTCACGCTGCTGGACCTGCGCGGTGGCCAGGAGCAGCATCCCGATGGCGCGGCGGCGGACCCGCCCCTCGGGGTGGCCCGCGATGGCGTCCTCCGCCTGGCGGCGGGCCTGGTCGGCCTGGCCGAGGTCGCGGTGGCAGTGGGCGAGTTCGTCGGCGAGATAGGCGTGGTCGAAGTGGCGGATCCACGGCGGATCGTCGCCGGTGCCCTTGCCGGCGGCGTCGGCCCCGGCGGCCCCGGCCTGTTCGAGGTGGTTCAGGGCACGCCCGGCGGCGGTCTGGAAGGCACGCGCGTCCCCCATCAGCGCGTGCCCCCGGGCCTCCGCCGCGCAGAACATCGCCTCGGCCCGCGGCGTGACCTGCCCCCGCGCCCCTTCCTGCGCGGCCTTGGCGAGTTGGGCGATCTCCCGCGGGTTGCCGAGGGAGGCGGCGAGGTGGCTCATGCCGGCGGCCAGTACATAGCCGCCGTAGCCGCGGTCCCCGGCGGCCTGGGCGAGCCGCAGGGCCTGGATGTAGTAACGCTGCGCGAGCCCCGGCTGGCCGGTGTCGACGGCCATGTAGCCGGCGAGCTCGGTCAACCGGGCGACGGCGGCGAAGAGTTCCCGCCCGACGGATTCCCGGTAGGAGCCGGCGAGCAGCCCGGAGACGACGCTGTTGAGGTAGTGGACGACGACGGGCCGGACGTGTCCGCTGCCGTAACGGTGGTCGAGCTCGACGAGGGCGTCCGTGGTCGCGCGTACGGCCTCGACGTCCGAGGCGCCCACGCGGGCCCCGGCGTTGCGCGCGACCTGGGGGTCGGCGCCGGTGATCAGCCAGTCGCGGCTGGGCTCGACGAGGGCGGAGGACGCCACGGACGTGCCGCTGAGGAAGTCCCGCCGTCCGACGTCGCTGCGCCACAGTTCGCAGACCTGCTCGATGGCTCCCAGTACGGTCGGGGAGAACTGGAGGCCGACGCCGGACGCGAGGTTCTTGCCGTTGGCCATGCCGATCTCGTCGATCGTGACCGTGCGTCCGAGCTTGCGGCCGAGCGCCTCGGCGATGATGCCGGGTGCGCGGCCGCGGGGCTGCTGGCCACGGAGCCAGCGGGCTACGGATGTTTTGTCGTACCGCAGGTCGAGGCCGTGCTCGGCACCGCACATGTTGACGCGGCGCGCCAACCCGGCGTTGGAGCAGGCTGCTTCCTGGATGAGTGCTTGCAGCCGTTCGTTCGGCTGCCGCGCCACGAGTGGCCGTGCGGCCATGCTGTACCCCCTGAGACTGCTAAGCGTTCGCGGCTCGCGCCGCGAGGTGCGGAGAAGCTGAGACAGCTGCTGAGAGCGCCTTCCCCTGTGATCTTTGCCCCCTGAATGTCCGGAGAATGCGGACTTAACGGTAATGACAGCAAAGGCGGTAATGGCCAAACAATGACTGTCTCGCCCTTTCGCCTCGCAGGTGGCTACCCACCTGCGGCGGGGGACCCGCACCTGCGCCCCCGTACATGCATCCGTGCGCCCCATGTGCATATCCGACCGCGACGGACAAGCATGACCCTGAGCCGTAACCCCTCGTGACAAGGGGAGTTGTGAAGGACGTGGAAGAGACCATCGGAGTAGTAGGAGCACCGCTCGTCCCCCAACAGCGCGGCGAGCGGCTGCTCGACGCGGCTGTCCGGTACGCGGAAGAACGGCACTGGGACGTCTTCGCCGGCACCTGGCTGGAGGCCGAGGAGGGCCGGGAGCGCTGCTCGTGCGGCGAACTCGGCTGCCCCGCCCCGGGCGCGCACCCCGCCCGCCCCGACTGGGCGACCCAGGCCACCGGGAGTGCCGTCGCCGCCCGCCGGATGTGGGCGCGGCAGCCCGGCTCCTCGGTCCTGCTGCCGACGGGGCGCACGTTCGACGCGCTGGACGTCCCGGACACCGCCGGCTGCCTGGCGCTCGCCCGCATGGAGCGCATGGGCACCCCGCTCGGTCCCGTCACCTGCACACCGTACGGACGGATGCTGTTCTTCGTGCTGCCCGGTGGGGCGCTGAAGGTCGGCGACCTCGCGCGGAAGCTCGGCTGGCACCCCTCCACGCTCGACCTGGTCGCCCGCGGCGAGGGGGACTACGTCGTCGCACCGCCGACCCGCATGGGCTCGCGCGGCTCGGTGCTGTGGGCGCGCGAACCCACCGCCGCCAACCGCTGGCTCCCCGACGCCGAGGAGCTGGTCAGCTCACTGGCGTACGCGTGTGGGCGGGACGCGGCGGACGCCCGGCGCAGGTGACGCGCCCCCGACGCGCCCCCGTTTTCCGCACCTGCGCCGGGCGCCGGTCAGGAAGCCTCCGCCACATGCCCGTCCGGGCGCACGAGCAGGGTCACCGGGAGCGCGTCGGCGCGGGTGACCGTGGTGACGTCCGGCTCGGGCCCGGCCTTCGCGCCGCGCGGCAGGACGCGTACGTGCCGTCCGGCGCGCAGCGCTTCGTAGAGCCTCGACGGGCCGTCGGCCGTCTCGGCCAGGGGGAGGTCGGGGGCGCGGTGGCCGGTCATCGGGTGGGCCCCGGGCGGGGCGGGGTAGTCGATGCCGATGCCGGACACCAGGCCCGCGCCGCGGTCCAGCGCGGAGGGCAGGACGCCGACGGCACCGGCCGCGAGGTCGCGCAGGGCGCGGGCGGCGGGTGAGCCGAGGAGGGCGGTGTGCAGGATGGCGCCGCTGAGGCGGAGGGTCAGCTTGCCGACCGGGTGGCGTTCGTCGTGATAGCTGTCGAGCAGCGCCTCGTCCGCCCGGCCCTGGAGGACGGCGGCGAGCTTCCAGCCGAGGTTGGCGGCGTCCTGGATGCCGGCGTTCATCCCCATGCCCCCGGCGGGCGAGTGGACGTGCGCGGCATCGCCCGCGAGGAAGACCCGGCCGTCGCGGTAGCGCGGCACCTGCCGCTCGTCGCTGTGGAAGCGCGAGGTCCAACGGACGTCGTGCATCCCGAAGTCGGTGCCGAACGCGTCCCGGGTGACGGCCCGCAGCTCGTCCATGTCCACGGGGGCGCCGGAGGGCAGGTCGCTGCCGCGCTTCCAGGCGATGGCGCGGTACCACCCGTCACCGAACGGCACCAGGAACGCGAAGCCGCCGGACCCGGCCTGGAAGGCGGGCAGCTCCTCCGGCTCGGACTCGACCCGGACGTCCGCGAGCATCACGGACCGCAGGATGCCCTTCCCCGGGAAGGGCATCCCCAGCGCCTTCCGCACGGCGCTGTGCACCCCGTCGGCCCCCACCACATACGCCGCGCGCAGCCGGCTCTCGGCGCCCTCCTCGCGTACGTCCACGTCCACACCGTCGGCGTCCTGGCGGACGCCGGTCACCTCGGCGCCCCGCCTGATCACCGCACCGAGGGCGAGGGCACGCTCCTCCAGGACGCGCTCCGTCTCGTACTGCGGGGTCAGCAGCACGCCCGGGAAACGGGTTTGCAGCCGGGAGAGGTCGACCCGGACCCGGCCGAAGAAGCGCAGGGAGGCGGTGAACACCCCGGTGGCCAGCAGTCGTTCGGCGACGCCCCGGGCGTCGAACTGCTCCAGGGTGCGCGCGTGCACCGCGAACGCCCTGGTCAGATTGGACTCCTCGGCCCGCCGCTCCAGCAGCGTGACCCGCACTCCGGCGGCGGCGAGATCCCCCGCGAGCAGCAGGCCGGTGGGACCGGCGCCGACGACGAGGACATCGGCGGACAGGGACGCGGAAGGCAGCTGGGAGGACATGGCATCTCCTCGGTGTGCACGGTCAGTGCTCGGTGAGCCGTACTCCCAGTGGACACCCGCACCCGAATTATGTCAACGCTCGTTGAATTAAATGGGCGAGGGCCGGACGGAAGCCGGGAAGGGTGCCCGGCTACGCCGGGAGCGCCGCTTCCAGGAAGCGCTCGACCTCGCGCCGCCAGGCGTCCGGCTGGTCGTAGTGGACGAAGTGCCCGGCGTCGTGGACCTCGGCATAGACCCCGCGCGGGAGCACCCGCACCATCTCCTGCGCCTCGGCCCGCCCCAGCTCGCCGTCGAGCCCGCGGACGACCAGCGTCGGGCACTGCACCAGCGCCAGATCCTCCCAGTGCGCGTCGCGCGCGTACGTCTCGCGTGCGAGCAGCATCTGGCGGCGGGAGAAGACCGGGCGCCAGCCGTCGGAGCGCTCCGCCATCACCTCGGCATAGAAATCGCCGCGGGCCGGCTTGGGGCGCTCCAGGGCCGGGTCGTCCTCCCCGAACCACTTGCGGACGTCCGCGAGCGTGGCGAAGGGCACGGGCCAGGAGTTGAACCACTCGCCCCACTCCCGCCGACCCGCCACCCCCAGCGCGGAGGCCCGCATCTCGCAGATCACCAGGGCCCGCACCAGATCGGGGCGGCGGGCGGCGAGCTGCCAGGCGACGAGGGCGCCCATGGCGTGACCGACGAGGGTGACGGGCGCGAGCCCGAGCTGCTCGACGGCGGCCTGGGCGTCGGCGACATACGCCTCGCGGGTGAAGGGGCCGTCGACGGGGCGCTCGCTGCGGCCGTGGCCCCGCAGGTCGAGGGCGACCGCGCGGTGGCGGGTGGAGAGCCAGCGGGCCGTATCCGCCCAGTGCGCGGCGCGGCCCATCAGGCCGTGGAGCAGCAGCACCGCACCCTCGGGGCCGCCCTCCGCCTTCGGCGGGTCGGCGAACTCCCAGGCGGCGAGCCGGACTCCGCCGCCTCCCCTCACGTCGATACGCCTCGCCATGAGCCTGGCACCCCCTTTTCTCCCCCGAGCAGCTCCACCGTATAGAACTGGCATTCGAAAACTCGGCTGTCGTGCGCAACACCCCTCGTTCGAGTGACCTTGCTGAAGGGTTGACCGGCGGCGCCCAGGGGAGTAATCGACCTGGGCGTGGACCGCTCGGGGAAGAAGGTCCACGGGGCGGACCCTGGGAGCTCGGGGCTCCGGGTCGCCACGGGGGTACATGGGGAGGCAGGGCCCCGGCAGCTCGTGAGAGCTCCGGGGCCCTCGCCATGCCCGGCCACGGACCTCATCGCAGCCCCCTCCCCAGGACGACGGCGCACCGCGCATATGCGTCAGCGCCAGCGTGGCATGAGGCGAGCCGCTTCGCGCCCTATACGCGGACTCCGGGCTGGAGTTGACCGTTGTCCGCGGGTCCGTTGCCGCCTGCGGCGGGAGCGCCCTGCGGGCCCGTCCTCAATCGCCGGACAGGCTGGATTGCGGACCGTAGTCCGTAACCCGGCGGCCCGGCACGATCAGCCCGGCCGACGCTTGAGGCCGCCCGCCGCAGGCGCGAACCGGCCCCCGCACCCGACAACAGCGGCCCGCACACTCAGCCCGTTGGGGGCACCTCTGGGGGCACCCCCGGACGGAGTCTGGGGGAGGTAGCTGGGGGAGCTTGAGGACACCGCGCGAAGCGCGGTCAGGGGCCCGGGGTGAAGCCCCTCAGTCGACAACAGGCAGCAGTCCAACCGCCACCACCGCCGGAACTACCGCTTCGCCACGAACACGTGCGTGGCGATGTCCGCCTCCAGCTCCGCCGCCTCACCGCCGCTGCCGACGAGCACGCCGCCCGCGGACTCCGTCACGCTGACGACCGCGCCCGGCTG
This sequence comes from Streptomyces sp. NPDC001407, assembly GCF_042895325.1. NCBI lineage: Bacteria > Bacillati > Actinomycetota > Actinomycetes > Kitasatosporales > Streptomycetaceae > Streptomyces > Streptomyces sp. NPDC001407. The sequence continues at coordinate 33,067 of NZ_JBIAWF010000033.1, forward strand.
CACTCCCGCCCGGCGCAGCGTGTACATCAGCTGGGGGTCCGTCTGGATCGGCTCGCCGATGCGGCGGACGACGACGGTCTTGCCCTCGGAGCCCGGCTCCAGGTCCATCAGGCTGACCATGCCGTCGTTGAGGAAGGGGTCCGGCTCGGGCTTCTCGCCCAGCTCCTCCAGGCCCGGGATGGGGTTGCCGTACGGCGACTCCGTGGGGTGGCGCAGCAGCTCCAGCACGCGCCGCTCCACCGCCTCGCTCATCACGTGCTCCCAGCGGCACGCCTCGGCGTGCACCTGCTCCCACTCGAGGCCGATCACGTCGACGAGCAGGCACTCCGCGAGCCGGTGCTTGCGCATGACGCGCGTGGCCAGCCGGCGGCCCTCCTCGGTGAGCTCCAGGTGCCGGTCGCCCGCGACCGAGACCAGGCCGTCGCGCTCCATGCGGGCCACTGTCTGGCTCACCGTCGGGCCGCTCTGGTCGAGCCGCTCGGCGATGCGGGCACGCATGGGGACCACACCCTCCTCCTCGAGCTCGAGAATGGTGCGGAGATACATCTCCGTGGTGTCGATCAGTCCGGACATGCGTGCCCCTTGATAAGTCGTGCGCTGGCCCTGGACTCAATTCTGACGCATATCACTGACAACGGTGCCGCGGGCGGCGACGCCCGCCGCCGTCGTATTGACAGGGCCCAGGTCCAGACCGCAACGTGATCCGCGCCACGAGCGTACGCCCAGACCGTACGCGCCACCGGATCCCTAGCTAAGGAGCCCCGCAGCGATGAGCGAGAACAAGCTGGCCGGGCAGTTCTTCGACGCCGCGATCGGGCTGCTCCAGCGGGTGCGCGACGAGGAGGCGGAGCACATCGCCGCCGCGGGGTCCATGCTGGCCGACGCCGTGGCGGCCGGGGGCCGGATCTTCGTCTTCGGCGCCGGGCACTCCTCGCTGCCCGCGCAGGACGTCGTCTACCGCGCGGGCGGCCTCGCCCTGGTCAATCTCCTCGCCGTGCCCGGCGTCATCGGCCTCGACGTCATGCCTGCCACCCTCGGCAGCGCCCTGGAGCGGGTCGACGGCCTCGCCGGGGCGGTGCTGGACACGAGCCCCGCGCAGCCCGGCGACGTGCTGATCGTCGTCTCGCTGTCCGGCCGCAATTCGCTGCCCGTGGAGATGGCCATGAACGCCCGCGCGCTCGGGCTGCGGGTCGTCGGCGTCACGTCGCTCGCCTACGCCGAGCACACCCGGTCGCGGCACACGTCCGGGACGTTCCTCAAGGACCACTGCGACCTCGTCATCGACAGCAAGATCGAGATCGGGGACGCGGAGCTCACCGCCGACGGCATCGCCGCGCCGTTCGGCCCGGCGTCCACGGTGGTCACGAGCGCGCTGATGCAGGCCGTCGTGGCGTCCGCCGTGGGAGCGCTCGCCGAGCGGGGGATCGACCCGCCGATGCTCCGCTCCGGGAACGTCGACGGAGGCCACGAGTGGAACGGCCGGGTCATGGACGAGTACGGCGACCGCATCTTCTTCCGGCACTGATCCTTCCGGCACTGACGGGCCCCCTCCCCCTAACTCCCCGTCGCCACCGCCAGGTCGACCGACGCCGCCACCCGTGAGGCGATGTCCTCCGCGTACGTCGCGTCCGCTCTGTCGAACGGCCGCCGGGACGGGCCGCGGAGGAAGGTGACCACGCCCACCGTCCGGCCCCGGCTGCGCAGGGGCGTCGACAGGGCGTGCAGCGTGCCGTCCGGCCACTTGCGCGCCGCCGCCCACCCTTCCGAGCAGTCCGAGACCGCCCGTACGGAACCGCAGCGCTCGACCGCCTGGAGCGCCGGGTGGCCCTCCCCGTACGGCACCGGGATACCGCCCCGGACGGTCGCCGGGGAGGCGACCGGGCCGGGCGTACCGGCGGGCGTGGCCGCGGCCCGTACGACTCTGACCGGCTCGCGCGGGGTCGCCTCCGGCTCCGGCAGCAGGTCGACCAGGGCGTGGTCGGCGAAGCCCGCGAGCGCGAAGTCCAGATAGAGGGTGGCGGCCTCCATCGGGTCCTCGCACTCGGCGACCGCCCGGCCCGCCCGGTGCAACTGGCTGCCGCGGAAGCGCAGTCGCGCGCTGTCCTGCTCCGTCAGCCGGGCCGCCGTCACGTCCATGAACAGCCAGGCCACCCCCAGCGGCACCGGCTCCTCCGCCAGCGGCGAGGCCAGCCGCAGGAAGCCGCTGCGCCAGCAGCGCCGCTCGGGCGGGGCCCCGCCCTGGTCGCGCAGGGTCACCCAGAGGTCGGTGGGGGTGGGCGGCGCGCCGGCGGCCAGTACGTGCTGGAGGGCGCCCTCGATCTCCTCCACCCCCTGGTCCAGCAGCTCACCGAGAGGGCGCCCCAGCAGGGCCGTGCGCCCCGAGCGCAGGGCGCGCGCCGCGTGCGCATTGGCGAGCGCCGGGCGCAGGTCGGCGTCCACGAGGACCACGCCCCACGACGCGTCCCCGAACAGCGCCTCGCTCAGCGCGATCGACCGCTCCAGGTCGATCTGCGTGTGCACCTCGCTGAAGGCGCAGTACGCCCCCGCGGGCCTGCCGTCCGCACCGGGCACCGCCGACAGCTGCGTACGGACCAGAACCCGCCCGCCGTCCTTGGTGAGCAGCGCGAACTCGTGCACCTGGCGGCCGTGCGCCCGCATCGCGGCCATCAGCCGCGCGGTGACCTCCTCGGCGTCCGCCGTGCGCACCGCCCAGCCGGCCAGGCCGTGCCGCCCGACGGCCTCGGCCGCGGTCCAGCCCAGTATCCGCTCGGCCTCGCGGTTCCAGTGGGTGACCGTGCCGTCGGCGTCGAACGCGCACAGGGCCGCGTCCATCCCGTCGAGGAGCGCGGCGAGGAGCCCCGAGTCGTCGCAGTCGGCGCCGGGGACGGAACCGGACCCCGGCCCGGCGAGTGCTTCCGGGCGGACCGGCCCGGACTGGTGTGGTGCGGTCACGAGGTACCCCCAGCTGGACGCGTCTGCATGTCCTGCACGACGGGCCATTCAACTCGACCGTGCTGGGCACCACACCGTCTTCGGGGAAATCGTTGCCCACAGGAAATTGGGTTGTGGGCTTCCGGCGCGCTTCCTAGGGTGGTGCGCACACGAGAAGGGAGGTGGTTCGGGACATGATTTCAGTCCGGACGCGTGAGGTGACTGCGGGCTAGCGCCCGTCGTCGCGCACAGCGCAGCGCCGGCTCCGCCGGCCAATCCCAAGCAGTCACCCGATCCGTGGGCTGCCGAGTCGTCCGCTCGGCGCTCGCCGTCATGGCGAGCAGTGGCCCACGGATCGCTGCGTTTTCCGGGTCCCTGCGTCGCGCCCTTACGGGCAGAGCCGCTCCACCCGCCAGCCGCCGCCCGCCCGGACATACCGCAAGCGGTCGTGCAGCCTGTTCTCGCGGCCCTGCCAGAATTCCACCGATTCCGCGGTCACCCGGAATCCGCCCCATCCCGTGGGCACCGGCACCGGTTCGCCTTCCGGATAGCGCGCGGCCAGCCGCTCGTACGCCGCGTCGATCTCCGCGCGTGAGGCGGCGACCGCCGACTGGGAGCTCGCCCACGCGCCGAGCTGCGAGCCGTGCGGCCGGGAGTGGAAATACGCGGCGGTCTCCGCCGGGTCCACCCGCCGCGCGGTGCCCGTCACGATGACCTGCCGGGCGAGCGGGTGCCAGGGGAAGAGTAGGCAGACGTGCGGATTGCCGTCGATCTCACCGGCCTTGCGCGAGCCGTAGTTGGTGTAGAAGACGAAACCGCGCTCGTCGTAGCCCTTGAGCAGCACGGTCCGCGCGCTGGGCCGCCCTTCTTCGTCCGCGGTCGACAGGACCATGGCGTTGGGTTCCTGGAGGCCGCTCGCGAACGCCTCGGCGAACCAGACGGCGAACTGCTCGTACGGGCCGGCGGCCAGGTCCGCCTCCAGGAGGCCCCGGGAGCCGTACTGCTCGCGCATGCCGGCGGGGTCGAGGGCGCCCGCGTGGAACTCCGGCGGGTGGAACTCCGGGGCGTGGAACTCATCGGGGTACGTCACGCGCTCATCTTCCAGCATCGGCCTTCTTCGCCCACCTGGGCGTAGCCGATCAGTCTGCCCCTCGCGTTCCCTCCGGACCCCGCGATCGCGGAATTCGGCGGTGTGCCGGACATCACCCTTCCCCGCGTCTGTCCGGACACCCCAAAATCGCAGGGCGGGAGGCTGTGGGACCCGCACATCACCAGCTATCGTGTCCGGCCTGAATCCGGTACCCGGCGCCTGGGACAAAGCCGGGCACGGAACCGGGTGAAAGACAGCCGCACGGGGCATGACCGGGTTGACCGATCCGGACCGCGAGCCACGCCGAGCGGCCGCGTAACCGGCCCGGACCCGCTCGTCGCACACATCATGAGGAGCCGCCTGATGTCCGACTTCGTACCCGGACTCGAAGGAGTCGTCGCGTTCGAGACGGAGATCGCAGAACCCGACAAGGAAGGCGGCTCGCTCCGCTACCGCGGTGTGGACATCGAGGACCTGGTCGGTCAGGTGTCCTTCGGGAACGTCTGGGGTCTGCTGGTCGACGGTTCGTTCAACCCCGGTCTGCCGCCCGCCGAGCCGTTCCCGATCCCCGTGCACTCGGGTGACATCCGGGTCGACGTGCAGTCGGCGCTGGCGATGCTCGCCCCCGTCTGGGGCCTCAAGCCCCTCCTCGACATCGACGAGGCGACCGCCCGCGACAACCTCGCCCGCGCCGCCGTCATGGCGCTCTCCTACGTCGCCCAGTCGGCGCGCGGCCAGGGCCTGCCGATGGTCCCGCAGCGGGAGATCGACAAGGCGGAGACCATCGTCGAGCGCTTCATGAAGCGCTGGCGCGGCGAACCCGACCCGCGGCACGTCAAGGCCGTCGACGCCTACTGGACGTCCGCGGCCGAACACGGCATGAACGCCTCGACGTTCACCGCCCGCGTCATCGCCTCGACCGGCGCGGACGTCGCCGCCGCGCTGTCGGGGGCGGTCGGCGCGATGTCCGGCCCGCTGCACGGCGGGGCGCCGTCCCGGGTCCTCGGCATGATCGAGGAGATCGAGCGCACGGGCGACGCGACGGCGTACGTCAAACAGGCCCTGGACCGCGGCGAGCGCCTCATGGGCTTCGGCCACCGCGTCTACCGCGCCGAGGACCCCCGCGCGCGCGTCCTGCGGCGCACGGCCAGGGAGTTGGCCGCGCCCCGCTTCGAGGTCGCCGAGGCACTGGAGAAGGCGGCCCTGGACGAGCTCCACAACCGCCGCCCGGACCGGGTGCTGGCCACGAACGTCGAGTTCTGGGCGGCGATCGTGCTGGACTTCGCGGAGGTCCCGGCGCACATGTTCACGTCGATGTTCACGTGCGCCCGCACGGCGGGCTGGAGCGCGCACATCCTCGAACAGAAGCGGACGGGCCGCCTGGTCCGCCCCTCGGCCCGCTACGTCGGCCCCGGCCCCCGCAACCCCCGCGAGATCTCCGGCTACGCCGACATCCCGGCGGTGCGGAACTGAAGTCCCCTCCCCCGGGCCCGCGTCGCGGGTCCGGGGGTTTCGCGTGGGCCGGGCCTCAGCGGACCGCGGCGGCCGGGGCCGGCGCCGCGAGCAGGCAGCCCTGCAGGGCGACGCGGAGATGACCCGGTACCGGCTCCGCCGCAACGACCGGGCACCCTCGGGCTGCCGGTCCGCGAGGACGGCCTCGGCGAAGGCCCGGTCGACCGGTGCGCTGATCACGACAGGCACGCGCACCATGACAACGCCGGAGCACCCCCGACCGCGCCCGTCATCCCCCGGCGCCGTGCGGTTCCGCTCCCTCCGGTCCGGGGGGCGGGGTCCGCAGCATGTCGTCCAGGACGTCCGACCAGTGGGCGACCACGCGTTCGCGGCGGGCGCTGTCGTCCGTCAGGAGGTTGGCCAGGCCCATGCCGCGGGCCATGTCCAGCACGCCCTGGACCGTCTCCCGTACGCCCGGGCGGCTCTCGTCCGCCCCGAGGAGTTCCGCGGTCATCCGGTGTACCTCCCGGCCCACCCGGGCCTCCAGGTCCGTCACCCGGGCGCGCAGCGGCTCCTCGTTCGCGGCGACGACCCAGAGCTGGAGGGCCGCGCTGAAGAGGGGGCCGGTGAAGACGCCGACGAGTTCGCGGACGACCGCGTACGTGCGGGCGGGGCCGGCGATCAGGCCGGCCGGGGCGAGGGCGGCCCGCAGGGCGGCCGAGCGCTGTTCGGCGACGTACTCGACGGCCGCCGTGAACAGGTCCTCCCGCGTACGGAAATGATGCTGCGCGGCGCCCCGCGACACCCCGGCCCGCTCCGCGACCACGGAGACCGTCGAGCCGGCCCAGCCGTGCTCCGCGAGACACTCCACGGCCGCCTCCAGCAGCCGCTGCCGGGTGACGCGGCTGCGGTCCTGCTTGGGCACGCTCACCGGACCCATGCGGGATCCCTCCGCTCCAGGAACGCCGTCATGCCCTCGCGTGCCTCCGGCGAGGCGAACAGCCGGGCGGACTCCTCGGCCAGCGCAGCCGTGTCGCGGTCGAGGGCGCGCCGCACCTCGGCCGTCACCAGCCGCTTGGACCCGGCGAGCCCCTGCGGCGAACCGCGCCGCAGCCCGTCCAGCACCGGCGCGAGCACCTCGTCCGGCTCGCCGGCCAGCGTGACCAGGCCGATCCGGGCGGCCTCCGCCGCGCCGAAGCGCTCGCCGGTCAGGAAGTAGCGCGCGGCCGCGCGGGCGTCCAGCCGCGGCAGCAGCACCATGGAGATCACCGCGGGCGCCAGCCCCAGCCGGGCCTCGGTGAAGGCGAACGAGGACTTCTCGCCCGCCACGGAGATGTCGCAGGCCCCCAACAGCCCCAGCCCACCGGCCCGGACGTGCCCGTCGGCGACGGCGACGACGGGCTTGGGCAGCTCCACCACCGCGCGCAGCAGCCGGACGAGCCCCAGCGGGGCCGACGCGTCCGATCCCGCCTCGCTCAGGTCGGCACCGGCACAGAAGGTGTCACCGGTGTGCGTCAGGACGACGGCCCGGACACCGGGGTCCTCCGCCGCCTCGGCGAAGGCGTCGTGCAGCTCACCGACGAGCCGTGCGGAGAGGGCGTTGCGATTGTGCGGGGAATCGAGCGTCAGGGTGGCTATCCCCTGCTCATGGGAACGGCGGACGAGCATCGGGCAACTCGATTCTTCTCAGTAGGACTTGGGGAGTCCGAGCGTTCGGTGCGAGACGTAATTGAGGATCATCTCCCGGCTGATCGGCGCGACCCGCGCCACCCGGGACGCCGTGATCAGCTGCGCGAGCCCGTATTCGGTGGACAGGCCGTTGCCGCCCAGCGTGTGCACGGCCTGGTCGACGGCGCGCACGGCGGCGTCGGCGGCCGCGAACTTCGCCATGTTCGCGGCTTCCCCCGCACCGGCGTCGTCACCGGAATCGTAGAGATACGCGGCCTTCCGCATCATGAGCCGGGCGAGCTCGATCTCGATGTGCGACTGCGCGAGCGGGTGCGCGACGGCCTGGTGCGCGCCTATGGGCTCTTTCCACACCTGTCGCGTACGGGCGTATTCCACGGCGCGGCCCAGGGCGTACCGTGCCATGCCGAGGGCGAACGCGGCGGTCATGATGCGCTCGGGGTTGAGCCCGGCGAAGAGCTGGAGCAGACCGGCGTCCTCGTTCCCCACCAGGGCGTCGCCCGGCAACCGGACGTCGTCCATGACCAGCTCGAACTGCGCCTCGGGCGAGGCGAGTTCCATGGGGATCCTCCGGAACGAGAAGCCGGGCGTCTCCCGCTCGACGATGAAGAGGCAGGGTTTGAGCTTGCCGGTCCGCGCGTCCTCCGTACGCCCGACGATCAGGGTGGCGTCGGCGACGTCGACTCCCGAGATGAAGACCTTCCGCCCGCCCAGCACCCATCCGTCACCGTCCCGGCGGGCGGTCGTGGTGATGCGGTGCGAATTGGAACCGGCCTCGGGCTCGGTGATGCCGAAGGCCATCCGGAGCGCGCCGGAGGCCAGTCCGGGCAGCCATTTCCGCTTCTGCTCCTCCGTGCCGAAGCGGGCGATCACGGTGCCGCAGATCGCGGGCGAGACGACCATCAGCAGAAGCGGACTTCCGGCGGCGCCCAATTCCTCCAGGACTATGGAGAGTTCCGAGATGCCGCCACCGCCGCCCCCGTACTCGACGGGCAGATTCACACCCAGATATCCGAGCCGGCCGGCCTCCGCCCACAGCTCGTCGGCGTGCTTTCCCTCGCGTACGGCCTGGGCAATGTATTCCCGCCCGTAGCGCCGCCCGAGCGCGGCGACGGCGGCGCGGAGATCGGTGTGTTCCGTGCTCTCGACAAGGGTCATGGCGTCGGCTCCTCGGTGACGACGGCGAGCAGGGCGCCGACCTCGACCTGACGACCGGGGACGGCGTGCAGGGCGGTGAGCGTGCCGTCGGCGGGCGAGACGACACGGTGTTCCATTTTCATGGCCTCGATCCACACCAAAGGCTGTCCGGCGCGCACGATTTCACCGACGGCGAGGCCCTCGGCGAGCCGCACGACGACACCGGGCATGGGCGCGAGAAGGGAGCCGGGGGCAATCTGGGTGCGGGGCTCGGGAAAGCGCGGCAGGGCGACCAAGGTGTGCGGGCCCACGTGCACGCGGTCGCCGTACGCGGCCACCTCGTACGCGCGGCGGATGCCGTCGGCTTCCAGCACGACTTCCGTGGGGCGGGAACTCAGCAGCCTGACGCGCGGGAATTCCTCCGCCACCAGACCGTCGCGCCCGATCCGGTAGCGGACCTCGATCTCTTCTCCGCCGGGCTCGGTGCGATAGCGCTTGATCTGCGGCTGAGAAGGGAGATTGCGCCACCCGCCCACGTGCCGGGGCACAGCGGGAATCTCCGCCGCCCGCCGCGCGGCGGCATCGGCCAGCGCGGCGACCAAAGCGGCGGTCCGTACGGCGCCGGCGTCCTCGGCGGCGGTGAGTTCGGGCAGATACCGTTCGAGGAATCCCGTGTCCATCTGCCCGGCGATGAACTCCGGGTGGCGCAGCGAGCGCACGAGCAATTCCCGGTTGGTCACGAGACCGTGGACGCGGGCACGCTCCAGCTCGTGGGCGAGCCGCCGCGCGGCCTCGGCCCGCGTGGGGGCCCAGGCGATGACCTTGGCGAGCAGCGGGTCGTAATGCACGCTGACGGCATCGCCGTCCTCGACACCGGAATCGACGCGAAGAATTCCACCGGCCGACGAGGGGGCGGCCGCCCCCACCGACAGGCACTGGACCACTCCGGTCTGCGGCAGCCAGCCGTTCGCCGGGTCCTCCGCGTAGAGCCGCGCGGAGACCGCGTGCCCGGACGCCACCGGCGGCTCGCCCAGGGCGATTCCCTCCGCCACCCGGAATTGCAGGGCGACCAGATCCACGCCGTATACGCATTCGGTGACCGGATGCTCCACCTGCAAGCGGGTGTTCATCTCCAGGAAGTACGGCCGCCCGTCCCGCCCCACCAGGAATTCGACGGTGCCCGCGCCCACATACCCGATGGCCCGTGCCGCGTCGACGGCGGCGACCGAAAGGGCGGACCGCAGTTCTTCGGGGAGGAACGGCGCCGGTGCCTCCTCGATCACCTTCTGGTGCCGCCGCTGGAGCGAGCAGTCGCGGGTGCCCATGGCCCACACGGAGCCGTGCGCGTCCGCGAGCACCTGCACCTCGACGTGCCGGCCGCCCTCCACATACGGCTCGACGAAGACCTCGCCGTCCCCGAACGCGGACAGCGCCTCGGCGCGGGCGGAGGCCAGGGCGCCCTCGAATTCGGCGAGCTCGCGCACCACCCGCATGCCGCGCCCGCCGCCGCCCGAGGCGGCCTTCACGAGCACCGGCAGATCGGCTTCGCAGACCTCGGCAGGATCGAGAGGCGAAAGCAGGGGCACCCCGGCGGCGGCCATCAATTCCTTCGCCCGGGTCTTCGACGCCATGGCCTCGACGGCGGCCGGTGACGGGCCGATCCACACAAGACCGGCGTCGGTGACGGCGCGGGCGAACTCCGCGCTCTCGGAAAGGAATCCGTATCCGGGATGCACGGCGTCCGCTCCGGCGGCGAGCGCGGCATTGGCCACGAGATCCCCGCGCAAATACGTGTCGGAGGCGGCCGAACCGGGCAGCCGCACGGACGCGTCGGCCTCCCGTACGTGCCGTGCGGAGGCGTCGGCGTCGGAATGCACGGCGACCGTGGTGATCCCCAGCTCACGGCAGGTGCGGAAGATCCGGCAGGCTATCTCGCCCCGATTGGCGACCAGCACGGAATGAATGGTCACGAGAGCCCTCACATCCGGAAGACGCCGAAGCCGCCACGCGCGCCCTCCACGGGCGCGGAGTGCACGGCGGAAAGGCAGAGCCCCAGCACGGTCCGCGTGTCGCGCGGATCGATGACGCCGTCGTCGTAGAGCCGCCCCGAGAGGAACATGGCCAGCGATTCCGATTCGATCTGCCGTTCCACGGCGGCCCGCAGAGCGGCGTCGGCCTCGTCGTCGCAGGGCTGTCCTTTCGCCGTCGCGGCGGCGCGGGCGACGATCGAGAGCACACCGGCCAGCTGCTGCGGGCCCATGACGGCGGATTTCGCGCTGGGCCACGCGAAGAGGAAGCGGGGGTCGTACGCCCGCCCGCACATGCCGTAGTGCCCGGCTCCGTACGAGGCGCCCATGAGCACCGAGAGATGCGGGACCCGGGAATTGGAGACGGCATTGATCATCATCGATCCGTGCTTGATGATGCCGCCCTGCTCGTACTCCTGGCCGACCATATAGCCGGTGGTGTTGTGCAGGAAGATCAGCGGGGTGTCGAGCCGGTTGGCCAACTGGATGAATTGCGCGGCCTTCTGGGACTCGGCGCTGAAGAGGACACCCTGCGCATTGGCCAGCACCCCCACCGGATATCCGTACACCCGGGCCCACCCGGTCACCAGGCTGGGCCCGTACAGCGGCTTGAACTCGTCGAAGTCGGAGCCGTCGACCACGCGGGCGATGACCTCGCGGGGATCGAAGGGCACCTTCAGGTCGCCGGGCACGACCCCCAGTAATTCCTCCTCGTCGAAGACGGGCGGCTCGAATGCGGTCGAACCGCCCTCAGCCTTACGCCAATTGAGCCGCGCGACGACCCGCCTAGCCTGGCGCAGCGCGTCGAGTTCGTCGACCGCCAGGTGATCGGCGAGCCCGGAGACCCGCGCGTGCATCTCGGCGCCGCCCAGCGCCTCCTCGTCCGCGTCCTCGCCGGTCGCCATTTTGACCAGCGGCGGCCCGCCGAGAAAGACCTTGGCCCGGTCCTTGACCATGATGACGTGGTCGGACATCCCGGGGATGTACGCGCCACCGGCCGTCGAGTTCCCGAAGACGACAGCGACGGTCGGGATGCCGGCGGCGGACAGCCGGGTGATGTCCTTGAACAACGCGCCGCCGGGGATGAAGATTTCCTTCTGGCTGGGCAGATCGGCGCCGCCGGATTCGACGAGCGCGACGCAGGGCAGGCGGTTCGCGCGGGCGATCTCATTGGCGCGCAGGATCTTCTTCAGCGTCCAGGGATTGCTGGCGCCGCCCCGTACGGTCGGGTCGTTCGCCGTGACGAGGCATTCCACACCCTCGACCACACCGATGCCGGTGACGACGGACGCCCCCACCGCGTAATCGCTCCCCCAGCCGGCCAGCGGCGAGAGTTCCAGGAAAGGCGTGTCGGGGTCCAGGAGCAGTTCGATGCGCTCGCGGGCGAGCAGCTTGCCGCGGGCACGGTGCCGGGCGACGTATTTCTCCCCGCCTCCGGCGAGCGCTTTCGCGTGCTCCGCGTCGAGTCCGGCGAGCTTGGCGAGCATGGCCTCGCGGGCGGCGAGGTATTCGGGGCCGGCGACATCGAGCGCGGAGGCCAGGGTGGTCACAGCAGCGTCTCCGGTATCTCCAGGTGCCGTGCGCGCAGCCACTCGCCGAGTGCCTTGCCCTGCGGGTCGAAGCGGGCCTGGGAGGCGACGCCCTCGCCGAGGATGCCGTCGATGGTGAAGTTCAGCGCGCGGAGGTTGGGCAGCGGATGCCGCTCGACGGTGAACCGGGCGCATTCGGGGAGGAGTTCGCGCAGCCGCTCGACGGTCAGCTCGTGGACGAGCCAGCGCCAGGCGTCGTCGCTCCGGACCCACACGCCGATGTTCGCGGACCCGCCCTTGTCGCCGCTGCGCGCACCGGCGATCGTCCCGAGGGGGACGCGGCGGGTGGGGCCCGCGGGCAGGGGCGGGGGCAGCGGCGGGGACGGCAGCGCCGCGAGTGCGCCGGCCTCCGGCCCGGCAGCCGGGGCGGGCCCGGCCGGCTCGTCCTCCTGGTGACCGGCGCCCGAGCACGCCGGGATCCGCAGCCGCGTCCCGTCGGGGAGCACCGCCACGTGCCGCACCGCGTACGCGTCCACATACGCCGCCTCGAAGACGCCGTACGGCATGCTGTTGCCGGGCGGGGCCGTGACGTGGAAGCCGGGATAGCTGGACAGCGCGAGCTGGATCGCCGCGCTGCTCACGGCCCGGCCGACCACCTCGGGGTCGGGGTCGCGCACGACGAGCCGCAGCAGGGCGCTCGCCTCCTCCTGCACGGAGGCGTCGGCCCGGTCCGTGCGGGCGAGGGTCCACTGGACCTCCGCCGGGCGCCGCCGGGCGAGGGCCTCTTCGAGCTGCTCGCGGACGAGGGACGCCTTGGCCTCGATGTCGAGGCCGGTGAGGACGAAGACGACCTCGTTGCGCCAGCCGCCCACGCGCGTGAGGCCGGTCTTGAGGGTCGGCGGCGGCGTCTCGCCCCGCACCCCGCTGATCCGCACCCGGTCCGGCCCGTCGTCCGTGAGCCGCACGGTGTCGAACCGGGCCGTGACGTCGGGGCCGGGGTAGCGCGGGCCCGCGGTCTCGTAGAGCAGTTGCGCGGTGACCGTGCCGACGGTCACCGCGCCGCCCGTGCCGGGGTGTTTGGTGATGACCGCGGAGCCGTCCGCGTGGATCTCGGCGATGGGGAAGCCGGGGTGGCCGACGCCGCGCGACCCCGATATCTCGTGGAAGAAGGAGTAGTTGCCGCCGGTCGCCTGGGCTCCGCACTCCAGGACGTGCCCGGCGACGACCGCGCCCGCGAGCCGGTCGAGATCCTCGGCGAGCCAGCCGAAGTGCGCGGTCGCGGGGCCGGTGACGAGCGCGGCGTCGGTGACGCGCCCGGTCACCACGACGTCGGCGCCCGCGCGCAGGCAGGCGGCGATCCCGGCGCCGCCGAGATAGGCGTTGGCGGTGAGCACGCCCGGCCCCCAGTCGCGGTCGGCGAGCAGGTCGTCGCCCTCGACGTGCGCGACCCGCACGGACACCCCGACGCGGTCGGCCAGCGCGCGGATCTCGTCGGCGAGCCCGGAGGGGTTGAGCCCGCCCGCGTTGGCGACGAGCTTCACCCCCCGGTCGACGGCGAGCCCGAGCCCCTCCTCAAGCTGGCCGAGGAACGTCTTGGCGTACCCACGCCGGGGGTTCTTGAGCCGGTCCCGGCCGAGGATGAGCATGGTCAGCTCGGCGAGATAGTCGCCCGTGAGCACGTCCAGGGGGCCGCCGGTGAGCATCTCGCGCAGGGCGTCGAAGCGGTCTCCGTAGAAACCGGAGGCATTGCCGACGCGGAGCGGGGAGCGGACCCCGCTCATCCGTAGGTCCTCGGCTGCCTCGACGGGGTTGACCACCGCGTACTCCTCTGGGACAGGTGATGTGACGAACGGTTGCGCCGACCCCCGTGCCTTTGGCGTTGCCGCCGCCCTGAGGTTCCCAGCCGCCGGATAAACAAGCAAGCGTGCTTGCCTTTATTTTCCTTGCTGCTTACGGGAGTTGCCTGTGTGGCAATTGATAGGCGGCGCTCCGCCGGGGGGCGGGCCGGTGGGTTGGCGCCTGCGGCGGGCTTGTTCCCCTACCCCGCCCCTTCCCGGCCGCGTCTGATGTGCGGCTCCGCCGCGTGGGGGGGGCGCTGCCCCAGACCCCGATGCGCGGGCCGGTGGGCGCCTGCGGCGGGCTTTTTCCCCTACCCCGCCCCTTCCCGAAACTGGGGCTCCGCCCCAGACCCCGAGCTGCGGGCCGGTTCGCCGCCCGCGGCGGGAGCGCCCTGCGGGCGCGTCCTCAAGCTCCCCCAGCTACCTCCCCCAGACTCCGTCCGGGGGTGCCCCCAGAGGTGCCCCCAACGGGCTGAAGACAAAAGCATGGCGGACCCGGGCTGGAACGAGCGCCCCGGACGGGCGAAAGGAAAAGCGTGGCGCCACCCATAACCCGCACTCACCCTCCGGCGGGAGGGGGTGGGGTCGGAGGGTGGGGTTCTGGAACGCGGTGCGACTTCACGGCACTCAATACGAGGCACGGCGCCCGCACCGCGTTCCAGGTCCCCAGCCCGGAGGCGCCGCCCCCGCACCCACCACAACCCCAGCCCGGCCGGCGTTTGAGGCCGCTCGCCGCAGGCGCACACAACCCGCACAAGACATCGGACCCGCACCCAGCCCGGCCGGCGACTGAGGCCACTCCACCCCACCCCAGCCACAACACACCCGCCCACAACCCCCCGCACAAAAATCTCACCCGCTGGACCCCCCACAGCCCCCAGCCCCCATACCGCTACCCTGCACCCGTGGCTGATATCCAGATCCCCGCTGACATCAAGCCCGCCGACGGACGCTTCGGCGCGGGCCCCTCCAAAGTGCGTACGGAGGCGCTCGGCGCCCTCGCGGCCACCGGGACCTCGTTGCTCGGGACGTCTCATCGCCAGGCGCCGGTCAAGAACCTGGTGGGCAGGGTGCGGGACGGCGTCCGGGAGTTGTTCTCGCTGCCCGAGGGCTATGAGGTGATCCTCGGCAACGGCGGGTCCACCGCCTTCTGGGACATCGCGACGCACGGGCTCATCGAGACCAAGTCGCAACACCTCTCCTTCGGCGAGTTCTCCTCGAAGTTCGCGAAAGCGGCAAAGCTCGCACCGTGGCTGGCCGAGCCGACCGTGATCTCGTCGGAGCCGGGCACGCACCCGGAGCCGGAGGCCGAGGCGGGGGTCGACGTCTACGCCTTCACGCACAACGAGACGTCCACCGGTGTCGCCGCGCCCGTCCGGCGCGTGGCCGGCGCCGACGCGGGCGCGCTCGTGCTGGTGGACGCCACGTCCGGCGCGGGCGGGCTGCCCGTGGACATCGCCGAGAGCGATGTCTACTACTTCGCCCCGCAGAAGTCCTTCGCCTCGGACGGCGGGCTGTGGCTGGCCGCGTTCTCCCCGGCGGCCCTGGAGCGCGCGGCGCGCGTCCACGCGTCCGGCCGGCACATCCCCGAGTTCTTCTCGCTGCCGACCGCGATCGACAACTCGCTGAAGAACCAGACGTACAACACCCCCGCCCTCTCCACCCTCTTCCTGCTCAACGAGCAGTTGGAGTGGCTCAACGGGCAGGGCGGCCTGGACTGGGCGGTCGCCCGGACCGCCGACTCCTCCTCGCGGCTCTACGCCTGGGCGGAGAAGTCGCCGTACGCCTCCCCCTTCGTCACCGACCCGGCCAAGCGGTCGCAGGTCATCGGCACGATCGACTTCTCCGACGAGGTGGACGCGGCGGCCGTCGCGAAGACGCTGCGGGCGAACGGCATCGTGGACACCGAGCCGTACCGCAAGCTGGGCCGCAACCAGCTGCGCGTGGCGATGTTCCCGGCGATCGAGCCGTCGGACGTCGAGGCGCTGACGGTCTGCGTCGACTACGTGATCGAACGCCTCTGACCCACCCCGTTCCTGGGAGGCGCCGCAGGCGACGAACAGCCTCCCAGGAACGCCACCTTCGGGTGAATCCGCACCATTTCCTCTTGTAAGGCCGCACCCGCGCCGCGAGCATGCGCACACGGGCGGCGGTCACGCGTCCCCACGGCCGTCGTCATCCGCTCCACCCTCCCGGAGGAGGCGCGTCGATGGACGTCCCACCCGACTCTCCCGTACCCACTCCGAACTCCGGCCAGGAGCCGTCCGCCCCGCCGTCGGACGAGCGCGAGGCCTTCCGCCGTACGGCCGGCCTCCAGAGCGACGAGCGCGCCGAACTGGCCTTCCTGGCGAGCAAAGTGCACGTGGCGCGTACGCACCCCACACTGAGCCTGGCCGAACGGCAGGCGTCGCTGGCCGAGTTGGCCGACCGGCTCGGCGAAGGAGCGCTCGGGCTGCGTGACCGCGCGGACGGCCCGACGCCAGGCGGCGTCGGCTACGGCGTCTTCTACAACACGCCGTTCAAGACCGGATTCGCCCAGGGCACTTCCCTCTACTGGGAAGTCATCTGCCCGACCTCGCCCGGCGGAAATGTCGATACGTGGCTCTATCTCACCGCCATGAACAGGGCGGGCAAGGGCCTGGAGGCATTCGTCTCCTATCACGCCCAGGACGCTCCGCGCTTCAAGGTCTTCGACTGGGCGCGCGACGACCACTGGCAGATCGACATTCCGTGGTCGTCGCTGGGCGCGTATCTGATGACCAGGTCCGCGCACGGCCAGAACTACCAGGTGTTGGGTATATGGAACAGCACCTGGCAGCTCTCGCCCGGAAGTTGGCGCAATCAGGCACTGCTGTGGAATCAGGCCGCCCAGCGGTACGACCTGATCTATCAGTACGACTACGCCGCCGCGCTGGCCGATCAGACCGGAGGCTGGATCGGGTCCTGGGCACCGATCGTCGAGACCTTCCAGCCGTCGTACAGCCACACCAACCGCTTCGGCGCGCTCCGGACGATGCTGATCACCCGGGACAGCGGCGGCACATGGGGCTCCTGGCAGCTGCTGAGCAGCGCGGACAGCTATATCCGCACCGACAACACGGGATTCCGCACGGTCTTCCTCGACCCGGACTACGCCTTCGCCGTGGAGAGCTGAGCCCCTCGATGTCCCAGCCACCCGGACCACCACGCGACCGCGGACCGGACGAACCGGAACCGGAGGAGCCGGCGCCGGTCGCCGACCTACGGGAGGATTTCGCACACGAAACCGCCCGTGCGCCACGGGACCGCAAGGCGGAACGCGCCTTTCTGCAAAAGAAGATCGAAACGTTACGCGCCGACCGGACGCTCCCCGCCTCCGAAAAGGAGAAGACCATAGCCGCACTGCTCCAAGAACTGGCCCGACTGCCGGAGGAGAACCCCGGCAGCGGCTCATAGCCGCCGCGTCCCCCTCCGTTCCGCCCCGCCGACCGGTGCGCCGGGGGCGCCGGAGAGCCCGGTCGTGGCCGTCGAGGCGACGCGCCCGGGATGAAGCTCCAGGCTTCCGCATTCGCTTCGCCCCGACGCGGCGTAGCGTCGAAGGCATGAGCAGCGAGCACTTGGGCGATCGTGTGTACCGGCTCCGCCGGACGGCCGGCCTCACCCAGGAGGGGCTGGCCGGGCGGTCGGGTGTGTCAGTGGACGTGGTGCGCAAGCTGGAGCAGAAGCGCAAGAGCTCCGCACGGCTGCCGACCCTCCATGCCCTCGCCGAGGGGCTGGGAGTCGAGGTCACCGCGCTGTTGGGCGATCCGCCCGCCGTGCCCTCCACCGGGGAGGCCGAGCCACCCGCGCTGGTCGCCCTGCGGCGCGCCATCATGCCACCGCTGTTCGCGCCGCCCGTCGAACCGAGCGGGGTGGAGGCCCTGTCGCCTCCCCTGCTCCGGGCCGAGATCGCGGCAGCCTGGACGCTGTACCACTCGGCGGCCTTCGGCCAGGTGATGGAGATGCTTCCGGGCATCATCGCCGACGCTCGCCTCGTCTCCGCCATCGGGAGCGCCGGCCAACGTGCCACCGGGCAGGGTGCCTTGGCCAAGGCGCTCCAGCTGGGCGGCCATCTGGCCGTCAGGCTGGGCAAGACGGACCTGGCCCTGTCGAGCCTCGAACGCGCCCTCACCGCTGCCGACGCCTCGGACGACCCCCTGCTCGCCCCAATGATCTGCGGCTCGGTGGCATGGGCGTACCAGCGCCAGAACCGGCTGGCCGACGCCGGGAGCCTCGCGGTCCACGCTGCCGACGGAGTGGAGCGCGGTCACCTCCACCGCGCGGAAGGCGTACGTGTCTGGGGCGGACTGCTCATGTCCGCCGCCACCAGCGCCGCCCGCTCCGGTGACTACGACACCGCGAACGACATGATGCGCACAGCCGAACGCGCCACCCATCGTCTGTCCAGCCTGCCGCCGCCCGCCGACAGCAAGCTGGTGAGCGTCTTCAGCAAGTCGTCCGTACGGATCGAACGCGTACGCCTGGCCGTCCAGCACGCCCGCCCCGAAGAAGCCCTGCGGCTCGCGAGCGGCATGCGGCTGAGCGCGGACACTCCGCTCTCCTGGCGCACCTGGCTCCTGCTGGACGTGGCCCGGGCGTACGCGGACACCGGCGACGCGCGGGGTGCCACCGACGCGTTGACGAAGCTCCATCGCCTCGCCCCCGCCTGGATGCGTCACCACACTCTGGCCGTGGCGATCGTCCAGGACCTCCGGGCCGACGCCCCGGGAACCCCGGGGCTGCGCAAGCTGGCCGACTTCCTGAGCATCGCCGATTAGCGCAGCGAAACTAGGACGTTACGCCCCTGGGACATCAGGGCCCATCGCGAAAGCCTTGGGTCATGGGGGCACGCAACGCCCGGTCCGCAGAAGGAGCGTCAACATGCGCAGTTTCATCTCCCGGTGGTTCGCACGAGTACGGGCATCATTCGCGCCAGGAACACCGGGATTTGACGGACGCGCCGACGACGCCACCCCCGTAGCGCCGTCGGTATCCACTCCCGGCCTTCCGAGCGCGTGCCGCTCACGCGCGCCGCAAGACGCCCCGGGCGAAACCTACCTATGGGTGACCGCGCACGGCATCGACCTCAAGCCACGCCATCGGCCACCCGCGCCCCAGAGCGTGCCGGTCGTCGGGATGTTCGTCGTGGACACCGTCACCGGAGGCGCCGGAAGAGTAACGGCCGTGGACGGCAACGGAATGATCAGCATCGAGCACCCCAACGGCCACACCTGGCGCTCCTGCACCGTCCGCCCCGCCGACCGC
Organism: Streptomyces sp. NPDC001407; assembly: GCF_042895325.1. NCBI lineage: Bacteria > Bacillati > Actinomycetota > Actinomycetes > Kitasatosporales > Streptomycetaceae > Streptomyces > Streptomyces sp. NPDC001407. Next base: position 52,040 of record NZ_JBIAWF010000033.1, read on the forward strand.
GTGGAGCGGCTCAACCTCCTCGCGGCGGACGCCGTCGCCGCGCAGCGCACCATCCAGTGGTCGGACGGCCAGAGTTAGGCGGCCGGAGACCATGCGCCTCGACTGGGCCACCCTCCCCGCAGCCGTACGGGCCGCGATCGAGCAGCGAAGTGGACCCGTGCGGGCCGTCCAGGACATCCCGCAAGGAATCACCTGCCGGTTCGCCGCGACGCTGCGCGCCCCCTCCGGATCCGTCTTCGTCAAGGGCGTGCCCCTCGGTGACGAGCAGGGGCGGGCGGCCCAGGCGCGGGAAGTGGCCATGAGCGGCGCCGTACCCGACACCGTCGGGACGCGGTTCCTGTGGCAGGTGGTGGCCGGCGGCTGGGACGTGGTCGGGTTCGCGTGGGTGGACGGGCGCCACGCCGACCTCTCGCCCGGGTCCGGTGATCTGCCGCTCGTCGCGGACGTCCTGCGCGAAGCGCAGACGCTGCGCGCCCCGGCCGGTCTGCCGCCCCTGGCCGACCGTTGGCCTCATCTCGGCCGCGCCGCCCGCGCCTCGCTGTCCGGGGAGACCTTGCTGCACACGGACACCAACCCGCACAACCTCCTGGTCGGTCCGGAGCGGGCCTGGCTGATCGACTGGGCGATGCCGGCCTCCGGGCCCGCCTGGGTCGACGTCGCGTACACAGCGGTACGGCTGATGGAGAGCGGCCACCTTCCCGGCGACGCCCTCGCCTGGGCCCGGACCTTCCCCTGCTGGCGTGCCGCGGATCCGCGCGCGGTCGCGGTGTTCGTGGGGGCGACGTGCCGGCAGTGGTCGGCCAGGGTGGGGGTACGCGGCGCCCGCGCGAGCAACGACCGCTTCGCCGCGCTGCTGTGACCGCGTCCCCCACCGCCCGCCGGGGCCGTCAGCCGGTCTGGAGCACCGACAGGACGTTGCCCGCCGGGTCGGTGAACCAGGCGATCTGCGGGCCGCCGGCCCGGGCGATGCCCTTCTCGTCCTGGTGGAAGCCCGAATAGCGCTCGAAGGTCACGCCGCGGCGGCCGAGTTCGTCCACAGCGCTGTCGATGTCGTCCACACGGAAATTGAGCACGGTGAACGACGCCGGGGTGTGGTTCTCCTTGGGGTAGATCATGACGACCCCGCCCCCCGCGAGCCGGAGCGTCACCAGAGTGTGGCCTTCCATGGACTCCTCGGACAGCCGCAGGCCGAGCGTCTTGCCGTAGAACTCCTTGGCGCGCTCGGTGTCGTTCACCGCGAAGCTGCTGAAGGCTTCGGTGTCCTCGAACATGGGCCGTGTCCTTCCCTCGTACCGCGTGGCTGACCAGCGGTACGAGTCTGCTGCCCGCGCGCGGGCACCCCGCGCCCGAACCGCGGCCGCCCGGCGGAATGGCCGTGCCGATTCCCTCCGGCGGAGGAGGCGCGCCCATGCGGGATGATGGGGGGCATGCGGATCATGTTCGTCGGCGACTCCATGACGATCGGTAGCGCCGGTGACCTCACCTGGCGCTACCGCATGTGGCAGCACCTCAACGCCTCCTACGGCGGCCCGTACCGGATCGTCGGCCCGCGCAAGGAGCTCTACGAGCCCGCCGCCGACGCGCCCGTCTCCCTCGACTACGGCGACCCCGGCTTCCCCGAGCGCGCCCGGGCACACCTCGCCGGGTGGGGCGAGGGCTGGCAGCACATGGCGCCGCTGATCAAGGACGCCGTACGGGCCGGGAAGGCCGACACGCTGCTGATCTCGCTGGGCCTGATCGACCTCGGTTTCTACACCGACGCCGAGCAGACCACCGAGAACGTCCGCCGCTTCGTCGCCGGGGCCCGCGAGGCGAATCCGCGCGTACGGGCCGTGCTGATGCCCGTCATCCCCAACGTACGGGCCCTGGCCGACCCCGCCTTCGCGGCCGAGGTCGAGCGGTTCAACGAACTGCTCGGCAAGACGGTCGCCGACCTCGACGCACCCGGCTCGCCCCTGCTCCTGGCCTCCCACCCCCGCGACTGGGATATCGACACCGACACCTACGACGGCACGCACCCCAACGCCTCGGGCGAGCACCGCATCGCCGCCGCGTTCGCCGACGCGATGCACCAGGCGTGGGACGTGGGCGGCCCGTACGCCGGCCGCCCGTAGGACCTCCCGTAAAGACGTACGGGCCCGCGACTCACGCGGGTCACCCTTGATCGGAGCGCACTCGAAGGCGTTGGCTGGTGCCATGGAGTACACGCAGCTCGGACGCACGGGGCTCAAGGTCAGCCGCATCGTGCTGGGGACGATGAATTTCGGTCCCCGGACGGACGAGGCCGAAAGCCACGCCATCATGGACGCCGCGCTCGACGCCGGCATCAACTTCTTCGACACCGCCAACGTCTACGGCTGGGGCGAGAACAAGGGCCGCACCGAGGAGATCATCGGCACCTGGTTCGCCAAGGGCGGCGAGCGGCGCGACAAGGTCGTCCTCGCCACCAAGCTCTTCGGTCACATGGGCCCCGACGGCCCCGTCTGGCCCAACCGCGACCGCCTGTCCGCCCTGAACATCCGCCGCGCCGTCGACGCCAGCCTCAAGCGGCTGCAGACGGACCACATCGACCTCTACCAGTTCCACCACGTCGACCGCCGCACGCCGTGGGACGAGATCTGGCAGGCCATGGACGTCCTGATCCAGCAGGGCAAGATCCTCTACGTCGGCTCGTCGAACCACGCGGGCTGGCACATCGCGCAGGCGAACGAGGCGGCCAGGCGCCGCAACGCGCTCGGCCTCGTCAGCGAGCAGTGCCACTACAACCTCGTCGAGCGGCGCGCCGAGATGGAGGTCATCCCTGCCGCCGAGGCGTACGGCCTGGGTGTCATCCCCTGGTCGCCGCTGGGCGGCGGCCTCCTGGGCGGCGTCCTGCGCAAGGAGCGCGCGGGGGGCTCGGGGCGGTCGGTGGACGCGCTCGCGAACACGACCGTCCGTGACCGGATCCAGTCCTACGAGGACCTCCTCGACAAGCACGGCTTCCCGCCGGGGGAGGTGGCCCTGGCCTGGCTCCTCACCCGCCCCGGGGTGACCGGGCCGATCGTGGGCCCGCGCACCTCCGAACAGCTCGCGTCCGCGCTGCGGGCCGTGGAGCTCCATCTCTCCGACGACCTGCTCGCGTCCCTCGACGAGATCTTCCCGGGACCAGGGCGGTCGCCGGAGGCGTTCGCCTGGTAGGCGCCTCGGGGGAACGGGCCCGCGGCGAATGTCTGTGGCGGGCTTGTTCCCCACCCGCCCTCCCCGCTGCACCTGATGCGCGGCTCCGCCGCGTGGGGGCACGCGCCCCAGCCCTCGACTGCGGGCCGGTGGGCGCCTGCGGCGGGCTTTGTTCCCCTACCCCGCCCCTTCCCGGCTGAATCTGACGTGCGGCTCCGCCGCGTGGGGGGCTGCCCCAGACCCCTGGCCGCCGGGCGGGTGGGCGCCTGCGGCGCTTGTTCCCCTACCCCGCCCCTTCCCGAAACTGGGGCTCCGCCCCAGACCCCGACCTGCACGCCCGATGCCGCCTGCGGCGGGAGCGGCCTGCGGCCGCGTCCTCAAACTCCCCCAGCTACCTCCCCCAGACTCCGTCCGGGGGTGCCCCCAGAGGTGCCCCCAACGGGCTGAAAACAAAAGCATGGCGTGCCCTGAAGCGTGATGTTGCTCTCCGGCGGGAGGGGGTGGGGTCGGAGGGTGGGGTTCTGGAACGCGGTGCGACTTCACGGCACCCAAAACGCAGAACGGCGCCCGCACCGCGTTCCAGGTCCCCAGCCCGGAGGCCCCACCCCCGGCACCCACCGCACACCCAGCCCGGCCGGCGATTGAGGCCGCCCGCCGCAGGCGCACACAACCCGCACCCAGAAACGCACAGCAAGCCCCCACCCCGGCCAAAATTCACCGCACGGCAGCCACCACAACCACCACAACAAGCATCACAACAAGCACACCGCTCATGATCCGGTTTCTGGTCTTAGGGTCCACCCCATGAGCCTAACCGCCGTCCCGGACCGCTCCGGGACGGCCCAGTTCCCACGCGGCCACCGTCTCGTAACGCGGCCGCTCACCAGGCACACCGGAAGCCGGGAGGCGGCTGCGGACGAGTTCCAGGCGGTCGACGGTCCACGGCGTGCCGGCGAAGTCCGCGAGGGCCTCCGCGTACGGGCGCAGGTGGACCGGGCCCGCGGCGCGGGCGAGGGTGAGGTGGGCGTGGAAGTCGTGGGTGCTGTCGACGGCGACCCCGGCGCGGCGCGCCCCGGCGGCGGTGGAGCGGGCGAGGTCGCGGAGCACCGTACGCTCGCCCTCGGCGCCGACCCACAGGATGCGGTCGCCGAACCGCCCGCCCCCGGCGAACCGCAGCTCGTGCGGCGGATGCCGGTGCGCCGCACGGGCCAGCCGCTCGGTGAGCTCCGGCAGCAGCGCCTCGTCGACCTCGCCGAGGAAGGCGAGGGTGAAGTGCCAGGTGCCCGGCTCGGTCCACCGGAGGTGCTCCGCGCCGGGCAGCGAGTGCAAGGGGGCGACGGCGGCCGCGAGTTCCGCGACGACCTCCGGCGGCGGGTTCACGGCGGCGAAAAGTCGCATGGGGTCAGTGTCCCTCCCCCGGTCACCGGACGGGCTCGGGAGAAGCCCGTCCGGTTGTGAGGGCGCCGGCCGGCGAGCCGCACCCGTCAAGCGGCGGCCGTCAGGACGGGCGCCGCTTCCTTGGGGACGAACGCCACGTGCGGACGGCCGTGACGCAGATCGATCTTCAGGCGGAGTCCGCCGACCCGGGCGAGGACCACGCCGACGCCGAGGGCGGCCAGCATGGAGACCGCGCCGCCCGCGCAGAAGCCGATCCGGGCGCCGTACGCGTCGGTGACCCAGCCGACCAGGGGCGCGCCCAGCGGCGTGCCGCCCATGAAGACCATCATGAACAGGCTCATGACCCGGCCCCGCATCGCGGGGTCCGTGCCGAGCTGGATGCTCGAGTTGGCGGTGACGTTGATCGTCAGGCCGAACATCCCGATCGGCACCAGCAGCAGTGCAAAGATCCAGAACTCGGGCGCGAGCGCGGCCGTGATCTCCAGCAGGCCGAAGAGCAGGGCGGCGCCGACGAGCAGGCGCAGCCGCGAGGTGCCGCGCCGGGCGGCGAGCAGGGCACCGGCCAGCGAGCCGGCGGCCATCAGGGTGTTGAGCAGGCCGTAGGTGCCGGCGCCGGCGTGGAAGACGTCGTTGACGTACGCCGTCAGCCAGATCGGGAAGTTGAAGCCGAAGGTGCCGATGAAACCGACGAGGACGATGGGCCAGATGAGATCGGGGCGCCCGGCGACGTAGCGCAGGCCCTCGCGGAGCTGGCCCTTGCCGCGGGGGGCGCGGTCGACCTTGTGGAGCTCGGAGGTGCGCATCAAGAGCAGCCCGGCGACCGGGGCGATGAAGGACAGCCCGTTGAGCAGGAAGGCCCAGCCGCTGCCCACGGCGGTGATCAGCACGCCGGCGACGGCGGGGCCGACGAGGCGGGCGGACTGGAAGTTCGCGGAGTTGAGGCTGACGGCGTTGCGCAGGTCGTCCGGCCCGACCATCTCGACGACGAACGCCTGCCGGGCCGGGTTGTCCAGCACGGTGACGAGGCCGAGCGCGAGCGCGGTGAGGTAGACGTGCCAGACCTGCACGTGCCCGCTGAGGGTGAGGACGGCGAGCACGAGGCCCGTGACGCCCATCGCGGCCTGGGTGATGAGGAGCAGCCGCCGTTTGGGGCACCGGTCGGCGATGACGCCGCCGTAGAGGCCGAGCAGCAGCATGGGCAGGAACTGCAGCGCCGTGGTGATGCCGACGGCGGTGGAGGAGCCGGTGAGGCTGAGGACCAGCCAGTCCTGGGCGATGCGCTGCATCCAGGTGCCGGTGTTGGAGACCACCTGGCCGGTGGCGAAGAGCCGGTAGTTACGGATCCTCAGCGAGCTGAAGGTGCCGCCCTTGGGCTTGGGCAGGGCGGTGGTGCGTATGTCTTCGGGGGTGTTCGGTGCGGGTGCGGAGTCTGCTCCGGGTCCCGTACTCAAAGTGGGTTCGCCTCCTCACTTGTGTGGGTGTTACAGGTGCGCGAGCTTCTCCAGCACGGGCGCGGCGGCGCGCAGCGTCGCCCACTCGTCCTCGTCGAGCCGCCCGACGAGTTCACTGAGCCAGACGTTGCGCTTGCGCCGGCTCTCCTCGAGCATGGCCTCGGCCCGCTCGGTCTGGGTGACCACCTTCTGGCGGCGGTCCTCGGGGTGCGGCTCCAGCCGGACCAGGCCCTTGGCCTCGAGCAGGGCGACGATGCGGGTCATCGACGGAGGCTGCACGTGCTCCTTGCGGGCGAGCTCGCCGGGGGTCGCGTGACCGCAGCGGGCGAGGGTGCCCAGCACCGACATCTCCGTGGGGCTGAGCGACTCGTCGACCCTCTGGTGCTTGAGCCGACGCGACAGACGCATGACACCGGAGCGCAGGGAGTCCACCGCTGCGGTGTTGTCTTGAGTGGCGTTGTCCTGAGTGCCTGGGTCCGACATGTTCCTTAGGTTAACTCATTACCCGCGCTAAATAAAGCGGGGCGGCAGGGGCGCTCGGGGCGGGACGGGGGCGTCCGGCAGCAGGGGGCCGTGGGGCGGGATCCGCGCGCCCCGTCACGCTACGGCCGCACGCGTCGCCGCCAACCCCGCCCGTACGCGCGAAGCGGCCGGGTGCGCGTCGCACCCGGCCGCTCCTCGCGCGGAATCCGCGCCTACTTCACACCCAGCATCTGCTCGATCGGGTTGAGCAGGAAGTAGACGAGGAAGCAGAGCCCGACCACGTTGAGCAGCCAGGGGATCTCCCGCGTCCGCTTGTCGGCGATCCGCAGCAGGATGAAGGCGAGGACGCCGATGCCGATGCCGTTGGTGATCGAGTACGTGAACGGCATCGAGATGATCGTCAGGAACGCGGGGATCGCGATCGTGAAGTCGCTCCAGTCGATCTCCTTGACGTTGGCCGCCATGATCAGGAAGCCGACGACCAGCAGCGCGGGCGTGGCCGCCTGCGAGGGGACGATCTTGGCGAGCGGGGTGAAGACGAGGGCCAGCAGGAAGAGCCCGCCGGTCATCAGGTTCGCGAGACCCGTGCGGGCGCCCTCGCCGACGCCGGCCGTGGACTCCACGAAGCAGGTGTTGGCGGAGGCCGAGCCGAGACCGCCGCCGGCGACCGCGATGCCGTCGACCATCAGGATCTTGCCCATGTTGGGCAGCTGACCCCGCTCGTCGGTCAGCCCGGCCTCCTCGCCGACGCCGATGATCGTGCCCATCGCGTCGAAGAAGCCGGACAGCAGCACGGTGAAGACGAACAGGCAGCCGGTCAGCCAGCCCACCTCGTGGAAGCCGCCGAAGAGGCTCACGTGACCGATGAGGCCGAAGTCGGGGGTGCCGACGACGTTGTCCGGCACCTGCGGGACGCTCAGACCCCAGTTGGCGTCGGGGATCGTGGCCAGCGAGTTGATGATGATCGCGACGAAGGTCATCGCGACGATCCCGATGAGGATCGCGCCCCGGGTCTTGCGCACGACCAGGATGAACGTCAGCGCCAATCCGATCGCGAAGACCAGCACCGGCCACCCGTGCAGCTGCCCGCCCTCGCCGAGACCCATCGGCACGGTGGTGTGCGCGCCGTCCGGGTTGCGGGTGACGAAGCCGGAGTCGACCAGGCCGATCAGCGAGATGAACATGCCGATGCCGATCGCGATCGCGCGCCGCAGGCCGCCGGGGATGGCGTCCATCACGCGCTGCCGCAGACCGGAGGCGACCAGCACCATCAGCACCAGGCCGGCCAGCACGACCATGCCCATCGCGTCGGGCCAGCTCATCTTGGGCGCGAGCTGGAGCGAGACGACGGCGTTGATGCCGAGCCCGGCGGCGCAGGCGATCGGCACATTGCCGATCACACCCATGAGCACGGTGGAGAGTCCGGCCATCAGCGCGGTGGCCGTGACCAGCTGACCGTTGTCGAGCTGGTGCCCGAACTTGTCGTGCCCGGCCCCGAGGATGATCGGGTTCAGCACGATGATGTACGCCATCGCGAAGAAGGTGGCCAGGCCACCGCGCAGCTCACTGGAGACGGACGAGCCCCGCTCCGTGATCCGGAAGTACCGGTCGAGGACGGAGCCCCCGGACGCGGGGGACGGCGGCTGCTGGGCGTCGACCGGGGAGGTGGCCGAGGAGGGCATACGAGACCTCAGTCGGTACGGGCCTGGGGAGAGGCGGGGGAGACAGCGGACGAACAAAAGGATCTTGATTGGACGATCAAACGAAAGAGCCTCATCAGATCCGGTTCGATTCAGTATGAATAAACAAACGCGGAATTGCTATCTCCGCGCGTAGACCCCTATAGGGCAAGGGCCTCCCTCCCGGCGCGCCGGGCCGCACGGACTAGTCTTTGCGCCATGACGAAGTGGACACCCAGGCACGAGGCACCGGAGCCCCTGGAGGGGCCCGTCGTCGCCACGATCACCGGCGGCACGATCCTGTGGTTCGTCCTCTTCCTCGTTCAGCTGCCGTTCTACGGCTGGTTCCAGGACCACGGTCATCTGTGGTGGGTGTGGACGTGTGCGGCCGGCGGGGGCCTGGGGCTGATCGGTATCTGGTACGTCCGGAGGCGGGACGCGGCGATTCGCCGGCATGCGGCGGGTGTGGGCCGGAGCTCCGAAGCGCCTCAGCTCTGACCGGGCCCCGTCACCGCCTGCGGCGGGCTTGTTCCCCAACCCGCCCCTTCCCGAACCGGGGCGCGTGCCCCAGACCCCCGGCTGCGGGCCGGTGGGCGCCTGCGGCGCTTTCTTCCCCTACCCCGCCCCTTCCCGAAACTGGGGGCAAGCCCCCAGACCCCCGAACCGCGCTCCGCGCGGTGTCC
>NZ_JBIAWF010000034.1:0-57751 GCF_042895325.1 Streptomyces sp. NPDC001407
GGAACATCTACGACCCGGTCGCCAACATCGTCGCCTCCTGCAACTACGCAGCCCACACCTACGGCTCCATGGACAACGTCAACTCCGCCTACTGACGGCCGGTCCGGGACCTCTCAACCGCGAACAGCGCGAACGCGCTGTTCGCGGTTTCGCGCTGCTACCGGTCCACCTTGAGGCGCTCCAGTTCCCGGCGGTCCCGCTTCGTGGGGCGGCCCGCGCCGCGGTCGCGTACGGGGACGGCCGCGAGCGCGGCGGGCGGCGGCGGGGGCGGGCTGTTGTCGACGTAGCACTCCGCGGCGACGGGGGCGCCGACCCGCTTGCGGATGATCCGGGAGACGACGACGATCCTCTCGTGCCCGGCCAGCCGGAGCCGCACCTCGTCGCCGGGGCGCAGCGTCTGGGCGGGCTTGGCGCGTTCGCCGTTGACGCGGACGTGGCCCGCGCGGCAGGCGGTCGCCGCCTGGGAGCGTGTCTTGGTGAGCCGTACGGACCAGATCCAGCTGTCGACCCGTACCGTCCCGGTCCCCTCGTCTGTAGCCATGCTCCGACTCTAGGCGGTGTCCTCGGGCGCGGGACACAGTGCACGTACGACGTCAAGGCGGCTCCCTGATGCGCCGACCCGCCCGGACCGGCGCCCCGTCACCCCAGCACCTCACGGCACGCCACACCCAGCCGCCGCACGCCTTCGGCGAGTTCGGCCGTACCGGCCACCGCGGCGAAGCTGAGGCGCAGGTGTGGGGCGGAGGATTCGGCGGCGTAGTAGGGGCGCCCCGGTGCGACGGCGACACCCGCTCGCAGCGCGGCTGCCGCCAGGGCCGCCTCGTCCGCGCCGTCCGGCAGCCGGGCCCAGACGTGGAAGCCGCCGGGCGGTACGAACTCCACGTCCAGCGCGGGCAGTTCCTGCCGCAGGGCGGTGAGCAGCGCCTCCCGGCGGGTGCGCAGCGCGGCCGCGACCGTGCGGCGGTGGCGGGGCCAGGCGGGCGAGCCGACGAGTTCGAGCGCGGCCTCCTGGAGCGGGCGGGGCACGAAGAAGCTGTCGACTACCTGGATGGCCCGCAGCCGCTCCAGCACCGGGCCCCGGGCGGCGAGGGCGCCGACGCGCAGGCTCGGCGAGGTGGCCTTGGTCAGGGAGCAGACGTGGACGACGATGCCGTCGGGGTCCTCCGCGGCGAGCGTGGGCGGCAGCGGCGGGGCGTCCTCGTGGGCGAGCCTGCGGGCGAAGTCGTCCTCGATGACGAAGGCACCGGCCTCGCGGGCGATCCGGACGACCTCGCGGCGCCGCTCGTCGGCCAGCACGGCGCCGGTGGGGTTCTGGAAGAGCGGCTGGCAGGCGAAGACGCGGGCGCCGCTGGCCCGGAACGCCGCGGCGAGCAGGTCGGTGCGCACGCCCCGCGCGTCGGTCGGCACGGGCACGAGCCGCAGGCCGGAGGCGCGCGCGGCGGCGAGCATGCCGGGGTAGGTCGGGGACTCGACGAGCACGGCGGCGCCGGGCGGCGCGAGGGCGCGCAGGGCGGTGGTGAGCGCGCTCTGGCCGCCCGCGGTGATGAGGACGTCGGAGAGCGCCACTGTGCCGGCCGGGCCGCCGATCTCGCGGGCGAACCACGCGCGGAGCTCGGCGACGCCTTCCAGCGGCGGGCGGCCCCAGGCGCCGGGGCGGCGGCCCGCCCGGGCGAGCGCGGCGGCGAGGGCCCGCTCGGGCTGGAGGGTGTGGTGGAGGTAGCCGCCGCTGAGCTCGATGACGCCGGGCGGCGGCTCGGCGAGCGTGGTCAGCACGCCGGTGGCGTCGACGGTGCGGGGGACGGCGTCCCCGGCCTGCTCGGCGCTGAGCGCGACCTCCTGCCAGGAGGTGTCACCTGGGCGGGCGGGGGCGGCGTGCGGGGCGGCCCGGAAGGCGCCTGCGCCCGGGCGGGTCACGACCAGGCCCTCCGCGGCCAGCGCGGCGAGGGCCCGCGAGACGGTGACGGGGCTGACCCGGAAGCGCTCGACGAGGGAGCGGCTGGACGGCAGCTTCTCACCTGGAGAGTAGCGGTTCAGCTCCCCGCGCAGGGTTCCTGCCAGTTCCGCGACGCTGTTACGCTCATGCATGAGAGTGAAAGATAGCGCTACTGACGCCGCGACGATAGCAGTGAACGGTCCGGCCGAGGACGTGCCGGGCAACGGCGCGCCTGCCGGCCGGGGGCGTCCCGCCACCGGCGGCGTGCTGCTCGCGGCCGCCGGGGTGGCCGCTTTCTCCCTGACCTTCCCCGCCACCGCCTGGGCGCTGGAGGGGCTCGGCCCCTGGTCCGTCACCACGTGCCGGATGGTGCTGGCCGGGCTGATCGCGGCGGGCTTCCTGCTGGCGGGGCGGGTGCCGCCGCCCGCGCGCCGCCACTGGCCGGGGCTGCTCGCCGTGGCCGGTGGCACCGTCATCGGCTTCCCGCTGCTGACGACGCTTGCCCTGCGGACGTCTACGACCTCGCACGCGGCGGTGGTCGTGGGCCTGCTGCCGCTGACGACGGCCGCGTACGCGGCGGTGCGGACCCGCACCCGCCACTCGCGGGCCTTCTGGGTGGCGGCGCTGGCGGGCGCGGCCGTGGTCATCGGCTTCGCCCTGGAACAGAGCGGCGGCGCCCCCACGCTCGGCGACCTCTACCTCTTCGCCGCCCTGCTGGTGTGCGCGGCGGGCTACGCGGAGGGCGGCAGGCTGGCGCGGGAGATGCCGGGATGGCAGGTGATCGGCTGGGCGCTCGTCGGCTGCCTGCCGGTGGCCGTGGCGGGTGCGGCCGCGGCCCTGTACGCGGAGCCCGTGCGGCTGACCGGGCACGCCGTCGCCGGACTGCTGTGGCTGGCGGCGGGGTCGCAGTTCCTGGGCATGCTCGTGTGGTACCGCGGAATGGCCGCGATCGGGGTGGCCAGGGCGAGCCAGCTCCAGCTCGCGCAGCCGCTGCTGACCCTGGTGTGGTCCGTGTCCCTGCTCGGCGAGCACCTCTCCCCGGCCGCGCCCGTCGCCGCGGTCGCGGTGCTCGTCTGCATCGCGGTGACCCAGCGGCGTTAGGCGTTGGCCGTCGGTCCGGACCGTGTCGGGGTGCGCGCCCGCACGCCGTCCCCGAATGCCCCGTGAAGCGGGCCGTATACCCCCGTTCGCCGTAGAATTGACGGCACCCGAGCGCACAGTCGAACCTCGATCGGAAGGATCAGTGCCGATGCATGCGAGCAAGGGTGACAAGTTGGTCGTGCATGGCCGGACCGTCGGGCAACAGGACCACGTGGTGGAGATCGTCGAGGTGCTGGGGTCGAAAGGCGCGCCCCCGTATCGCGTCCGCGCGGAGAACGGCCACGAGACGATCATGTCCCCGGGCCCGGACAGCGTGGTGGACCACCGCAAGGCGTCCGACCGCGCGTAGGGCACCGTCGGCCGGCGCTCACCGCGGTGGGCGGACGCGGCGTGGATAGTGGTCGTGGACCACGCGGTCCATCGCCCCGATCCGGTCGGTGAGCAGCGGTTTCGCCGAGAAGTAGACGTTTCCCAGCACCTCGCGGTGTGTCCGGCACAGCGTGAGGTGCCGGGAGAGCTCGGCCGGGTCCTGCCAGGGTGCGGGCTGGGCGGGGTCTCCCGCGCGGTAGAGCGCCTCGCCCACATAGAGGTGCACGCCGGTGCCCCGCACGGTCCGCGCCCACCACGGCACGAGCTCCGCGTAGTCCGCGGCCGGGAAGCCGATGGGCCAGTAGACCTGCGGCACGATGTAGTCGATCCACCCCTCGCGCACCCACTTGCGGGTGTCGGCGCACAGGTCGTCGTAGGTCTGCACCCCGGCCTGGGTGTGCGAACCCCGGGGATCGGTCGTGCTGTTGCGCCAGACGGCGAACGGGCTGATCCCGAACCGCACGTGCCGCTTGCGCCGCTTGACGCGCTGCCCCGTCTCCCGGACGAGCCGGTCGATGTTGTCGCGCCGCCACGCGGCCCGGTCGGGGTGGCCCGCGCCGTAGCGCTCGTAGGCCGCGTCGTCGTCGAACCGCTCCCCCGCCACCGGATAGGGGTAGAAGTAGTCGTCGAAGTGCACGCCGTCGAGGTCGTAGCGGGCGACGGGGTCGAGCATCGCGTCCTGGACGAAGCGCCGCACCTCGGGCAGGCCGGGGTTGTAGTAGAGCTTCCCGCCGTACGGCACCACCCAGTCGGGGTGCAGCCGCGCGGGGTGGGTGGGGACGAGCCGGCCGGGGTCGGTGTGGTTGGCGATGCGGTAGGGGTTGAACCAGCCGTGCAGCTCCAGGCGTCGCTCATGGGCCTCGCGCACCGCGAAGGCCAGCGGATCCCAGCCCGGGTCCTCGCCTTGAGTGCCCGTCAGGTACTCCGACCACGGCTCGTACGGCGAGGGCCAGAACGCGTCGGCGGTGGGCCGGAGCTGGAGCAGCACGGCATTGAGCCTGCGGCGCACCGCGGCGTCCAGGAGGGTGCGCAGCTCGGCCTGCTGGCGGGCCGGGCCGAGGCCGGGGGCGGAGGGCCAGTCGACATTGGCGACGGTGGCGGTCCACATGCCGCGGAACTCGCGCTTCGGACGGCTTCCGCTCGGGCCGGCGTCGTCGAGCGCGGCCGCTTCGCCCGTGGTCAGCATCGCGGACATCACGCCCGCGGCCGCCACGGTGAACCCTCTTCGACTCATTCGCCCCATATGCGTGCCACTCCTTGTCGGATCGGTCACACCATACGGACAGAGCATGCCCGCCCCGGCCCCCTCGGCACCGCGCGGCGCGGAGTAACGTCTGGAACGAGGCGGGGACCGGGGGTCCTGCGCGCCGGGACCCGGCGCGAGGTACGGCCGCCGCCGGACGACCGAGATCAGCGAAAGGCACGATGTGACGACCGACATCGCACGCGTCGGAGTAGTGGGCTGCGGCCAGATGGGCGCGGGCATCGCCGAGGTGTGCGCCCGTTCCGGCCTGGACGTCATGGTCGCGGAGACCACCGGCGAGGCCCTGGAGCTGGGCCGCACCCGGCTCACCAACTCCCTCGGCAAGGCCGCCGAGCGCGGCAAGATCACCGAGGCCGAGCGCGATGCCACGCTCGACCGGCTGAGCTTCACCACCGACCTGGGCGAGTTCGCCGACCGCGACCTCGTCATCGAGGCGGTCGTCGAGAACGAGCAGGTGAAGACCGAGATCTTCCAGGTCCTGGACCAGGTCGTCACCCGCCCGGACGCGATCCTGGCCTCCAACACCTCCTCCATCCCGCTGGTGAAGCTGGCCGTGGCGACCTCCCGCCCGGACCAGGTCATCGGCATCCACTTCTTCAACCCCGCCCCGGTGCAGCAGCTCGTCGAGCTGATCCCCGCGCTCACCACCGGCGAGGAGACCATCAAGCGCGCCGAGGCCCTGGTCTCGCAGGTCCTGGGCAAGCACGCGATCCGCGCCCAGGACCGCTCGGGCTTCGTCGTCAACGCCCTCCTCATCCCCTATCTGCTCTCCGCGATCCGGATGTTCGAGTCGGGCATCGCCAGCCGCGAGGACATCGACAACGGCATGGAGCTGGGCTGCGCCCACCCCATGGGCCCGCTCAAGCTCTCCGACCTGATCGGCCTGGACACGGTCGCGTCGGTGGCGAACAGCATGTACGAGGAGTTCAAGGAGCCGCTCTACGCCGCTCCCCCGCTGCTCCAGCGCATGGTCGACGCGGGCCGGCTCGGCCGCAAGACGGGCTCGGGCTTCTACGCGTACTGACAGGCCCGCACCCGGCCCGCACCGGACGCGGACTACGCAACGTCACCGCCGCACACCCGTGCTCACACGGGGTGTGCGGCGGTGACTCGCATATCCCTCCCGCACACGCTCCCGCTCAGCGGCCCGACGCGGTTGACTCGGCTCGTCGGACACACACGGAGAGACTTTCCGGAAGGGGTACGGACCGTGACCATCCATCCCGAGCAGGCCGTCAGAGCGGCTGAGCTCGCGGAGCTCCGTCGTAGCCTCGACGTCGGCATCGTCCGCGTCGACGGCCACCTCGCCCTCCTCACCCAGCGCAGCGACCAGTCGGAGCGCGACCTCAGTGAGATGGCAGAGCGCGTACGGGCCCTGGAACACAGCAGGTGGCCGCTGCCCTCGCTGGCCGCGCTCACCGGCGTCGCCTCCCTGGCGGTCGCCGTCTGGCAGGCGACGGGGCGGTGAGCGCGGGGGGTTGCCCCGGTCCGGTCGCCGTCCGGGAGGCTCAGCCGAGCCGGATGTGATGCAGCAGGAGCAGCGCGGCCGCCATGTTGGCGGCCGGCACCTCGCCACGGCCGATCATGTCGGGCACCAGCTTGAGCGGCACCCATTCACGGCGGTCCGACTCGAAGTCGTCCTCCGGTTCACCGATGTACTCGGCCTCGTCGGACCAGTAGATGTGATGCCGGGCGTCGGTGAGACCGTTGGACGGTTCCACTGACATCAGGTGCCGCAGCGGGCCGGGCCGCCAGCCGGTCTCCTCCTCCATCTCGCGGGCCGCCGCGAAGGCCAGGTCCTCGCCGTCCTCGACGACGCCCGCGGCCAGTTCCCAGCCCCAGTTGTCGGTGATGAAGCGGTGCCGCCACAGCAGCAGGACCTCATTGGCCTCATTGACCACCGTGGCCACGGCGACGGGCCGCAGCCTGATGAGGAAGTGGTCGAGGTGGCGGCCGTCGGGGAGTTGGACGTCCGCGAGATTGACCCGGAACCAGCGGTTCGAGTAGACGGTCCGTTCCCTGAGATTCTTCCAACGCACGTGTTGCCACCTTCCGCCGAGGTGGCCACCTCCCCGGGCGTTTTCCTCACAAGGGCACGCGCAACGCCCCGTCGATCATCTCGGCGGCCTCGGCAGTGGCCGCACACCCACTCTCGATCAGGTGCTCGCGCACCGCCCGGAGCCGATCCCGTAAGCGCTGCGATTCCATGCCTCTCGCCTGCTCGGTCATCTCCCGTGCGGTGGCCACCGCCTTGTCCGCGTCTCCTTGACGCAGCTCGATATGCGTGAGCATGGCGAGCCGGTGGACACGGCCCCGGTCGTGGGCGGGGGTGTCGACGGCCCGGTCCGCGTGCTCACGGGCGGGTCCGAGATCGCCGAGGCTCAACAGCGCCTCCGCCACCTGCACATTCACCAGGCCTGGCTGCACATAGCCGGTCTCGGCGGGCTCCTGGCCACGGCGGATGCGCTCGGCCGCGCTCTCGGCGCGGCGGATGCAGGCGAGCGCGCCGACGCCGTCGCCGAGCCGGGCGTATGCCTTGGCCTGCATGGCGTAGAGGTCGGCGGCGAGGGCGGGGGTGAGCTCCGGGCCCGCGGCCCGCAGCGCCGACTCGGCGAACGCGACCGCCTGCCGGTACTCCCGCATGAACAGCGACTGATTGACGAGGAGGGCGATGACGTACGCGCCGAGGCCCCGGTCCCCGCTGGCCTTGGCCAGGCGCAGCGCCTGGTGGAAATAGCGCTGGGCGAGGCCGTGCGCGTCGGAGTCGTAGGCGCAGATCCCGGCGACGGCGACGAGTCCGCCGGTGGCGCGGTGCAGCTGGCGGCCGGTCTCGTCGGTGTAGCTGCCGCGGAGCAGGGGTGCCGTCTCGGCGTTGAGGAAGCCGACGACGCGGGCGCGGGTCGCGACGCCGCCCGCCTTGCGGTACATCTGCTCGTAGTGGGTGCGGGCGGCACGGAGCATCTCGATGTCGTCCATGGAGACGCGGGTGAGGCCGCGCCGGGAGACGTCGGCGTCCTCGGGCGGGTTCTCCCACTCCCAGACGGGGATGACGGCCGGGGTCCCGGTCACCGCGGGGGCACTGACGACGTGCTCCCGCTGCTGCTCGTCGGAGCGCCACAGGGCGGTGGCGCGCTCCACGAAGCCGGAGAGCGGGGTGTTGGGCAGCCGGGGGCTGCCGGGGGTGCCGAGGCCGATGTCGTCCAGAGTCAGGGCGCGGTGCAGTCGCTCGCCGAGCACCTCGCAGATGAGGTCCGGCACCTGGCCACGCGGGCGCTGGCCGCGCAACCAGCGTGCGACGGCGGTGTGTTCGTACCGCAGTGCCAGTCCCCGGGTGCGGCCTGCCGCGTTGATGTGGGCGGCCAGTCCGGCGTGGGAGATTCCCGCCTCGTCGAGGATGGCGTCAAGGAGTGTGTTGGGCTCCATCCTGCCCTCCGAAGTGCTCGGTGGGATCAGCGTAAAGGAGATCGCTTCGCACGGGGTGTGAACCGGACGTCGCCGAGCGTCAAACGGAAGCCTGCCCTCGGGAGTTGGGCTCACCGGTGGCTTCCGGCCGCTCCGGGGCGGGCGCCGCGGCCGAGAGCGGGGTGGCGATCTCCTCCAGGGACCTGCCCTCGGCGTCGACGCCGAGGAAGTGCTCGGTGAGCCCCCCGGCCACCATGACGGCCGCACCCAGGAGATAGCCGAGGAAGAGCAGGGTGCGGTCGCTGCCGTCGCCGATCAGCCTGCCGTAGAGATAGGGCCCGGCGGCGCCCACGCACTGGGCGAGGGCGAAGAAGACGGCGATGGCCTGGCCCCGCACCTCCAGCGGAAAGATCTCACCGACCGTCAGATATCCGGCGGACGCCCCGGCCGAGGCGAAGAAGAAGATCACGCACCAGGCCGTGGTCTGGCTCGCCGCGGTCAGCAGATCGGCCTCGAACAGCGCGGCGGTGACGGCCAGGGCGCAGCCGGAGAACAGATAGGTGCCGCTGATCATGCGGCGGCGGCCGACGGTGTCGAAGAGCGGGCCGAGCAGGACGGGCCCGAGGAGGTTCCCGGCGGCGAAGGCGATGAGATAGAGCGGGGCGCGGTTCTCGTGGATGCCGTAGAACTTGGTCAGGACGAGGGTGTAGGTGAAGAAGATGGAGTTGTAGAGGAAGGACTGGGTGATCAGCAGGGTCGAGCCGAGCACGGAGCGGCCCGGGTAGCGCTTGAACAGCAGCCGCAGCAGGGTCGGATAGCCCGCCCGCGGCGCCTCGGTCAGCAGGATCGCCCGGCTGTGGTCCACGGGTGCGAGGACGTGCCCGGCGCGCTCGACCTCGCTCTCGATGCGGGCGATGGCCTCCTCGGCCTCCGCCGGCCTGCCGTGCATGGCCAGCCAGCGGGGGCTCTCCGGCAGGTGGCGGCGGATCAGGAAAACGGCGAGGCCGAGGAGCGGGCCGAGGAGGAAGCCGGCCCGCCAGGCGAGCCGGTCGGGGAGCACGTGCAGGAGCCAGAGCTCGGCCACGGTGCCGAGGATCGCGCCCGCCCAGTAGGTGCCGTTGACGAGGAGGTCGACGCGGCCGCGGTAGCGGGCGGGCACCATTTCCTGGATCGCGGAGTTGATGGCGGAGTATTCGCCGCCGATGCCGGTGCCGGCGAGGAAGCGGGTGAAGCAGAGGAAGGCGTACCACCCGGTGCCGTGGCCGAGGGTGAGCGCCGCCAGGCCGCTGCCGAAGAGATAGACGCCGAAGGTGAGCAGGAAGAGCTTGCGCCGGCCGAGCCGGTCCGCGAGCCGCCCGAAGACCAGCGCCCCGGCCACCTGGCCGACGAGATAGACCGTGGCGATCAGCCCGGCGTCGCCCGAGGAGAGCCGGAGGGTGTCCGCGCGGGTGAGAACGGCCGCCACCGCGCCCGCGACGGTGATCTCCAGCCCGTCCAGGATCCAGGCGACGCCGAGCGCCACGACCATCCTGGTGTGGAATCCGGACCAGGGCATCCGGTCGATCCGGGCGGGGATGAGGCTGTGGACGGGCGGCGGGTGTCCGGCGGGGTGCTGGGCTTCGCTCACGGAGCGGCTCCTTGCCTGCGCGGCCTGCCGCCGGAGCGGACCGGCCGGGCGGCGGGCGACGGGGAGGGGGCGCGCTGCCGGTCGTTGCGCAGCACCAACAGCGCGATGTCGTCGGAGAGATGGCCGCCGGTGTGCCGCAGCAGGGCGGCCTGGACGCGCTCGACCACGGCGGCGGGGACGACGGGCCCGGCGTGGGCGGCGGCCTCGGCGAGGGCCCGCGCGAGCGGGAAGAAGGCGCCCGCCGCGTCCCGCGCGTCCTCGGCGCCGTCCGTGTGCAGCACCAGGGCGTCGCCCGGGTGCAGCCGGGTGAGCCGGGTGACGGGCAGCCGGGGCGGCAGGGGGAAGAGCCCGAGCGGCGGCAGCGGATCGCCGCGGCCCACGGGCGCGGCCCTGGCCCTGCGGCCGGGGGAGCTGGAGAGGCGGTACGGCCAGGGGTGGCCGCAGTTGAGGGCCATGACGACGCCGTCCGCGCTCACCTCCAGCAGGAGGATGGTGACGAACTCCTCGCCGTGCGGCCGGTCCTGGGCGCCCTTGGTGTCCTCGGCGTCCTTGCCCCCGGCCTCGGCCCGCTCCCCCAGGTGCCGGTGCAGGGCCCGCTCCAGCCTGCGCAATACGTCCGCGAGGCGCGGTTCGTCGTGCGCCGCCTCGCGGAAGCTGCCGAGCACGGCGGCGACGGTGGCGATCGCCGTGAAGCCGTGCCCGCGCACATCGCCTATGACGACGCGGACGCCGTGCGGGGTGGCCAGCGCCTCGTAGAGATCGCCGCCCACGAGGGTGCCCTCGCTGACGGAGAGGTGGCCGCCCGCGAGCGTCATCCCGTCGAGCCGGGGCGGCAGGGGGCGCAGCAGCAGCCGCTGGGCGGTGTCGGCGATCTCGCGGGCGCGCTCCAGGTCGCACACGAGACGGCGCCTGCGGCGGGTGATGACATAGGCGGCCGCGGCGACGGCGACGACGGCGCAGCACGTGCCCGCCCTGAGTGCGGGGTCCAGCCGGGCGGCGGGGCCGAAGGGGGCGAGCGCGACGACCGCGCAGAGAGCGGCGGACAGGACGCACTGACGGCGGCCGGTGCCCGCGCATGCGATGGCGGGCGCGGCCGCGAGCAGTTGGACGACCTGGGTGCCGTGGGGCACGAGGAGCTCCCACACCAGGATGCCGAGGATCCACACTCCGGGCAGGGCGAGCACGGCCCTCCTCCGCCAGTGCACCGCCCTTGTCCGGATCATGCCGTCAGCCCCCCTAGCAGCAATGCCGCGCTCGATTCTCGCGAGCGCTCACCGCCAAGTAACGACCAGGGCCTTCATTTCCACCCTATTGAGTGATATTCGGACACTCGGGAACGATGGCACGCATGAGGGGCGCACCCGGAGATCCGGATGCGCCCCTCTGCGTCAGCGGCGTGGGACCAGGCCCCGCGCGGGCGTCACGCGCCGCGCAGCACCGCGCCCGTGCGCTCGACGGCGGCGCCAACCGCCGCGTCGCGGGCGGCAGTTGCCTCGTCGGCGGTCAGCGTGCGGTCGGCGGCGCGGAAGCGCAGCGCGTACGCCAGCGACTTCTTGCCCTCGCCCAGCTGCTCACCGGTGAAGATGTCGAACAGGCGCAGCGACTCCAGGAGCTCGCCCGCGCCGGCCCGCAGCGCGGCCTCGACCTCGGCGGCCGGCACGGAGGCGTCGACGACCAGCGCGACGTCCTGCGTGGCCACCGGGAAGGCGGACACGTGCGGGGCCTCGACGGCACCGGCGCCGGCCCGCTCCAGGAGGTCGAGCTCGATCTCCATGGCGCAGGTGCGCTCCGGCAGGCCGAACGCCTTGGTGACGCGCGGGTGGAGCTCACCGGCGTTGCCGACGAGCACCTCCTCGCCGTCGACCAGGGCGAGCAGCGCGGCACAACGGCCCGGGTGGTACGGCGCGTTCTGGTCCTGACGGACAATCAGCTCGATGCCTGCCGCACGGGCGACCACGCGGCCCGCCTCGATGGCGTCCGCCCAGGTCGACGGGCGGCCCTGGCCCCACCAGCCGGCCTGCTCGCGCGCACCGGCGAGGACCACGGCGGCGCGGCGCGGCTGCCGGGGCAGCGCGGCGTCCAGGCCGGCGATCTCCTCGTCGGTGGGGCGGCGGTCGACGGGCAGCCGGACCGCGGGGCGCTCGGCACCGGTCGGCCGGAAGACCAGCCCGGTCTCGAACAGCGCGAGGTCGCGCTCACCGCGGCCGTCGTTGCGGCGCAGGGCGGCGAAGAGCCCCGGCAGCAGGGTCGTGCGCAGCGCCGGCTCGGTGTCGGAGAGCGGGTTGACCAGGCGCACCACGAGGCGGCGCGGGTCGTCGGCCTCCAGGCCGAGCTGGTCGAGGGCGGCGTCCCCGAGGAAGGGGTAGCTCGGGGCCTCGACATAGCCCGCGCCCGCGAGGGCGCGGCCCACGCGGCGGTGCAGGCGCTGCCGCTCGGTCAGCCCGCGGCCGGCGGGCGGCTGCGGCAGGGTGGAGGGCAGGTTCTCGTAGCCCTCCAGCCGGATGACCTCTTCGGCCAGGTCGTTGGGGTCGGTGAGGTCGGGGCGCCAGCTGGGCACGGTGACGATCAGCTCGTCCTGGCCGTAGACGTCGCAGCCGACCTCCTGGAGGCGGCGGACGACGGTCTCCCGGCCGTACTCGACACCGGCGACGCGGTCCGGGTGGGCGGCGCTCATCGCGATCGTGCGCGGCCCGCTGGGGGCGACGATCTCGGTGACCCCGGCCTCGGCCGTGCCGCCCGCCAGCAGCACCATCAGGTCGACGGTGCGCTGCGCCGCCGCGGAGGCGGCCTGCGGGTCGACGCCGCGCTCGAAGCGCTTGGAGGCCTCGGAGGACAGCTTGTGGCGGCGGGCCGTGCGGGCGACGGAGACCGGGTCGAAGTGCGCGGCCTCGACGACGATCTCGGTGGAGCCCTGGCCGGCCGCGTGGTCGGCGATCTCGGTGTCGGCACCGCCCATGACACCCGCGAGGCCGATGGGGCCGCGGTTGTCGGTGATGACGAGGTCCTCGGGGTGCAGCGCCCGCTTGACGCCGTCGAGGGTGGTGAGCTTCTCGCCCGCCTCGGCACGGCGCACACCGATCGGCCCGTCGACGCGGGACCGGTCGTAGGCGTGCAGCGGCTGGCCGAGCTCGAGCATCACGTAGTTGGTGACGTCGACGGCGAGCGAGACCGTGCGCATGCCGGCCTTCTGGAGCCTGCGCTGGAGCCAGATCGGCGAGCGCGCCTCGGGGTCGATGCCCGTGACGGTGCGCGCGGTGAAGCGGTCGCAGCCGGCCGGGTCGGCGACCTGGACGGGGTAGCCGTAGCTGTTGGGCCCGGGCACGTCCAGCAGGGCCGGGTCGCGCAGCGGCAGGCCGTAGGCGGTGGCGGCCTCGCGGGCCACGCCGCGCATCGACAGGCAGTAGCCACGGTCGGGCGTCACGGCGATGTCGAGGACCTCGTCCACGAGCTCCAGCAGCTCGATGGCGTCGGTGCCGGGCTCGTACTCCTGCGGCAGCACGATGATGCCGTGCGTGCCGTCGTCGCCCATGCCCAGCTCCTCGCCGGAGCAGATCATGCCGTGCGAGGTCTTGCCGTACGTCTTGCGCGCGGCGATCGCGAAGTCGCCGGGCAGCACGGCGCCGGGCAGCACGACGACGACCTTGTCGCCGACCGAGAAGTTCCGGGCACCGCAGACGATCTCCTGCGGCTCGCCGGTGCCGTTGGCGGTGCCGACGTCGACGGTGCAGAAGCGGATGGGCTTCTTGAAGCCCTCCAGCTCCTCGATCGTGAGGACCTGGCCGACGACGAGGGGGCCGGTCAGGCCCGCGCCGAGCTGCTCCACGCGCTCGACCTCGAGGCCGGCGGCGACGAGCTTGGCCTGCACG
Organism: Streptomyces sp. NPDC001407; assembly: GCF_042895325.1. Lineage (NCBI taxonomy): Bacteria > Bacillati > Actinomycetota > Actinomycetes > Kitasatosporales > Streptomycetaceae > Streptomyces > Streptomyces sp. NPDC001407. The sequence goes on from NZ_JBIAWF010000034.1 coordinate 13,563, forward strand.
TCGCGGCCGGTGGTACCGGCCGGCAGGTCGACGTACTCCCGCAGCCAAGAAAGCGGGACCCGCATCAGATCTCCATCCCGAACGGCCGGGTGAAGCGCACGTCACCCTCGACCATGTCTCGCATGTCTTCGACGTTGTGGCGGAACATCAGCATCCGTTCGATGCCGAACCCGAAGGCGAATCCGCTGTACTTCTCCGGGTCGATGCCCGCGGCCACCAGCACCCGGGGGTTGACCATGCCGCAGCCGCCCAGCTCGATCCAGCCCTCGCTGGAGCAGGTGCGGCAGGGCGCCTCGGGGTTGCCGACCGACTCGCCGCGGCAGACATAGCACTGCATGTCCAGCTCGGCCGAGGGCTCGGTGAAGGGGAAGTAGTTGGGGCGCAGCCGCGTCGTGAGGCCCTCGCCGAACAGCGAGCGCACCATGTGCTCGATGGTGCCCTTGAGGTCGGCCATGGTCAGGCCCTCGTCGATGGCGAGGAGCTCGACCTGGGTGAAGACCGGGGTGTGGGTGGCGTCCAGCTCGTCGGTGCGGTAGACGCGGCCCGGGCAGACCACATAGATGGGGGGCTCGCGGTCGAGCATCGAGCGGACCTGCACCGGGGAGGTGTGGGTGCGCAGCACGACGCCGGACTCGTCGTCCTTGGTGCCCTGGCCCTGGACGAAGAAGGTGTCCTGCATGGCGCGGGCCGGGTGGTCGGGCTCGAAGTTCAGGGCGTCGAAGTTGAACCACTCCGCCTCGACCTCGGGGCCCTCCGCGACCTCGTAGCCCATCGCGACGAAGACGTCCTCGATGCGCTCGGAGAGCGTGGTCAGGGGGTGGCGGGCGCCGGCCGGTGCGCGGTCGTAGGGCACGGTGACGTCCACCGCCTCCTCGACCAGCACCCGGGCGTCACGCTCGGCCTCCAGCTCCGTCTGGCGGGCGGCGAGGGCCTTGTTCACGGCACCGCGTGCCATGCCCACGCGCTTGCCGGCCTCGGCCTTGGCCTGCGGGGGCAGGGCGCCGATCTCACGGTTGGCGAGGGACAGCGGCGAGGTGGGGCCGGTGTGGGCGATCTTCGCCTCGTGCAGGGCCTCGAGGTCACCGGCGGCGGCGAAGGCGGCGAGCGCCTCGCTGCGCATGCGCTCGACCTCTTCCGGTTTCAGTGCCTCGACCTCGACAGGGTCGTACGACTTATTGGGTGCGGACATCTCTTCCCGTGCTTCCGATCGGCTGGCTTCGCTTCGCTGCGCGGCTTTGCCCGACTGTGTTGGTGCCAAGGTCGTGCCAAAGGTGCCAAAGGTCGAGTCTAAAGGGCGCGTGTGGTGGGGTGGGCCCGCGGGCCGGTGCTCGGCCCTCCGCTCTCAGCTCTGGGAGAGGAAGGCAGGCGCGCCCACGGGCAACGTGAATCGGAACCGGGCGCCGCCACGGGGGGCCCGGTCGACGGTGATCGTGCCGCCGTGCGCCTCGACGATGCCCTTGACGATGTACAGCCCCAGGCCGGTGCCGCCGCGCTTGCTGCCCCGCCAGAAGCGGGTGAAGACGCGGCCCATCGACTCCTCCGGGATGCCCGGCCCCTCATCGCTCACGGTGATCGCCGTACCCTCCGTCCGGGCCTTGGTCAGCGCCGGTGACACCGCTATGGTGACGCGTCCCTCGCCGTGGCGCACCGCGTTTTCCAGGAGGTTGCCCAGCACCTGGTCGATCTTGTCCGGATCCGCCCAGAGGTCGGGCAGCGGCTCCACGACCTCGACGTGGAAGCGGTCCTCGGGCTGCCCCGCCGCCGTGTGCGCCTGGATGTGCCGCCGGACGGCGGCGACGATGTCGACGGGCTGGCGGCGCACCTCCAGGCGCCCGGAGTCGATCCGGGAGATGTCGAGCAGCTCGGCGATCAGCCGGGTGACGCGGTCGGCGTCGGCGTCGACGGTCTCCAGCATCAGCCGCTTCTGGTCGTCGGTGAAGCGCTCCCACTTGGCGAGCAGGGTCGCCGTGAAGCCCTTGACCGAGGTCAGCGGCGAGCGCAGCTCGTGGGCGACGGTGGCGATCAGCTCCGCGTGGCTGCGCTCGGTGCGGCGGCGGGCGTCGGTGCCGCGCAGCTGGACGACCAGGCGGCGTACGGGCCCGCCGGCGCGCTCGCGCACATAGCGGGCGGAGACCAGCACCTCGCGGCCGCCGGGCAGCAGCAGATTGCGCTCGGGCTGCCCGATCCGGGTGGCCAGGCCGCCGTAGGGATCGGTCAGGGACCACCAGCGGCGGCCCTCCAGATCCTCCAGCGGCAGCGCGCTCTCCAGCGGCCGCCCCATCGCCTCGCGGGGCGAGACCGCCGTGATGCGGGCGGCGGCGGCGTTGAAGCAGGTCACCCTGCCGTTCTCGTCGGCGACGACCAGGCCGTCCGGCAGGTCGTCCGGATCCAGCCCGAGGCCGTCCAGGCCGCGCGCGGGCGCGTCCCGGGCACCTCCGGCACCTTGGGATCCGTGAACCACGGCCGGACACGCGTCGGCCACGCTTCCGGAAGTCCTGACGTTCATCACCCGCACCCCCTCCCGAACCCCCGGGGGGCAACCCTACTAGCTGAAGGTCACGGAGCGGCACCCTCCGGGTGCACGCTGCGCACGGGCGGACGCGTAGAGGCACACGGCGGCGGCCGTCGCGAGGTTCAGACTCTCGGCCTTGCCGTGGATCGGGACCCGCACGACCTCGTCGGCGAGCGCCCGCGTCTCCTCGGGCAGACCCCAGGCCTCGTTGCCGAAGACCCAGGCGGTGGGCCCGCCCATGGTGCCCTTGTCCAGCTCCGCGTCCAGGTCCCGCTCGCCCGCGCCGTCGGCGGCCAGGATCCGCACCCCGGCGTCCCGCAGGCCGCGCACCGCCTGCTCCACGGGGACGCCGACGGCGACCGGCAGGTGGAAGAGGGAACCGACGGAGGCCCGTACGGACTTGGGGTTGTAGAGGTCCACGGAGGCGTCGGTGAGCACCACGGCGTCGGCACCCGCGGCGTCCGCGCAGCGCAGGACCGTGCCGGCGTTGCCGGGGTCGCGTACGTGCGCGAGGACGGCGACCAGCTTGGGCCGGGCGGCGAGGATCTCCTCGAAGGGCGAGTCGAGGAAGCGGCACAGACCGACGATGCCCTGCGGGGTCACGGTGTCGGACATGGCGGCGATGACCTCGTCCGTCGCGATCAGCACGGGCACACCGGCGGCCTGGGCGGTGGCCACGATGTCCGCGTGCCGCTCGGCGGCGTCCGGCGTGACGTACACCTCGACGAGGTGCTCGACGGCCTCGCGGACCGACTGCGGGCCCTCCGCGAGGAAGCGGCGTTCCTTGCCGCGGAAGCTGCGCTTGGTCAGCCGACGGGCCGCGACGACACGGGGCGATCGCAGGGAAGTCAGCTCGGGGGCCGCCATGGGCTCACTTTCGTTGCTGGGCGGGCGCGCCGGGCGGCGGCCGCGGAGGGGTTTTTCGGTCCCGGACGCGATCGGACCCGCAGGCTTCAAGCCTGCGGGTCCGGTCGTTTGCCTCACGGCGCCGAGAATCAGGCGGCGGCCTTCGGGGCGTTGACGTCGGCCGGCAGCGCCTTCTGGGCCACCTCGACGAGCGCGGCGAACGCGTTCATGTCGTTGACCGCGAGCTCGGCCAGGATCTTGCGGTCCACCTCGATGTTGGCGGCCTTCAGACCCTGGATGAGGCGGTTGTACGTCATGCCGTTCTGGCGGGCAGCGGCGTTGATGCGCTGGATCCACAGCTGACGGAAGTCGCCCTTGCGCTTCTTGCGGTCGTTGTAGTTGTAGACCAGGGAGTGGGTGACCTGCTCCTTGGCCTTGCGGTACAGGCGCGACCGCTGGCCGCGGTAACCGCTGGCCGCCTCGAGGATCGCCCGACGCTTCTTGTGCGCGTTGACTGCGCGCTTGACGCGTGCCACTTGTTAACTCCTTGTAGCGGGGCCGCGGTGCGTTCTCACGCGGCCCGAATTCGAATGGGTCCCGGTCCGACGCGCACCCCGTGTGGACGGGGCGCGGAGCGTCACTTGCCGAGAAGCTTCTTGATCTTCTTGGCGTCGCCCGGGGCCATCTCGGCGTTGCCGGTGAGGCGACGCGTCAGCTTGGACGACTTGTGCTCGAGCAGGTGGCGCTTGCCGGCGCGCTCGCGCATGACCTTGCCGGAGCCAGTGATCTTGAAGCGCTTGCTGGCACCGGAGTGCGTCTTGTTCTTCGGCATCGCGCCGTATCTCCTCGTCGGTGGCGCTCCCCCGTGCCCGGAACCGGGCGCACGGGAGCGTCAGCTGTGTTCGGTTGCTGTCCGGGGCCCGCGGGCCCCGGGGGTGCTCCTCGGGACCTCGCGGTCCCACGGATCACGCCTCTGCGGGCTCCTCGGCGGGCTGCTCCTGCTCGGCGGGAGCACCCTGGCGCTCCGCCTTGCGAGCGGCCTGCGCCTCGCGGGCTTCGGCCATCGCCTCGGTCTTCTTCTTGTGCGGACCGAGGACCATGATCATGTTTCGGCCGTCCTGCTTCGGGTTCGACTCGACGAAACCGAGCTCCTGGACGTCTTCCGCGAGACGCTGCAGCAGTCGGTAGCCGAGCTCCGGCCGGGACTGCTCGCGACCACGGAACATGATCGTGATCTTGACCTTGTCGCCCTGCTTGAGGAACCGGACGACGTGACCCTTCTTGGTGTCATAGTCGTGCGGGTCGATCTTCGGCCGGAGCTTCATCTCCTTGATGACCGTGTGCGCCTGGTTCTTGCGCGCCTCACGGGCCTTCATGGCCGACTCGTACTTGAACTTCCCGTAGTCCATGAGCTTGCAGACCGGCGGGCGGGCGTTCGCCGCCACCTCGACGAGGTCGAGGTCGTACTCCTGCGCAAGCTCCAGGGCCTTGGCAAGCGGCACAATGCCGACCTGCTCGCCACTGGGACCGACAAGTCGCACCTCGGGGACTCGAATCCGGTCGTTGATGCGGGGCTCGGCGCTGATGGATCCTCCTCGGTAGCACCACGTGGCCGCCTGGCGGACAGCCACGTAACGTCTTTTCGTAAGACCAACCGCGCCGGACACATGAAAAATGCCCCGAACGGGACACAGGCGGGGCTCCATGAAACCGGAACACCGCCACGGCGAGCCGCGGGGCGCATCTATCGGGCAGCTCCATCGTCCGTACGGAACGATGGGCACCGCCTGACCGGAGACCTGCCGACCCGGGAGTCGGTCAGGTGGGAGAGTCGGAGCCTCCACTTGTGGGCCGGGCACGCTAGTGACCAGCCGGTCGTTGTCCAGCATACCAGTGCCACGGGCGGGGCCCCACCCGTGCGCGCCGGGCCGGGGACCGGGAGGGCCCGGCGGCCCGGCCGGGCGGGCACGGCCTAGGCTGGTCGGCGTCCCGCCGCCCGCGCGCGCCGGGAGACCCCATACAAGCGGAAGAGCAACGATGAGCGACGCCACCCCCGAGTCCACGCCGGCCCCCGCCCAGGACGCGCCGGACTTCGACAGCATGACCCGTGACATCGCGGACGTGCCCGCGGTCGAGGTGATCACCACGGTCGCGGTGCACCTGATGAGCGCGGCGGCGGTCAACCTCGGCCTCGCCGAGGAGGGCGACCGGCACAAGGACCTGGACGAGGCCCGCAAGCTGATCACCGCGCTCGCCGGCCTGGTCACCGCGGGCTCCACCGAGATCAGCAACTTCCACGCGGGCCCGCTGCGCGACGGTCTGAAGTCGCTCCAGCTCGCCTTCCGCGAGGCGTCCCTCGTGCCGGACGAGCCGGGCAAGGGGCCGGGCGAGAAGTTCACCGGCCCCGTCTTCGGCTGAGCTCCGGCCGTCTCCGCCGCGCCCGTCAGAGGCCGGCGCCGGGGCCCGTGCCCGGTCCCGCGCCGGGGCTCGGCGGCGTGTTCGGGCCGGGGTCGGTGTCCGGCGGGGGCACCGTCCCGGCGCGGGCGGCGGTGTCCGGGTAGGGCGTCTTCGTCAGCTCGTCCGCCAGGTTCGCGGGCCCCTGCCGGGGGTGGGTGACCTGGTGCGCGAGGGCCGCCAGCGCGCCGCCGATCAGCGGGGCGACGATGAACAGCCACAGCTGGGAGAGCGCGCCGCCGCCCGCGAAGAGCGCCGGGCCGAGGCTGCGGGCCGGGTTCACGGACGTGCCCGTCAGCGGGATGCCGATCAGGTGGATCACCGCGAGGGCCAGGCCGATGGGGAGCCCGTCGAAGCCGATCACGGCGATCTTGTGCGTCACCGCCAGATAGACGAAGACCAGCAGGAAGGTCAGGACGACCTCCGCGAGGAACGCGCCACCGGTGTTCAGGTGCACGGCCGAGCGGTCCCCGAAGCCGTTGCTGCCGAAGGCGCCGTGGGTCTTGAGCCCCGGCACCTGCTTGGCCAGCAGGAACAGCACCGCGGCGCCCACGATGCCGCCGACCAGCTGGGCGATCCAGTACTCGATGGCCGTACGCAGCGTGATGCGGCCCTCCACCAGCAGGCCGAGCGTCACCGCCGGATTCACGTGGCAGCCCGAGATCGGGCCCAGCGCGTACGCCAGGGCCAGCAGGGTGAATCCGAAGGCCAGCGCGATACCGAGCACGCCGATGTAGTCGGCCGCGAGAACCGCCGACCCGACAGCGAAGAAAACCAGCAGCGCGGTGCCGATGAATTCGGCCGCGACGGTTCTCGTCTGCACGGGATCGAGCGTCACCGACCCCAGCTTGACGGCGTCCATGGCGTCCTCCAGAGGATCGTGGACTGTCTTCGCATTGTCGGACGATCCAGGACGAGTCGCCTGTTGGGGCCGGTGAGCTCGGCGGTGGGACTCAGCGCGTGAAGAGGGGCTCCCCCGGTACCTCGGCGCCCGGCGGCAGCAGGGCCAGGTCCAGGCCGCGTACGAGCCGCGCGCGCAGCACCTCGTCGGCGGCCAGCGCCTGTGCGACCTGCTGGACGACCTCGGCCGGCTCCGCACCCGGGACCAGGGCCAGCGCCAGCGTCCCGTCCGCGTCCGCCGCCGGGGCGAGGTGGGCGCGCAGCACGCCCGGCCGCCCAGCCAGGACCGCCCGCAGGGCCTTTGTGACCGACGGGTCCGCCAGCGGGTCCGCACTCTGCCGCCCCTCGGCGAGGGCGAGCAGGGCGGGCCCGGTCAGCTGGTACGGCACCGGGCCGGCGAGGTCGATGACGACCGTGTCCGCCTTCTCGTGCGCGGCCGCCTGGAGCGCCTGGTGCAGGGGTACGGCCACGGGGCGGGCGTCCGCGCGCCACCGGGCCAGCGACTCCAGCGAGGTGAACGCGGGCAGCGCCTTGCGGCCGCCGGGGGCCTGGAGGGTCGGCACGGCCATGTCGCTGGTCTTCTCGCGCCTCAGCCCGTCCGGACCGGTCTCCACCTCGCCGAGCACGGCGACGACGGGCACGAGGAGACGGGCTCCCGTCAGGGCGGCCAGCACGTCCGGCTCGGCGGCTGGATCCTCCGCCCAGGCCGCGAGCGCGGCGGTCAGGGCGGGGTCGGCGGAGCCGTTGTCGTCGGCGAAACCGGGGTCGGGGATGTTCTTGAGGGACACGGCGGTGAGCCTATCGGGGGGCGCGGGGGTGTCTTTCCCCTACCCCGCCCGTCCCCGGACCGGGGCACGCGCCCCAGCCCCCCGGCTGCGGGTCCGTTGCCGCCTGCGGCGGGCTTTGTTCCCCTACCCCGCCCCTTCCCGAAACTGGGGCTTCGCCCCAGACCCCGGACCGCGCTGACGCGCGGTGTCCTCAAACGCCGGACGGGCTGAATTTCACGGAACGTGAGTTCGTAGCCTGCGGGCCGCAGGATTGCGGACTACGGTCCGCACATCCAGCCCGTCCGGCGTTTGAGGACACGCGGCGCAGCCGCGTTGGGGTCCGGGGTCTCCCCCCCCCACGCGGCGGAGCCGCACATCAGACGCAGCCGGGAAGGGGCGGGGCTGGGGAACAAACCCGCCGCCCACTAAACCCCGCGCCGCCACAATCCCCCCGCCACCACCAGCAAGAGCACCCCCATCCCCGCCACCCCCAACGGCACCGGATCCAGCAACGACCCCCGCTCAGCCGGCGGCGCGGAAGCCGACGGCCCGAAGAAGCGCGGCGGCTCGGCCTGCGTCCGCAGCGAAGACACGCGCGCGCCCCGCGCGATCGCCGCAGCCGGGTCCACGAGGCCCGCGCCGCGCGCGTCGTCGCGCCCGCCCGGCGGGCCCCCGCTCGCCGTGTCCACGATCAGTTCGCGGACCTGGGCCGGGGTCAGGCCGGGGTGTGCGGCGCGTACGAGAGCGACCGCCCCGGAGACGAAGGCGGAGGCCGCGCTCGTGCCCCACCCCTCGTAGTAGCGGCGGTCGGGATCGGCGATCACCACGTCGACGCCGGGCGCGCAGACGGCGGCGTACCAGCGCCGGGTGGAGAACGCGGCGCGCCCGCCGTAGCGGTCGACGGCGGTGACCGCGATCACCCCGGGGTAGGCGGCGGGGTAGGAGACGTGGTCGCCCTGTTCGCCGTCGTTGCCGGCCGAGGCGACCACCACGGCGCCCTTGCTCAGCGCGTACTGCACGGCGGCGTCCTCGCGCGGTTCGGGGTGCGCGGTGGCGCTGTCGTCGCCCAGGGACAGATTGATCACGTCGGCGCCGTGGTCCGCGGCCCAGCGGATGCCGTCCGCGAGGGCGCTGCCGCGGGCGCCGCGCGCCTTGGGCCGGGCCGGGTCGCCGTCCTCAAGGATCACCCGGACCGGCAGGATCCTCGCCTCGGGCGCGATGCCGAGCACACCGTCGGAGCCGTCGTCACCGTGCCCGCGGCCGGCGATGATGCCGGCCATCGCGGTGCCGTGCCGCGCCCAGGCGCGGTCGCCGGGCCCGGCGCCGAAGCCGACGAGATCCTTGCCCGGCAGCACCTGCCCCCGGAGGTCGGGGTGCCCGTCGTCGACCCCGGTGTCGAGGACGGCCACGGTCACCCCGGCGCCCTTGGTGGTCCGCCACGCGTCCTCGGTGTGCAGGGCGTCGAGGGCCCATTCCTGCGCGCGTATCGCGTCGGCCCGCGCGGGCGCGGCGGGCAGCAGGGCGCAGGCGACGGCGACGGTGAAGGCCGCGGTGAGACGGCAGCCCGCGGCACGGGCGAACTCCCTCACTTGCGGCCCCCCTTGCCCGCGCCGCCACGCGCCGCCTGGTGCAGCTCGCGTTCCACGAGGTCCGCCAGCGCCATCGCGTCGTGACCCAGGCCCGACTGGGCCGGGGCCGTGGTGGCTCCCGGAGCGACCGCCTCCGCGGCCGGCTGCGGAGGCGTGCCCGTGCGGGCGTCCGCGAAGCCGGACACGGTGTAGACGACGGCGGGCAGGTCGGTCAGGACACTGATGCGCCAGCTCGCGCGCTGCGCGTCGCCGAAGTGTCCGGCGGCGGTACCCCCGGGCGCGTACGGGCGCGGCATCAGGTCGGCGCGCCCGTCGAGCCGTTCGTCGGAGAAGCGCTTGCGCAGGGCGCGCATGCCGGTGCGGTCGGTGGCGGTGACCAGGAGGCCGACGGTGGTGACGCGGGTCGCGGTCGCGTCGGCGTACGTGGCGCGGAGCAGCCGTTCGCAGCCCACGGGTGCGAGTGCCTTGGCGAGGAGGCTGTCGAAGGCGCCCGCGCAGTCGCTCTCCGGCGCGACGCCCAGGCGGGTCCAGTCGCGGGCCGCTCCCCCGGGGCCCGCGAAGTCCGCGTGGAGCCTGCGGGGGAAGAGGCTGTCGACGGGCACGGTGTGCCAGAGGGCGCGGCCGTGCTCGAAGGCGCGCTCCGCGGCGGACTGCCGTCCCGATGTGCCGGTGAGCCAACTCCCGGCCACCGCGCCGACGATGAGGCCGATGCCGAGGACCAGGCAGGCGGCGGTCGCGGCCGTCCTGCGGGCGGACGCCCCGCGCGGCTCCGCGCCTCCGGCCGGCGGCGGGCCGGGCGGGACCGGCGGCGGCGTGGCCGGGCACGGTGGGTACGGCAGGCGGGGCCGGGGCACGGACGGTGCCGGTCCCCCGCCGGGCCTGGAACGTACGGGGAGCTCGTTCAAGGTGGGATTCGGGCGCACCCCTGTCGGCGGCGGCTCCGCTTCCGTAGTCAACCTGCCCTCTCCCCCTCGCGAGCCCGCTCGCCGGTTCCTGTCCGGACGCCCCGTCACTCTACGGGGCGGGCGGCGGGCTCGGCCATCGCCGTCGTCCGGCCCCTGTTCAGGGGCGAACTCCCTCTGGCAAGCTGCGCGCATGTCGCCTCGTATCGCCGGTTCCCCCGCCGATCGGGCCCGTTACGACCGGGCCACCGCCACTCTCGACGCGCCGTTGGCGGTGGTCGACCTCCGGGCCTTCGACGCCAACGCCCGGGATCTCGTGCGCCGGGCGGGCGGCAAGCCGGTGCGGGTGGCGAGCAAGTCGGTGCGCTGCCGGGCCCTGTTGGAGCGGGTGCTGGCGCGCGAGGGGTTCTCGGGGGTGATGAGCTATTCGCTCACGGAGTCGCTGTGGCTGGCGCGGTCGGGGTTCCCGGACGTCCTGCTGGCTTATCCGTCGGCGGACCGGGCGGGCTTCGCCGAGCTGACGTCGGATCCCAAGCTGGCGGCCGCGGTCACGGTGGTGGTGGACGATCCGGCGCAGCTCGCGCTGATCGACGCGGCGCGTGCCGGAAACGGGCGGTCCGAGGAGGTCCGGGTCTGTCTGGAGATGGACACGTCGCTGCGGCTGCTGGGCGGCCGGGTGCGGATCGGCGCGCTGCGTTCGCCGTTGCGCGATCCGGTGCGGCTGGCGGAGGTGGCGCGGGCGATCGACCGGCGGCCCGGCTTCCGGCTGGTGGGGCTGATGGCGTACGAGGCGCACGTGGCGGGCGTGGGCGACGCGGTGGCGGGCCGGCCGCTGCGGTCCCGGGCGGTGCGGCTGATGCAGTCGGTGGCCCGCGAGCAGCTCGCGGCGCGCCGGGCGGAGGCGGTGCGGGCCGTACGGGCGGTGGCGGAGCTGGAGTTCGTCAACGGCGGTGGCACGGGGAGCGTGGAGTCCACGGTGGCGGAGGACGCGGTGACGGAGGTGGCCGCGGGCTCGGGGCTGTTCGTACCGGGGCTTTTCGACCACTACAGCTCGTTCCGGGGCCGCCCGGCGGCGCTGTTCGCGCTGCCGGTGGTGCGGCGGCCGGGGGTGGGTGTGGTGACCGTGGCCGGTGGCGGCTACGTGGCGTCGGGCGCGGCGGGCCGCGACCGGCTGCCCGTGCCCCATCTCCCGGCCGGCCTGCGCCTCGACGCGCGCGAGGGCGCGGGCGAGGTGCAGACGCCGTTGCTCGGTCACCCGGCCGACGACCTGCTGGTGGGCGACAAGGTGTGGTTCCGTCACGCGAAGGCGGGCGAGCTGTGCGAGCGCTTCGACGTGCTGAGCCTGATCGACGGCGACCGGATCACGGGGACGGTCCCGACGTATCGGGGCGAGGGCCGCACGTTCCTGTGACCGCGGCGGCCTGCTGTTTTTCCCCAGTCCCGCCCCTTCCCGAAACTGGGGCTCGCGCCCCAGACCCCCGGCTGCGGGTCCGTTGCCGCCTACGGCGGAGAGCGCCCTGCGGGCGCGGCCTCAATCGCCGGACCGGCTGATTTTGGCTGATGTGAGTGCGCAATTCAGCCCGTCCGGCGTTTGAGGACACTCGGCGAAGCCGGGTTGGGGTCCGGGGTCTCCCCGGTCTCGGGAAGGGGCGGGACTGGGGAACAAAGCCCCCGGCCCGCACCCGGGCACGGGTCCGGGGCGGAGCCCCGGCCGCGGCGGAGCCGCGCATCAGACGCAGCCGGGAAGGGGCGGGACTGGGGAACAAAGCCCCGCCACGACCAGCCGTCGGCTAGGACGCCAGATCCGCCTGATCCGGAATGACCGATCCATCCGCCCGCCGCACAGGCGCGTGGCTGCCGTCGGCGTTCGTGGCGCCGGTGGTGGCGCAGGGGTAGGTGCCTGACTTGCGCGGCATCGGGTCGATGAACATCGGGTTGGCGACCCAGCGGCCGTCCGCGTCGTCGAAGGCGCGGCACATCAGCTCGGCCTTGTTGCGGTTGATCGCGACGTGGGCGCCGGTGGCGTCGTTCACGAAGGTCACGTCGGTGTCCGCGTCGCCCGCGCCGAGGGCGATGCGGTGCGCCGGGTCCTGCTGCTTCCAGGCGGCCGCGCCCTTGATCTTGAAGATCTCCTGGTTGATCATGCAGCGCTTGCCGTCCATGTACGGCAGGGCCCCGCCGGGGCCGTCCGCGACGCCGCCGCAGCCCTTGATGCCGGTGGTGAGTCGGCCGTGGCGGTCGAGGACGTTGCGGATGCCGATGGTGTGCTCACGGTCGAGACCGACGCCGCCCGACCATGCCTCGGCGATCGGCTCGGAGGAGGCGGAGACGATGTAGACGTCGAAGCCCGCGGCCTTGAGCGTGCGGATCAGGTCCTTCTGCTGGTCGTAGTAGCGGATGTAGCCGGCGATGCTGTGCGTGCCCACGGTCTGCTTGCGGCCGACGGGCGCGGCGAGCTGCTCGGCGCGTGCCTGCCTGGCGTACGCGGTGAGGGTGGCGGGGGTCCGGCCGGCGAAGAGCTGGGGTATCCAGGCGTAGGCGGGCACGGTGCGGCGGTGGTTCCACTCGCCCGCGAAGGCGGTCTCGCCGCCCATGGTCTGCGACTTCTCGCGGATCTCGAAGATCTCGTCGGCGCAGGCGGTGTTCTTCGAGGTGGGCAGCGGGCGGCCGGCGGGCACGGCGGTGCCGCACGCCTTGGTCAGGGCGCGGTCGGCGGCCGGGGTCAGCCACGCGGAGGTGTCGCGCCAGCTCTTGGGCCGCAGGATCTTGTCGTGGTTCAGGGCCCAGGCGAGCGTGGCGTCGGTGATGTCGTTCTTGACGACGGTGTTGTCCCAGTCGAAGGCGGCGACGGGGCGGGGGCCGCCCTTGCCGGAGCAGGTGCCCCGCTCGTCGATCATCTTCTGGAGCTTGGCGCGGTTGTCGCCGAACCAGGTGAGCTCCGTGGAGAGCTGGGGGCACTTCGCGGCCGGGCGGCCCGCGTGGGCGGGCGCGGCCTGGGCGGGCACCGAGGAGACGAGGGCCGCGGCGGCCAGGAGGCCGACGACGATGGCGGGCTTCTTGCGCATGCGTTCTCTTACGTACGTGGGGGCAGGACACGCGACGGGACCGGACCGCGGGAAGAGCGGCCCGGCCCCGTCGTTCGATCATGGACTTTACAGCGGCGTTACATAGGCCCCCGCGATGCCGCCGTCCACGAGGAACTCGGCGGCGTTGACGAAGGAGGAGTCGTCGCTGGCGAGGAAGGCGACGGCGGCGGCGATCTCCTCGGGCTCGGCGAACCGGCCCACGGGCACGTGCACCAGCCGGCGGGCGGCGCGCTCCGGGTCCTTGGCGAAGAGCTCCTTCAGCAGCGGGGTGTTCACCGGCCCCGGGCACAGGGCGTTGACGCGGATGCCCTCGCGGGCGAACTGCACGCCCAGCTCGCGGGACATGGCGAGCACGCCGCCCTTGGAGGCGGTGTAGCTGATCTGCGAGGTGGCGGCGCCCATCACGGCCACGAAGGAGGCGGTGTTGATGATGGAGCCCTTGCCCTGCCGCTGCATATAGGGCAGCGCGGCCTTGCAGCAGAGATAGACGGAGGTGAGGTTGACCTCCTGGACGCGCTTCCAGGCGTCGAGCCCGGTGGTGAGGATGGAGTCGTCGTCGGGCGGGGAGATCCCGGCGTTGTTGAAGGCGACGTCGACCGAGCCGTAGGTGTCGTACGCGGTCCTGAAGAGCGCCTCGACCTGCTCGGGGTCGGTGACGTCGACCTGCACGAAGAGCCCGCCGACCTCCTCGGCGGCGGCCTTGCCCGCGCTCTCGGAGATGTCCGCGCAGACGACGTGCGCGCCCTCGGAGGCGAGCCGCCGAGCGGTGGCCAGGCCGATGCCGCTGCCGGCTCCGGTGATCACGGCCGTGCGTCCGACGAGGCGGCGGCAGACGGGGTTCTGGTCGGTCACTTGGTCTCCTCGGTGCTGATGAACACGTTCTTGGTCTCGGTGAACGCCGCGAGGGCGCCGGGGCCGAGCTCGCGGCCCAGGCCGGACTGCTTGAATCCCCCGAACGGCGTCCAGTACCGCACGCTGCTGTGGGAGTTGACGGAGAGGTTGCCCGCCGCGACGGCGCGGGAGACGCGGATCGCCCGGCCGACGTCGCGGGTCCAGATGGACCCGGAGAGCCCGTAGTCGGTGGCGTTGGCGATCCGTACGGCGTCGGCCTCGTCCTCGAAGGGGATGACGACGGCGACCGGGCCGAAGATCTCCTCCGCGGCCAGGCGGTCGTCCGGCGCGGACTCCAGCACGGTGGCGGGATACCAGAAGCCCTTGCCCGCGGGGGCCTCGCCGCGGATGGCGGCCGGGGCGTCCTCGCGGACGTAGGACCGTACGCGCTCCCGGTGCACGGCGGAGATCAGCGGGCCCATCTGCGTGGCGGGGTCCGTCGGGTCGCCCACGGTGAAGGCGAGCACGGCGGGCTCCAGCAGTTCCATGAAGCGGTCGTAGACACCGCGCTGGACGAGGATGCGGCTGCGGGCGCAGCAGTCCTGGCCGGTGTTGTCGAGGAAGGAGCCGGGGGCGGCCGCGGCGGCGCGCTCGATGTCGGCGTCGGCGAAGACGATGTTGGGGCTCTTGCCGCCGAGTTCGAGGGTCACGCGCTTCACGCCGGCGGCGCACTTGGCCATGATCTGCTTGCCGACGGCGGTGGAGCCGGTGAAGACGACCTTGGCGACGCCGGGGTGCTCGACCAGCGCGTTGCCCGCGACGGGCCCGTCGCCGGGGAGCACCTGGAAGAGGCCCTCGGGAAGGCCCGATTCCAGGGCGAGTTCGGCGAGCCGGAGCGCGGTGAGCGGGGTGGTCTCGGCGGGCTTGAGGAGGACGGCGTTGCCCGCCGCGAGCGCGGGGGCGAGGCCCCAGGCGGCGATGGGCATGGGGAAGTTCCACGGGGCGATGACGGCGACGACGCCGAGCGGTTCGTGGAAGGTGACGTTCAGGCCCCCGGCGACGGGGATCTGGCTGCCGGTGAGGCGTTCGACGCCGGAGGCCGCGTAGTCGAGCAGGTCGCGGGCGTTGCCCGCCTCCCAGCGGGCGTTGCCGATGGGGTGCCCGGCCTCGCGGACCTCCAGCAGGGCCAGCTCCTCCAAGTGGGCGTCGACCGTGGCGGCGAAGCGGCGCAGGTGGCGGGCGCGGTCTCCGGGGGCGAGGGCCGACCAGCCTGCCTGCGCCCGCGCGGCCCGCGTGACGGCGGCGTCGACGTCACGCGGTGTGGAGGCGGGGACGGTGGCGACGGTCTCTTCGGTCGCGGGGTTGATGATCTCGTGCAACGCGATGTCCTTACATGCGCTCGAAGGAACGGAACCGCTCCCAGTCCGTGACAGCCGCGTCGTACGCCTGCTGCTCGACGCGTGCCATGTGGAGGTAGTGCTCGACGACTTCGTCGCCGAAGGCGGCCCGCGCTATGGGGCTCGCCTCCCACAGGTCCGCCGCCTCGCGCAGCGTCGTCGGCACGTGGGCGGCGTCGGCGGCGTAGGCGTTGCCCGTACAGGGCTCGGGCAGTTCCAGCTCCTGCTCGATGCCGTGGAGGCCGGCGGCGACCATGCCCGCGACGGCGAGGTAAGGGTTCACGTCGCCGCCGGGCAGGCGGTTCTCGAAGCGGTGCGAGGGGCCGTGGCCGACGACGCGCAGGGCGCAGGTGCGGTTGTCCGGTCCCCAGGCGACGGCGGTGGGGGCGAAGGAGCCGGGGCGGAAGCGCTTGTAGGAGTTGATGTTCGGCGCGTAGAGGAGGGTGAAGTCCCGCAGCGCGGCGAGCTGTCCGGCGAGGAAGTGCCGCATCGTTCTCGACATGCCGTACGGGCCGTCGTCATCGGCGAGCACGGGCCGCCCGGCCTCGTCGCGCAGCGAGAGGTGGATGTGGCAGGAATTGCCCTCGCGCTCGTCGTACTTCGCCATGAAGGTGAGCGCCATGCCCTCCTGGGCGGCGATCTCCTTGGCGCCCGTCTTGTAGACGGAGTGCTGGTCGCAGGTGGTGAGCGCCTCGTCGTAGACGAACACGATCTCGTGCTGGCCGAGATTGCACTCGCCCTTGGCGGACTCCACGGTGAGCCCGGCGCCGGCCATCTCGTTGCGGATGCGGCGCAGCAGCGGTTCGACGCGGCCGGTGCCGAGGACGGAGTAGTCGCCGTTGTACTGGTTGGCGGGGGTCATGCCGCGGTAGGCGCGGCCCCAGGCCTCCTCGTAGGTGTCCTTGAAGACCATGAACTCCAGCTCGGTGCCCGCGTACGCGCTCCAGCCGTGCTCGGCGAGCCGGTCGAGCTGGCCGCGCAGGATCTGCCGCGGGGAGGCGAGGACGGGCGAGCCGTCGTGCCAGGCGAGGTCGGCGGTGACGAGCGCGGTGCCGGGGTGCCAGGGGGCGCGGCGCAGGGTGGCGGTGTCGGCGTGCATGGCGAAGTCGCCGTAGCCGCGCTCCCACGACGACATGGCGTAGCCGGGCACGGTGTTGAGGTCGACGTCCACGGCGAGGAGGTAGTTGCAGCCCTCGGTGCCGTGGTCGAGGACCTGCTGGAGGAAGTACGGGGCGGCGAACCGCTTGCCCTGGAGCCTTCCCTGCATGTCGGTGAAGGCGAGGACGACGGTGTCGATCTCCCCGGCGTCCACGAGCCTGCGCAGCTCCTCGACGGCGAGCGGGGGCGTGCGGTCTGCCACGGTGTTGCCTCCTGTCGGTCCGACCGGGAGGTCTTAAGGTAGGCCGGTAGACCATTGATTGGGAAGGGGGGTCCATGGACGGGAGTTCGGCGGACCGGCTGGCGCCGGTGCTGCGGCCGGTCCGCGCGGGCAGCGGTTTCGAGGAGGCGCTGGAGCAGATACTCCAGATCGTCCGCCTGGGGCTGGTGCCGGAGGGGGAACGGCTTCCCTCCGAACGCGAGTTGGCCGAGCGGCTGCGGATCAGCCGGGTCACGCTGCGCGAGGTACTGAAGGTGCTTCAGGAGCAGGGCATGGTGGAGAGCCGGCGCGGGCGGTACGGGGGGACGTTCGTACGCGCCCGCACGGCGGCCCTGCCGCAGGTGGAGGTCGACGTCGAGGACACCCTGCGCTTCCGCGAGGTGCTGGAGACGGGCGCGGCGGGCCTGTGCGCGGCCCACGGCCTGGACGAGGAACAGGCCGCCCGGCTACGGGCGGCCCTCGATGCCACACACGACGCGCCCCTGAGCGAATACCGCCGCCTCGACACGCTCTTCCACCTGACCCTGGCGGAACTCTCGGGCTCCCCGACGCTCGCCGCGCAGTACGCGGCGGTACGGGCGACGGTCAACGACCTGCTCGACCGCATCCCGCTGCTGGTCCGCAACCTCGAACACTCCCAGCTTCAGCACACGGCGCTGGTCGAGGCGATCCTGTCCGGCGAGGCGGAGGCGGCGCGCGAGGTGATGCGCGAACATTGCTGCGGGACGGCGGCGTTGTTGCGGGGGTTCCTGTCGTAGCCGGGGCGCGGCCCCGGACCGGCGCGCCTGCGGCGGGCTTTTTCCCCTACCCGCCCCTTCCCGAACTGGGGGCAAGCCCCCAGACCCCCTGTCCTCAAACGCCGGACGGGCTGAATGTGCCGGCTATGGTCCGCGCAATTCAGCCCGTCCGGCGTTTGAGGACGCGCCCGCAGGGCGCTGGGGGTCTGGGGGTCTCCCCCAGTTTCGGGAAGGGGCGGGGCTGGGGAGCAAGCCCGCCGCAGGCGACACCGCCCGGAAGCCCGTAACCAGCCTTTTACGCAAGAGGGTTGCCATACCCGCCACGCGACAGCAAAGGTATGCGGCAAAACCTTTACCCCCCACCAAGGGCAGGAGCGGCCATGTCCGATCGTACGGAGACACCCCCCGCCCCACCCACCGCCCACCCAACCCCCACCGCCTACATGGAAAAGCGCACCCTGCGCAGAGGCACCGCCGGCCCCCTCCTCCTCACCGGGCTCGGCGTCGCCTACGTCGTCTCCGGCGACTACTCCGGCTGGAACTTCGGCCTGGCGCACGGCGGTTTCGGCGGGCTCGCCGTCGCGGCCGCGCTCATGGGCCTCATGTACACGTGCATGGTCTTCGCGCTGGCGGAGCTCGCCTCCGTGCTCCCCACCGCCGGTGGCGGCTACGGCTTCGCGCGCCGCGCGCTGGGCCCCTGGGGCGGCTTCCTCACCGGCACGGCGATCCTCATCGAATACGTCCTCGCGCCGGCCGCGATCTCCGTCTTCATCGGCGACTACGTCGAGTCGCTGCACCTCTTCGGGCTCACCTCCTCCTGGCCGGTCTATCTGGCCTGCTTCGTCGTCTTCATCGGCATCCACCTGTGGGGCGTGGGCGAGGCGCTGAAGTTCAGCTTCGTCGTGACGGGGATAGCGGTCGCCGCGCTGCTGATCTTCGCGGTGGGGGCGTTCACGGACTTCGACGCGGGACGGCTGCACGACATCCCCGTCGACCACGGCGCCTTCGGCGCCTCGTCGTGGCTGCCGTTCGGGGTGCTGGGCATCTGGGCGTCGTTCCCGTTCGGCATGTGGTTCTTCCTCGGCGTCGAGGGCGTGCCGCTGGCCGCCGAGGAGACGAAGGACCCGGCGCGCTCGCTGCCGAAGGCGATGGCCACCTCCATGGGCATCCTGCTCGTCCTGGCCCTCGGCACCTTCCTCGCCGCGACCGGCGCGGGCGGCGCCGACGCGATGAAGGACGCGGGCAATCCGCTGGTCGCGGCCCTCCAGAGCGACGGGCACCCGACCGCGCTCGGCCGCGTCGTCAACTACGCGGGCCTCGCGGGCCTGGTGGCCTCCTTCTTCTCCCTCATCTACGCCGGATCCCGGCAGCTCTTCGCCCTCTCCCGCGCCGGCTACCTCCCCCGCCTCCTCTCCCTCACCAGCCGCCGCAAGGCCCCCTACCTCGGGCTGCTGGTCCCCGGCGCGCTCGGCTTCACGCTCGCGGCCGCGACCGGCGACGGCGCGCGCATGCTCAACGTCGCGGTGTTCGGCGCCACGATCTCGTACGCCCTGATGTCCCTCTCCCACGTCGTGCTGCGCCGCCGCGAGCCGGGGCTGGAGCGGCCGTACCGCACGCCGGGCGGCGTGGTGACCTCGGCGGTGGCCTTCGTGCTCGCGTGCGCGGCCCTGGTGGCGACGTTCCTCGTGGACACGGCGGCCGCGCTGATCGCGCTGGGTGTGTACGCGGTCGCCGCCGCGTACTTCGCCCTCTACAGCAGGCACCGGCTGGTCGCGAGCGCCCCGGAGGAGGAGTTCGCGGCGCTCGCCGCGGCGGAGGCGGAGCTGGCACGAGAATGACCCACGTCGAAAGGACCAGGAGCACATGAGCACTCAGCCGCTGATCGGCATCAGCACCTATCTCGCCCGCGCCCGTTGGGGTGCCGCCTGGGACACTCAGGCGGCCGTGCTGCACACCACCTACCTCGAACACTTCCAGGGCGCCGGCGCCATGACCGTGCTGCTGCCGCCCGGCGACCCCGCGACGGCCGCCGCGGTGGTCCGGCGCCTGGACGGCCTGGTCCTCGCGGGCGGCGACGACCTCGATCCGGCGCTGTACGGACAGGAGCCGCACCCCCGCGCGGGCACTCCCGTCCCGGAACGCGACCGCTGGGAACTCGCCCTGCTCAACGCGGCGTTGCGGCAGGACCTGCCCGTGCTCGGCATCTGCCGGGGCATGCAGCTGATGAACGTCCAGGCCGGGGGCACGCTCGATCAGCACCTGCCGGACATGGTCGGCCACGAGGGCCACAACCCCGTCGTGGGCATCTTCAGCGACCACGTGATCAAACCGGTGCCGTCGACCCGACTGGGCCGGCTGATCCCCGAGGCGTGCGACGTGGCGACCCACCACCACCAGAGCGTCGACCGCCTCGGCAAGGGGCTGCTGCCGACGGCGTACGCGGAGGACGGCACGGTGGAGGCGCTGGAGTACGAGGGCGCGGCGTTCGCCGTGGGCGTCCAGTGGCACCCGGAGGTACGGCCGGACCTGCGGGTGGCGCGGGGGCTGGTGGCTGCGGCGACAGGCTGAGTCAGCCGCTCGGGCGGAGATGAACGGTCACGTAGTGCAGGCGGTGCCGCCTGTTGTTGGCCTCCAGCGCGTCGAGCTCGTCGGCGAGCAGGGCGCGCCGCCCCTCGCCTTCCAGGCGGCGGCACTCCTCGCACCGACGCGGCGCACTGCGCGGCCCGCTCGAATGCGGCAGGGAGACGACGGGGTTCAGCACGGCTGACCCCCGTCCAGCAGCGCTCGGTGTTCGCGCAGCTCCTGCGCGGCCCGAGCCAGGCCCCGCGCGTGGTCGAAGGCGGACCGCAACCCACTGCCGGGCCCGAGGGCAGTGACCCGATGCAGCGCTTCCGCCGCACTCCGCTCGGCGGCCCCTCGGCGCGGGTCTTCGGCGGGCAGGGCACCGGCGGCGGTCTGGACGGCGACGGCCGTCTCCTTGATGTACGCGCGGAGGATGACGGTGGACGAGGACACGGTGCCGACGGGCGGGGAGATGTGACTGGGGGCGCCCAGAATCATGCGGATCACCGACCCGATGTGCTCGTCGCTGTCGGGTCGGGGTGAGTCGGGACGTCCTACGGGGGTGACGGCGGTACCGGGGCAGACGGGCATGGCGGGGTGGCTCCTCGGGAACATACGTGTGCGGCGACGCAGGGCGGGCATCACAACGCTGAAGATTCGAACACAGCGTCAAACACCGGGAGTTGGGCTCTCGGTTCCGGTTCCAAGTATCTGCCGGGCCGCCTATGCTCAGGCCGGTTGAGGGCTTGTCTCTGCGGAGATTCAAATGGGGGTTGCACCTATGCCCGCGCCTACACGGCTGGATCCGTCGCGGTCACATATCGCCCGGCTCGGAGTGGTAATCCGCTCCCTCCGGGAAGCCAAGGGCTGGTCCCAGGCCGATCTCGGCCAGGCCATCAGGCTGTCGAACACCGCGATCTCGAAGTTCGAGAACGGCCACGCACTTCCCGTCCGGGAGGTCGCGGAAGCGTTGGATCACGCCCTCGAAGCCGGCGGCACGTTATTCGAGGCATGGGACCAACTCAACGATGACCCTTCGGCTAAATGGGTCGCGAAATACTTCGCCCACGAGTCGAAGGCCATCGAGATCCACCACCTCGCCAGCACGTTGCCCGCGCTGCTGCAAACCGACGACTACATCCGGGCGATTCTCCAGCTGGGCATGGACCGCTACGGCGGAATCCTGGATGAGAAGGTGGCGTACCGCCAGCGCAGGCGCGCCGTTCTCGACCGCCCGGACCCGCCGTTGTTCAGAGCGGTCATTGCCCAGTCGGCCCTGGACCGCCCCGTCGGCGACGCCGAGCTCATGCGGGGCCAGCTTCTCTACATGCTCGACAGGATGACCCGCGCCAACGTCGAACTGAGGCTGCTTCCATCCGCCGCCAACGTACTCACCCCCGATCTCGGCCTGACCCAGATCATGACCTTCAAGGGCGGCCGCAGGGTCGTCTATCGGACAGGGCTGACCCAGGGCATCTACATCACCAACGCGGCAGACGCCGCCGAGTATTCAGTCTTGTACGACTACATTTGGCATGAAGCCCTGACTCAGAGCGAGTCAATCACGGTGATTCGCAAGGCACTTGAGGAGAAATACCCGTGCCCATCACTTGGCATGACCACCCGTCCATAGCGACTTGGCACAAGAGCTCCTACAGCGTTGACAGCGGCGGCTGTGTCGAGATCGCGGTGTGGCGCAAGAGCAGCCGCAGCCTCAACGAAAACGCCTGCGTCGAGGTCGCCGACCGTCAATTCCCCGGCATCGTGCCCATACGCGACAGCAAGAACCCCCACGGCCCCGCCATAACCCCACCCACCGCCGCCTGGGCCACCTTCATCACCGCCATCGCCACCACGAACGGCGACCTGACCCCGTAACGCCAGGACCCACCGCCTCACGGGGCTACGCCCGGAGGGCGCGGATCAGCGTGCAGGCCGCAGCCCAGCCCCCGTGATCAGGCGGGTCGGTCCGCTGAGCACCGCACGCCCTCTTGACCGAGGCAGCGCGTAGGGCCGACGGTCATGCAATCGAGCGCAAGCCGGTGGACACAGGAGATCGCCATGCCACTAGATTTCATGGGGATGGATCCCGAGACGAAAGAGGAGGGATCCGCTACGGTCTGGGTGCACCACGAGCAGCAGAAGATCATCATCCAAGGCGAGACCGCTGACGACGCTCTCACGGAGGTCATCGGCAGCATCGAGTGGATACCCGGCCACGCGGTGGGGATTCCTGCGCACGAGTCAGTGATCTCCCTACCGACACGCATGGTGCCGATCTTGAGGAAGGCGTGCGATGCCGCAGAACGTGCCGGACTTTCCGACGCTGCTCAGAAGCGCGCAGCGGACAGCCGTCCACCTGGAGATGCGTGACACCTACGGCGTCGCCGGCGAAGCCGAGGAGTTCGAGCACTGGAAGCGCACTAGCGAAGTGGACCTCGACCCGGACTCCGAGGGCTGGTCGGGCTGGGTGCCGCTGGTACGTGATGCGATCGCCCGTGGGGTGGTCATGCGCCGAGCGCGCATCGTCTCGGAGCCGGCGAGCGAGTACATCCGATACGAGCACGCCAGCACCTCGGTGAACCTGGCCGCAGGCGAGCAGGTCCGTTGGCTGCCCAGGCGGAAGGCGCTCGACATCGCGTTGCCGGGAGCCGACTTCTGGCTGTTCGACGGTCGTCTCGTGCGGTTCAACATCTTCACGGGTGACGGGGACTGGGCGGACCCCCGGTTCGAGATGACCGAGGACCCGGCTGTGGTCGGCCTGTGCGCCTCGGCGTTCGAAGCAGTGTGGGAGCGTGGCATCCCTCACGAGGAGTACAAGGTCTGACCACACGCCACCATCGGACTGCCGGCTCATGTCATCGTCGTCCCCATCGTCCAGCGTCGCGGCGGCAAGGAAAGCTCTCGCCGACCGGTTGGCCGATATCCGTAAGGACGTCGGCATCACAGGTGCGGAGCTGTCAGTCCGATGTGGGTGGCACGAGGCCAAGACGAGTCGCATCCAGAACGGCAAGGCCACGCCCACCGATGCCGACATCCGGGCTTGGTGTGCCGCCTGCGGGGCGGAGGAACAAGCAGCCGACCTGATTGCGTCCGCCCGAGCGGCCGACTCCATGTATGTCGAATGGCGCAGGAGCCACCGGACAGGACTGCGGCAGGCGCAAGAACGGCTGATCAGCGGCTACGAACAGACCTCGCTGTTCCGGATCTACGTCTCCAACGTGATCCCGGGCTTCTTCCAGACCCCCGCGTACGCCACGGCCCTCATGCGGTCGATGACCGACTTCCATCAGACCCCCGACGATGTCGCCGAGGCCGTACCAGCCCGGATGGACCGGAGCCGTCTCATATATGAGGGCGGGCACCGCTTTGCCGTCCTGATCGAGGAATGGGTCCTCCGAAGTCAGATCGGCGACGCCGAGACGATGGCCGGCCAACTCAGGCACCTTCTCTCGCTGATGCCGCTGGCGTCGGTATCGCTGGGGGTGATTCCCTCCGCAGGTCAGCGGAAGCTGTGGCCGCTCGAAGCGTTCTATTTGTTCGATGGCCGACGGGTCGCGGTCGAGAACCTGACAGCCAAGATCAACGTGGTACAGCCACGCGAGATCGCCGACTACGCCAAGGCGTTCCACGAACTGTCCGGCATGGCCGTCTACGGCGCACGTGCCCGAGCAATGATCACAGCGGCCATCGAAGCCCTGGGGTGAAACTGCGCAAGAAATCGCAAGACCTTGGCTCCCGCTGCCTGTTGGTCTCTAGCGTCTTCTCATGCCCACGGTCACCGAAGCAGTCGTACAGCAAGCCGACGCCTTCCTGGCAGGCAAGAAGAAAGCCGATGGCGTTCGCCCGACCACCTGTATGACGGTCGGCGACCGGACGGGTCCCAAGCGCACCACCCCCAAGGTCAGCCTCACGGTCGTCCGGCTCCACCGAGAGAAAGGGAGAACGGTGGCAACAGCCGTCAAGCTCAGGGAACCTCGAACCTGTGTCGCCCCCGAAGTCTGGGAGCGCGAAGTACGGCTCATCATGCGCGACCACGAAATGGACCAGGAAACCGCCGAGCGCACCTTCGGCCAGACCATTGCCTACCTGGTCACCTCCACCGAGCGCCCCGACGTCCGTATGGGGCCCACCCCGAGCGTGGACCTCGGTCTTCACTCGTTCGTGCTCGACACCATCAACTACACGTCGTTCTGCCATGCGATCGCCGGACACTACATTCACCACGTCCCGTACCTCCCCCAGCAGAAGAGCGGCCGACCGCCCTCCCTCCGGGAAACCGTCCAAGCCATCAAGGCAGCAGGCTTCAACATCGACCACGAACTGTGGAACGCCACGGCATCGGACTGTTCCCAGTGCCACGACGGATGCAGCGATAGCCCGGTAGGCGGCAAGTAGCAGCGAGACCGATGGCCCCTTCGAGCCTGGAGGGGCCATCGCCCGTGAGAGGAACCGCATGGAAGCAGTCACCGCAGCATGGGAGCGGTACGCGGCAGGCAGAGCGCCCAGAAGGGCCCTGAACGCCGCCGGGGATTCAACGTGGTTGAACTGGACCCAGTACCCGGATCACGGCCCCGACGAATCCCTGCTCGGCCCCGTGAAAGGCCGCCGAGTGCTCGAGCTCGGATGCGGTACCGGCTGCAACCTCGCCCATCTCGCCACCCTCGGCGCTGAATGCGTCGGCGTGGACCTCTCGCCGACACGGACCGCCAAGGCGCGCGACCGGTGGGGAGACCTCCCCGGCCTCACCTTCCACACGGCCGAAGTGACGGCATTCCTGGCGGGCCGCCCCCGGGCTTTCGATGTGGTGGTGTCCATCTTCGGACCCGTCTGGTTCACCGACCCGACCACACTCCTGCCCCTGGTACGAGAAAGCCTGACTCCAGGGGGAACGTTCGCCTTTTCCCACAAGCCACCCCGCCCCGGACAGGAACCAGGAGCCGTGCTCCGCGAGGCGCGCGCCGTCTCACGCTGGGACTACACGGGGGCGGAGTGGGCCGTCCGGCTGGCAGCGGTGGGCTTCACGAACATCACGGCCGAGGTCATCGACCCCCCGGAAGGGAAGAACGGCGGCACGCTTCTGGTACGTGCCGGGCGGTAGACACTGTCGGCGCCCCAGCCCCCACCAAAGGCCGACAGTTGGGGACGCTGCAACGCAGGAGGCCGCCGCCTTGGCCTGATCAAACGCGCAATGCCTGGAACGCCGCCCCGGGACGCGGCCCGCCGGCAGCATGTCCCACCGGGAAGCCCGGCGCGACCGACTCGCATCGCGACCAACCGGTTGCATATTGCGATCCAGCGACACCGGTGAGCAGCACGGCCCCGCCGTACCCCCCGCCTCCCCCTCTCTCACCAGCCGCCGCGAAGCCACGGTCCGACCGCCTCCAGTGCCGCGGGATCACCTCGCCCGATCGGGTCGAAGGCCCCCCGCCGTACCGCGAGAGCCGAGGGGCCCAGAGGCCGGACGGACCAAGTGACGGTTCGCAGCGCGCGGACGGACCGGCGTAGGTTCTCGACGGACCCCGGCTCGCACAGGGAGGACGCGTCGAGGACCAGCACCCTGTCGAGGCCCCTGGTGACGGCGTCCGTCGCGATCTGGCGGAGGGCCGCCTCGCGGTCGTTGCCCGTGTCGGCGGGCACGAGCCATTCCGCGAGCCAGTCGATGTCGAGGTCTTCGAGGGCCTGCCGGGCGCGGGACCAGGTCTCGCGGGAGCCGTCGGCGAGCAGGCAGACGACGGCGTCGAAGTCGGCGAGGGGGCTGTCGAGCTGGCTCCGCGCCCGGTCGAGCACGTTCCGCGTGTGCTCGTCGCCGACCAGGCCACGCAGATGTTCCGTCAGACCGTCGGTGGTGAGGCCGAGTTCGCGGTGGCCGATGAGGTAGTTGCGGACGCGTTCGAGCAGGGTGAGCGGGAAGGCCGGCCCCTGCGGCCGGGTGAAGCGGTGCAGCCAGCGGACGCCCGGGTGGCACAGCACGCGGCCGCCGCCGCGCCGGACCTTCTCGTGGAGGTACCCCTCCTCCCCGCCGTGGGCGCGGAAGCGCGGGTTGATGCCGGGCCAGGCATCGGTGCGGCAGGCGAACAGACCGAGCCCCTGCATGCCCACCTCGAACGGCTTCCCCCGGGGGTCGGCGCCGCGCGGGTCGGTCCGCCACACGCCGAACATGCCGCTGCCCCACTCGGGGTCCAGATGGGTGGACGGCGGCTCGCGGCTGTCGTCCAACCCGTCGGCGATCATGGGCCCTTGGAGCAGGTCGCGGCTGTCCGGGCGCTGCTCGAAGTGGTCGAGCACCGCGCGTACGGCCCCCGGGGCGAGCAGGACGTGGGAGTCCAGGCACAGGGTGACGGGTGACTCCGCCACCCGGAAGACGAGGTCCCGGACGGCGGTGCTCGCGTACTGCCCGAAGGGCAGGTAGCGGTAGCCCGGTATGCGGTCGGCGAGGGCGCGCAGCGCGGGCGCGACCGGCCCGGACGGGTTGTTGTCCACCACGACGAACTGCGCGTCGGCCAGTTCCGGGGCGTGGGACAGGCGGAGCGCCTGGAGGGTGAAGTACACGCCGTCGTAGTCGTCGTAGGTCGCCATGCCGACGGTGATCCGGCTCATGGTGCGGTCCCTTCGTCGCCGGGGTGGTCGCCGGGCTGGTCGCCGGACTCCTCGCCGGGGGCCTCCGTGAAGCCGCGCAGCCGCAGGACCCGTTGGTGGTCGGGGAAGGCATGGGCCGCGTCCGGGTGCGTACCCCTCATGTAGTGGCGCTGCCACCCCTCCGCGGCGGCCGGGTCGCCGGCCACGAACGCCTGGGCGAATTCGATGCGGCTCCGGCTCCAGGCCAGGTGGTCGTCGGCGTCCGGCATGCGGGCGAGCGGGGCGCTGCGGGGGTGGAGGCTCTCCAGGTCCCCGCGCCGCTGGGGCACGAGCATCAGGACGGGTTCGCCCGCGGTGAAGGTGATGTCGGCGCCGGGCCGGGTGATCTTCCAGTTCATGGTGAACGTGGCGACGGCCCAGTCGGCCTCCACCAGCCCTTCGAGCGGGTGCGCCCCGTCCTTGGGGGCGTTGGCGGGGCCGCGCACGAGCAGGTTCCAGCCGGGCGGCGTCCGGATGAGATAGGGGAGGTGGAAGGTCAGGATGCCGTGGCCGAAGTGGCTCATCGCCGGGGCCGGGGCGTCCTCCTGGGCGTAGCGGACGGTCAGGTCCTCCGTCGCGTCCCCGCCGTTCCAGCGCACGGTGAAGGTGCTGTCGTTGAGGATCCACCAGCCGTTCTGGTTGGCGACGCGCAGGGGCAGGCACCGGTAGGCGTGGCGGAGGGTGGTCCGGTCCAGCCAGTCCCGCTGGGCGGGCGCGGGGACGAGGGGCATGTCCGGGGTGTCCGGGAGGCGGTAGGCCACCATGACGGGTTCGGGGTCGTTGTGTTCTGCGGAGCTCAACGTGCCCTTTCCGGTGAGGTGTCGGAGTACGGCGCCCACTCCACGCCTGTGGAGTGGGCGCCGGCGGTTCCGGGGCCAGACGGGGTCAGGCGACGATGACACCACCGGTGCCGGTGGCGAAGGCGGGTGATCCGATGGCGAAGGTGACGGGCGCGGGACCGGGCGCGGCACCCGGGTCGATGATGACGGCGGTGTAGAAGACGACCCACTCACCGGGGTCGAGGTTCACCGGCACGCCGGAGCACGTCGACGTGTTCCCGCCCGGGGCGAGCGTGCCCGGGTAGCTGAGGTCTCCTTCCGAATCCCGCCAGGTGCCCAGGTATCCGTTGGCGAGCCGCGTGCCCGCCGGGGCGGTGAGCACCACGTTCTGGACGCCGATCCGGGTGGCCCCGGTGTTCGTCACCAGCACCGAGGCGATCACCTGGGAGCCCGGAGCGCCCGATTGCGGGGTACGTTCCGCGATGGTGGCGGTGAGGGGCGGGGGCGTGGTGGTGACGGGGGGCGGGGTGGTGGTCACGGGAGGCGGAGTCGTGGTCACGGGCGGACGCGTCGTCGTCACCGGCGGGGGCGGCGGCTGTGTGGGGACGGGGATCCACGGGAGCGGAATCCACAGGCTCCTGCCCTGCGGACTGACCGCTTCGACCTTCACCTCGGAGTCGGCCGGGATTTCGAAGCCCTCCGGCAGCTGGGCCTCGACGGTTTCGGAGCCGTCGTCCAGAGGGTGGATCCCACCGCTTGTTTCTTCTGTTTCCTCGGACATCGCGGGGTTCTCCTTCTCGTGGTGGTGGGTGTCGGTCACGGCACCGCGATCCACGCGGTGCCGTCCTTCCGGATCCGGTCGTGCGCGGCGCCGCGCGAAGGCGCGCGCCAGGCGACTGCGCCCTCGGTGAACCGGCGCCGGGGCGGCAGGAGTTTGACGACCGAGGTCCCCGCCATGATCAGGGTGGTCGCGGCGACCACGGTGGCGAGGGCCTGGAAGCCGGTGCCCGGCTTTCTGGCGGAGAGGGCGGAGGCCCCGCCGGCCCCGAGCGCGCCGAGGGGCGGCAGCGCTCCGTACATCATGTGGCGCACCAGCGTTCCTCGCGGCGGCGCGCCATGTCCCACAGGGACCGCAGGTAGACGGCGTGCTGGAACATGTCGTAGGCGAGCTCGACGGCGAGCGTGCCCGCCAGCAGCTGCGACTTCCATCCGGCACCGCGCGCCGTGACGACCTTCTCGGCGACGAAGACGAGCCCGACGGCTATCCAGAACGGCGTGAATTCCGGGCGGCCCCGCGTCAGCATCCAGGCGGTGAAGACGAGGTAGAGGGCGAGGAAGAGAACGGACAGGCCCATGAAGCCCTGGCGGACGATGTACGGGGCGGTGACCTTCGTCCAGCCGTAGTCGCGCAGGTTCTCCAGAGCGCCGCGCTGCCAGCGCAGCCGCTGGTGCCAGAGCTTGGGCAGACTGGTCATCACTTCGGTGACGACGGCGCAGCCCGGCGGGGACACCGTGCGGTAGCCCAGCGTCCGTACGGCCTTGGTGATCTCGTCGTCCTCCGTCAGGGAGGCCAGGGAGTAGTACGAGGTGCCGCCGCCGATGCGGCCGTCCAGCCGGGCGGCCTTGAGCTCGCGCAGGGTGCGGACGCGGAAGAGGGTGGCGGTGCCGGTCAGGACGTCGGCGCGGTAGCCGCGCCGGGCTATCTCGCGCGCGTAGCGGTGGAATTCGATGCGCTGGAGGGCGCCGAGGAGGCCGCCGCCGTGCTCTCCGTAGAAGATGCCGCCCACGGCGCCGACGGTGCGGTCCATGGCCTCGATGGCGCTGGCGACGAAGGAGGGCCGGAGTACGGTGTCGGCGTCCTGGACGAGGACGAAGTCCGTGGCCGTCAGCTCGTGGAGGACGCTGTCGAGGGCCTGGTTGAGGGCGCCGGCCTTCTTGTGCCGGTTCTCCCGCGAGGCGATGACGGCCGCGCCGTTGGCGCGGGCGATCTCCGGTGTGGCGTCGGTGCAGTTGTCGGCCACCACGACGACACGGTGCGGCGGGTGCTCCTGCCGGTACAGGGCCGCGATGGACGCCGCGATGCGCTCGGCCTCGTTGTGGGCCGGTATCAGCGCCACAATGCGGGGCGCTCGGCCCGTATCGTCCTGTTCTTCGGGGATGGGGGCGCGGGGGGCTCTGCGGTTGATGCGCGGCCTTCGCATGAGGGTGCACTCCTGGAACCGTGGTTGCGCGATGCGGTGGTCGGTGCCGTCGTCGTGGCACGGGGGTGCGGGGGGTGCGGCACGCCGGGGTGCCGCATCCCCTGTTCACCCTGCTCGTCCGGCTGTGCTGCCGGTCAGTTCGCGGGCTTGACGTCGATCGTGTCGAAGGCCGTGGCGAAGACCGGGTCGCCCACCTGGATGCCGGCCTGGAGCCGGCCCTGGGCGCTGCTCTCGATCTGGAGGGCCGGGTACAGCGACACCCAGGCGTCCTTGCCGGGGCCGCTCGGCTCCAGCTTCAGCGCGACGGCGGGGCAGGTCAGGGTGCGGCGGTCGGCCGACAGCACCCCCTGGGCGACGACCTCCTGGCTCTCGTCCGTCCAGCGCGTGAAGGCCACGTGGTCCTCGGTGAAGTGCGTTCCCTCGGGCGCCGTGAAGACAATCTTGGTCGTCCCGATCGCCCGCTGACCGGTGTTGCGGATGACGAACGGCGGGTAGATCCAGCGGTCCTGACCCGCCGTCACGTTCAGCTGCGCGGTCTTGATGGTCGCCCGCTGCCCCGGGTCGATGGTGCGCGGCGCGGTGTAGCGGTAGTAGACGCTGCCGAGCTGGAAGGCGTCCTCCAGCTTGGCCGGGTCCCAGCTGTTGGCACTCGTCGTGCCGTCGGGGTTCTGCGCCTGCGGCCAGACGAGGAAGCGGTAGTACCCCGGCTTGTCCCCGAGCTGCCGCAGGTCGATCGCCGGCAGGGTCACCTTGCGGCCGGTGCCGGAGTCCTTGTGCCCTTCGGCCTTCTGGAGCTGCGGGGTGGGCGTGTAGTGGGACGGCGTGCCGTCCTCGTGCACCAGCTGGTAGTACACGTGGTCACTGTTGCTGCCCGCCACACCCTGCTCGCCCTGGCGCAGGTTGACCAGGTCGATGATGAACTTGTCACCGGGGATGCGCCCGTTGTCCGCCACGAAGCCGAAGCCGGCCTGGCTGTTGGGCGAGCCGCCCCAGTTGTTGTCGTAGGGCAGCCGCACGAAGGGCCGGCCGACCTTCTCCGGGTCGCTCTTCTGCCAGGCGCCCGCGAGCACCTCGATCTCCGCGTTCGTCGTGCGGACGTCCCCGCTGTCGAGGGTGACGTCGACGCGGATCTGGTACGTGCGGGAGTAGGCCGGGCGGGGGTCGGCGTCGACGTTGAGGTCACCGCGGAGTGTGAAGGTGATGACATCGGCGTCGTCGAGGAAGGTGAGGTCGATGACCTCGTACTCCTGGTCGATGCCGCCGCGGCCGCGCTTGACCTCGGCGGTGCCCATGTCCGCCTGGCCGTTGCCGGTGTAGGAGTACCGGACCTCCTTGATCTTCACTCCCATCGGCACCCGGAGGCGGCCGTCGAAGCGGAACTCACTGTCCCAGGTGGCGAACCGGTTGGCGTGCCCGAGCGTACGGATGCCGGCCCATTCCGGGTCCGCGGCCACGATCTCAAGGGAAGTTGCGGGCGTGCTCATACGGATTTCTCTCCGCTTCGTCGAAGGTCAAGGGATTGGGGGCGGCGCGCCTTCACAGGCGATTTGCGGGAGTGTGCCCAACTCCGGGGCAGCGAGCGGCAATTCAATACTTCTCCAGAAGGGGCGTCAATTGCGCGGAAAATGATCTCGGCCATCGGCCGAGCGGGGATGGTTCTGCCGCTCAACTACCTCACAGGCCGCATCAGTTACCTGGTTCACCAAAGGAGCGCGGTGAACGGCACTGGTGGGCCGATCGGCGAGCCAGCAGAAGTATTGACCGCCCCTGGAGCGCGGCCGGATTTTTTGGTCGCGGGGGCGAATCGGCGCCTACACGCCGGTTTTTCGCCGTTTATCGACCGCCGACCGGACAGGCTCTCTTGACATCGCCCGACCATTGCATTGCCCCAGCAAGACGGCTTCACCGGACGGCTCGCACCTGCGTACCGAATTACCGAGAAGCGCGTTCATCCCCCGGCCCGGCCGGTGGAACCGCACACCGCCGCGGTCTTGATCCAGCCGTGAGCCCCACCACAGACCGGAGGCCCGTTCCAGGCGATTCGTCCACCTATCGGCTTCGCCGCACGACGGGCGCGGCTGATCGCGGGAGACACGATGCCCCGGCGCGTCTCCGGAGGACGGCCGGATTCCCTTGGCGGGCTCCCGGATGTGGCGAGCGTTGATAAATCGTTGATCCACGCGGCCGGGCGACCACTTCGCTGTGGCCGCACGGATTCTGGGGGGGGTGCTTGGTGTGGGGGTGGGCCGGGGTGATGGCGGGCTTGCCGCTCGCTTGCGGGCTTCTGCTCGTGGAGGTCGCCCGCGGGGCGGGCATTCCAGGGGCGCGGCCCACATCGGAGGCACACAGAGCGGGAAGCGCCTGAGGATGCGGGAGTTCCCGCCGAGTTGTGACGTACGCCACCCCTTGGTCGCCGGAGAGGGATACCGGGGGTACGGGCACCCCGTTCCGTCTCACAGGAACTTCACAAGCGGAGCTTGAGGTACATGCCTGATCACACATTCCGGAACGCTCGCGCTCGCGGCAGGGCGGCCCGGACTCATCCGCCGGAGCCCCGAATTTTTCCCTGTCCCCCACACGGTTCCCGTGGCTAGGGTGACTCCTGTGTCAGGCGGGCCTCGACCTGTTTCACCATCGAGCCCACCGTTCAACTGGCCGCCAGAAGAACACTGTTGCCCGGGAAGAGGTCACGTCGTCACGCCGCCGCACTCGCCGTTCAAGCCCACCGACTCGGCCTGTGCTGTGCGCCGCTGAACCCCTGCCCCGGACCACACCCCCCTCTTCGACCGGGCCTCGGCCCTCACCCCTAGCGAAGAAGGGACGCTCTCTTGCGCCCAAGACCATGGTTCCGTATACCCGGATCGCGAAGATCCGCCGCCCTCACTCCTGTCATCACATCCGTCACCGCCCTGGCCGTTCTCAGCGGTCTGGCTGTCCAACCTGACCTGCTGGATCTCGGACGAGGTGCTCGGCCGGCAGGCGATGGGTACGACTGGTACGAGGACACGGCCGCCGAGCAGACGCGGCAGGATCAGTGCCTGATGTCCGATGTGCTGCGAATGGGCGGGCCGTCCATGGCCCAGCTCGCGCAGGACGGTCTCAACCAGCCTTCGGACAAGCTCCACGTTCTGGCCAATCGGGAGTATTGGGAGAAGACCCCGCTCGCCGCGGCTTATCAGAAGGACCGGGACGCCGCGAGCAAGGAGCTCGATGCCATCGCCGCCCTACGGGACAAGTGGAAGAAGCCACTTGAAGGGCTTCCGAACCCGGCCGGCTTCAGCGTCAGTGACTTCGCCTGGCCTCCGGGGTCACCGGGAGACGGCCTGAAGGACTTCCACTCCCAGACGGGCCTGACGCAGTGGATCGCCGACCGGTTCTGGAAGCAGGACGGCGACTTCTACGCCGACCCCACCCCCAAGGCCGACGAGAAGACTCTCAAGGCCGTTGACGACCTGGGCACCCCGCGCTACGGGAAGGATCCCGACCACGACGGAATGTCGAGGGACGAGTGGAACCGCGCGCTGGCCGAGCAAAATGGGTTCGCGTTTATGCACGGGGCCCCGGGGGAGAACGCGGGCGCGGACAACGCCCGTATCTTCCTCTCCTCCGGTGACTTCCCCCGCACCGCCCCGGAGCCGGGCACAGCTGAGTACCGCGTCGCGGTCGAGGACATGAAATCCCGGTTCGCGTCCTGCGCGTGGCGCGACCCGATCGACCCGGACAAGGCGCTGGGCGGCATCACCTCGGCTGCTGCCACGGAGTGGCAGCAGGAGATCGCTTCTCAGGCCGCACAGCGCAACCAGATCCTGAACGCCGCCACGGACGCCACCGGCGCCCTCACCACCGGCGCCAAGGCCCTCGGGGAAATGCTGGGCCATTCATGGGTGGCCGACCACCTCGCGCGTTGGCAGAGTTACTGGTCCCCTGGCGGTCCCGCCTGGATCGGTGACGCACCGGCCGTGATAGAGGTCCACGCCGCGCAGGGCAAGTGCCTCGACGTCGAGGGCGGGAAGACGGACAACGGCACCCCCGTCCAACTGTGGACGTGCAACGGATCGGCAGCACAGAAATGGCAGGTCTACGGTGACGACTTGGGTCTTCACCTACAGAACGTCAACTCGCAGAAGTGCCTTGATGTATCGGGCGGGAAATCCGACAACGGCACGAAGATCCAGATCTGGAATTGCAACAGTTCTCCGGCGCAGACTTGGGAGTTCAATCTCCGTGCCACTACGAGCCTGAAGAGCGTCGGCACGGGCAAGTGCCTGGACCTGCACACCTACGACAAAGGCAATGACGCGTGGCTGTGGGGATGCAACGGCACGGGCGCGCAGCAGTTCGACGTCAAGCCGTCCGGCCACACCGGCACCGTTCCGCCGCAGGCCCAGTTCGACCAGGCCAAGACCGGCACCGCCGACGCACAGGCGGGCGCGAAGAAACAGCTCGCCGTCCTCAAGGCCCAGCTGGCCACCGCGAAGAAGGCCGCCGCCGCCTCGGACACCGCCGAGCAGGCCGCCTACGCCGTCGCTGACGCGGGCGGTGCGCCCCGAGGCCGTGGTCTGCTGGTCGGCCAGCAGAAGGCGCAGGTCACCAAGGGTACGGTTGCCGCTCTTGAGGCAATGGTGAAGGCCGGCGAGACTGCTGAGGCCGCCACCCGCGCATCAGGTGGCGACAGCCAGACCATCGCGGAGCGTGCGCTCGCGCAGGCCGCTCAGTCGAAGGCGGAATTCCGCAAGGAAGCCGCACGTACTGCCGAATCACACCTACGCGTCGACTGCTAAGGACGCCGATAACAAGGCCAACGAGGCCGCCACGACTGCGGCAGAGAAACGGAGGGCGGCAGAGAAGGCCCGCGACAACGCCAGGGCAAAACGGGACGACGCGTGGGATGCCGAGCAGCAAGCGAACGCGGCACGTGCCAAAGCGGATGCGAAGGACGCGTACGCCAACGCGCACGAGTCCGACAGCAACGCCAAGGAGGCGCGCGCGGCGGCTGACCAGGCTGACAAGGCCGCCGGTGAGGCGGAGGCAGCCGCGCGGTCGGCCAGCAGCGAAGCGGCCGCTGCGACCCAGGCGGCCTCGGACGCGGACGCCGCGGCCACCCGCGCCGAGGCGGCGGCCAAGCGCGCCCGGTCTGATGCGGACGGCGCTCAGGCCGCGAAGCTGAAGGCCGACGCCGCGGTGAAGACAGCGACCAGCGCTGCGGCGGATGCCATTCAGGCATCACAACATGCCGCCTCGGAGGCGAAGTCGGCGGTCGAGCAGGCCGATGCCGCGGAGAAGGAGGCGAAGAACGCCAAGTCCCAGGCGGATGAGGCGAACAAGGAAGCAAACAAGGCCGTCAAGGCATCGGCAAAGGCCGCCGGCTATGCCTATGTCACCGCACAGGCCGCCGTGGAC
The DNA here is from genome assembly GCF_042895325.1 of Streptomyces sp. NPDC001407. Classification (NCBI taxonomy): domain Bacteria; kingdom Bacillati; phylum Actinomycetota; class Actinomycetes; order Kitasatosporales; family Streptomycetaceae; genus Streptomyces; species Streptomyces sp. NPDC001407. The sequence continues at coordinate 48,522 of NZ_JBIAWF010000034.1, forward strand.
GCCGGCAACGCCGCCTCGCAGGTCGCCAAACCGGCCAACGACGCCATCCAGCTCGGCTCCCCTTACATCACCACCGACTCGGCAGCCGGCCTGGTCGTACTGACCGGGCAGGCGTCGAAGTCGATCGCCGAGCAACAGCGGGCCGTCGCCGAGGCTCACGCCAAGAACGCCCAGGAGGAGGCCGCACTCGCCAAGAGCCTCGCCGAAGCGGCGCAGGGAGACTCAAAGGGCGCATACCAGCACGCTGCCAACGCCGCCTCGTATGCCGCGGACGCCCGCACTTACGCGAAGGAAGCCCTCGGCTACGCAGCCGACGCCGCCAAGGCCGCCTCACAAGCAGCGACATCTTTGGCCCGCACTGTCGAGTACGACAGCCAGGCGACTTCAGACGCGGCCGCCGCGGACAAGGCTGCCGGAGGCGCCGAAGGCTACGCCAAACAGGCCCGCGACGCCGCCGACCAAGCCGCCCTCGATGCCCAGGCCGCACGCAACGCCGCAGCCGAGGCCCAGGCAGCAGCGACGGACGCGCGCAAGGCCGCCGACCGCGCCGATGCCGATGCCACCGCGGCGGAGGAAGCGGCGAAAGACGCGAAAAAGGCCGCTGATGATGCGCAGAAGGCGGCTGAGGAGGCATCGAGGAAGGAGGCCAACAAGCAGGTCTCGACAGGGGCCGGCACCGGGATCGAGCACACCTTCTACGTCGTCGACAAGGTCACCCCAGCCGGGGACCCCGAAGCGACCACGTGTGTACTGGGCATGGGCAACTCGGGCTGCGACGTGACGTTCACCCTTCACTTCGACGCCACAGTCAGCTTCTACCTGTGCCTCAACCCCGACGTCCCCGCCAGCGAGGCGGGATGCCCGAAGTCGGACACGGTCTTCCTCGACACGCAGACCTACAAGGGCCTCACCAAGAAGATCAACAAGCACTTCTCCAACTGGGACATCGTCAAGGAGGTCGACAAGGCCTACCTCGCCGGCATCTGGAAGGCGCTCACCCAGGACTTCCTTGACTGCTACCACCAGCTGACGCCCGGTGGCGACGGCGGGAACGTCTCCGGATGCGCATGGGCTGCCGTCGCGTTCGTACCCGGCGAGAAAGTAGCCGCAGCGGTCAAGGCTGTCATCAGGCTTGACGTGGCTTTGAGGACAGGGGTCGGCGTTACCGACGCCTGGAAAGCAGCGAAGGCTGCTGGCCTGGAGGGCGATGCCCTTGCCGGTGCCGGGAAAAGGGTAAATGACGCGAGGAGGATGCCGAGTTGCCCGATTGTCAAGGTCGCGGGGGTCAGGCATGCTGCCATGGCCAGCAACCCGTTGGAGTGTATGCCGCCGCTCCTGGATGAAGAGGGTGAGGCATATGTTCGAGCAAAGCATGTTGTCGGAGGTAAGAACGTCGCCCCCGACAAGGGCGTGTTCGATGCTGGCATCGACCTGGACGAACTGGTCGAGAGATCTCTCGCTTCCCATCCTGTAGGCCCGAACTCCAGTGGGTTCTTCGAGCGCGACGTGGATGCGGAAAGGCTGATCGGGGTCACGTCCGAGGCGACCGGAAGACAGCCCACATCATGGTTCAAACTTGTCCAGGACAAGTACGGCGCGGTGATAACCATGTATCCGATCACCAGGCCAGTGACGTGAGGAGGAGGCATGGGGATTGCTGTCTATCTGGAGAACCGCCTGCACGAGCGCGTAGCGCACGTGTATGACGATGTCGACGAGAGCTTCACCGAAGCGTGCAAGTCCGCGCCTGAAGGGTCGTTCATGCGCATGGTCCACCCATGGGGTGACACCATGCTCAATGAGCTTCAGTTGAAGCCGTTCGTGCGGGAGCTGCGGCAGATCGCCGATGAACGCAAGAGTGAGACCATCGGCAAGGTGATCGATCTGGCCGAGCAGGCCATTGCGCGCCATAGCTACCTGTACTTCATCGGGGACTGATCCGACCAAGCGCCGCGGCCCGCCTTCTTGTGCGCCAGGGAAGGCAGGCCGCAGGCCTGGCTAGGCGATTTCCGGAGGGCTGGTCAGCTGCCCGGGTGGGAGGCCGCCCAGCCGTGTTCGAGCAGCGACGGCCTCATGATAGGAGCGAACCCCGCATGAGCCACCAGGACGAACCCCGTCGTCTCCTCGTGCGCGCGCGAGGGGACCAGTCGCCCCTGTACACGTCGGATGCGGGGTTCTACGCGGACCCCGACGACTTCACCAGCAACGTTCCGGTCGCCGATCCCGATCTGGGTCTTCCCAGGGATCTGGCGAACGGCCTGGTTTCCTGGTCCACGGCTCGGCCGTCGGAAGGTTTCACCTCCCGGCCGCACTGCCGAGGTCATGAGGGAGCAACTCCAACACCTGACGGAAATGTCCGAGAAGCCGCATGTGCTCCTCCAGATCATCCCGAACACCAGCCACGGCCTCGTGGCCCATGGACTCATGACGATTATCAACCCCAGATCACGACGGCCGCCCACGCTGTACACCGCGACCTACAACCGGGGTATTTTCAGCGCGAATCCAGAGGAAGTCTCATGGCATGAGGCCCTCTACGAGCACGCGCAGCGAGGCGCCTTGAACGAAGAGCAGTCAAGGGCGTTCATTGCGAAGTCAATTGAGGAGAAGTACCCGTGCGCACCACACGACCTGATCTGACCGCTTCGGTGTGGCGCAAGAGCAGCTACAGCGGAGGAGGGGAAGACGCCTGCGTCGAAATCGCCCCCCGCCAATTCCCCGGCATCGTGCCCATACGCGACAGCAAGAACCCCCACGGCCCCGTCATAGCCCCACCCACCGCCGCGTGGTCCGCCTTCGTCACCGCCGTCGCGGCCGCGAACGGCAACCTGGCCCCGTAAAAGCCGAACCCCGCCGCCCACCCCCGTGGAGCGGCGGGGCTCCTCTGCGTTCATCAATCAGCCGTAGCAGCCGCACTGTTGGCCATATGCGCCTTGCGCAGAATCTCCGGTACCGCCCGCCGGTGCCTCACCGATACCCATGGCGGTGGTGCAGTGGGTCGAGGAAACCTGGTACGCGGATGTCGGCGGGCTCGCAGCCGATGAGACGGACCCCGCCGAGGCGTTGATGGCGATCGCGCGGGGCCACGCGGTCTACTGCCGACGGGATGTGGCCCGGGTGATGATGACCCTGAAGGTCGAGTTCGCCGGTCAGGACCATCCGGTCGGCCGGGTGCTCGCGCAGGTCAGGGAGCGGCTCCTCACCGACATCGCCGGGCGCGTCGAGGCGGGACGCGGCGACGGCACGATCCCGCCCGGGCCGCCGGCCATGGAGACGGCGACCGCCTATCTCGGCGCCCTGGAGGGCCTGGTGATCGCGTTGACCTGCGGCGCCCCCCTCGACGTCGAGCTCGCCGACAGGGCTGCCCGAGGCGTACTCGGCCTGCCGCCCGCGCCCCTCACGCCCGGTCCGCAGGCGGATTCATCATGAGACTCGCGAAGACCGCGCACACGTCCCGGCCCTGGCGCACCGGGTACGCCGTCGTGTATCCGGCGTTGATGCGACGGCATGAGCGCATGTGGCGGGCGGGGTGACGCGCTCCCGCTGAGCTGCTGCTAACGCTATGACCGGGATGGTTCACCGTGATCGGAAGAGGGCTCGCGGGATGAGCGCACGCGGAACGGCTGGTATTACTGGGGCATGCAGGAAGAGACCGCACGATCCGCGATCGACACGTTCATCTCCGCGTTCAACGCCTCGGACGACAGCTATGTGACTGCCCTGCTCTCCCAGGCCCTGACCTCAGACGTGGTCTTCTGGGGGCCGTTGGGTCGCAGCGAAGGGATCGCGGCGGTCGAGCGGTTCGTGCTGGACATCCGGCGCCACCCGGCGGGGACCGGCACGATGGTGCGCTGCTCGGCGGTGGACATGCCGGACGAGTGGGCCCGGTACCAGTGGGTCTTCACCACACCGGACGGGGGCCCCCGCCTGGCGGGAACGGACGTCGTCCACCTGCGGCGGAGCCTCATCGACCAGGTCATCGTCTTCGCGGGGGAGATCGAGCCGTTCGCCTCCTGAGGAACCTTCCCGGTCAGAGCACTAGGCGAGCCCTCTGTACGCCACGGTCCTGCCCGGCGCCAGCTCGCGAGCGACCCGCTCGGTCAGCTCCTCACCGCGGCGGTACAGCTCTTTGCGGCTGATTCTTCACTCAGCCCAGCCTTCCGACACGCGGTGGATGCCCAAGGAGCGTTACGGATCACGGGAGTCGACACAAGACGGTCAGTAAGTCTGCATGCCAAGCTTCGTCACAGCGAGCGAATCCGGTGGGGCGGCGGTGGACGCCCCACCGGCCAGGGGCACCGGCAGCGCCGCGGGCGGCCTACCCGGCCGGTTCGATCGCCAGCGCGTGCCGGAAGACATTCCGGGGATCCCAACGCGACTTGATGCGCTGAAGCTCGGCGTAGTTGCCCTTGTAGTAGAGCTCGTGCCACGGCACCCCGGACGTGTTCCACCGCGGATCGGCGAGGTCCGTGTCCGGATAGTTGATGTAGGAGCCGTCGTTGACCTCGCCCGGCACCGGGACGCCGCCCGTCTCCGCGTAGACGTCCTGGTAGAAGGCGCGGACCCAGGCGAGGTGGGCGGCGTCCTCGGACGGCTGGGTCCAGATGGTCTGGAAGACGGCCTTCATGACGACGTCGCGCTGGGCGACGGCCGTCGCGTCGGGGCGTACGGACCGCACCGCGCCGCCGTAGCCGACCAGGAGCATGCCGCCGTGGGGCTCCTTGGCGGAGTTCGTGAGGTGGTGGTAGACGGCCGCGAGTTGGGCGTCGGTGAAGGAGCGGCGCAGGTACGAAGCCTTGATCTTGTAGCGGCGGCTGACGAGGTCGCCAGGCTCGCCGGTGCCCGGCCAGGTCGTGGCGTGGAGCCAGGGCAGCGTGTGGCGTTCGCCGAGGCTGGGTGTGAGGCCGGTGCCGGCGGTCACCGCGGCGATGAAGTCGGTGAGGAGGCGGTCGGCGCCCGGGATACCCGCGTCGATCTGCACGGTCATGAAGAAGCTGCCCGCGCTGCGGTGCGTGGGCAGGAGGATCGCGTAGAGGCCCGCGAAGGGCGAGCCGGGAGCGCTGTTGTGCTCGTGCCAGGTGCCGAAGTTGCGCAGCAGCGTGGTGAAGGCCCGCTCGGTCATCTTCTCGTCCCAGGCCCAGCCGACCAGGCACCCCAGCATCCGCTGCGGTGAGGGTGGCAGCAGTTGGGACGGGTCGGTGCCGGAGGCGTCCGGTGAGCGGAGCCAATAGCGGGTGACGACGCCGAAGTTGCCGCCGCCTCCGCCGGTGTGGGCCCACCAGAGGTCGCGGTGGGGGTCGTCGGGCTCGCGGGTGGCGACGACGGCGCGGGCGGTGCCGTCGCGGTCGACGACCACGGCCTCGACGCCGTGGAGGTGGTCGACCACGGAGCCGTAGCGGCGCGAGAGGGGCCCGTAGCCGCCGCCCGCGAAGTGGCCGCCCGCGCCCACTTCCGGACAGCCGCCCGCCGGGATCGTGACGCCCCAGCCCTTGAAGAGGGTGCGGTAGACGTGTCCGAGGGTCGCGCCCGGCTGGACGGAGAAGGCGCGGCGCCGGGTGTCGTAGCCGACCGCGTCCATGGGCGAGAGGTCGAGCAGCGTCCGTACGGCGGGGTCGGCGGTGAAGTTCTCGAAGCAGTGTCCGCCGCTGCGGGCGGCGGGGCGGCGCCCGGACCGGACCGCGTCCTGGACGGCGCGTACGACCTGCTCCGTCGTTCCGCAGACGCGGATTTCGTCCGGGTCGCCGACGAAGCGGAAGTTGTTGCCGCGGAGGAGGTTGTCGTAACGGCGGTCGCCGGGCCGTACGGTCGCCGGGCCGAGGACGGGGGCTGCCTGCATCTCCGGTTCGGCCGCGGCCGCGGCGCCCGTCGGCCCCGCCAGCCCGGCCACCGCCCCGCCGACGGTCATGGCACCGGCTCCGGCGAGGAGTTGGCGTCGTCCCAGCGCTTCTTCGTGGCCCGCCCGTCGCTTCATCTACGTCCGTCTCCCTCGCGTCAGCAGTCCTGTGGCTCCACATGTCAGAGCTGTAGTCTCCTGGGCGGATCGTCCGCGTGGAAGGCTCCAGCGGCGGGGGCCGCCAGGGGCCCACCCGCGCAAGCAAAGGAGAGACCCGCCCCGCGTACCCTGCGGTCATGCCCACCCGCGTCGTCTCCCTCGTCCCCTCGCTCACCGAGGCCGTGGCCGTCACCGCGCCCGGGCTGCTCGTCGGTGCCACCGACTGGTGCGACCACCCCGCCGGGCTCGACGTGACCCGGATCGGTGGCACCAAGAACCCCGACGTGGCCCGGATCGCCGCCCTCGCGCCCGACCTCGTCCTCGCCAACGAGGAGGAGAACCGCGCCCCCGACCTCGCCGCGCTGCGTGCGGCGGGCCTGCGGGTGCTGGTCACCGAAGTGCGCACCCTGGAGCAGGCGTTCGGGGAGCTGGAGCGGGTGCTGGTGGAGGGGTGCGGGCTGGAGCGGCCCGGGTGGCTGGCGGAGGCCGAGGACGCGTGGCGGGAGGTGCGGCCGACGGCCCCGGCCGTGCGGGCGGTGGTGCCGGTGTGGCGGCGGCCGTGGATGGTCCTGGGCCGGGACACCTTCGCGGGGGACGTCCTCGCCCGGCTCGGTGTCGCCCATACGCACGCGGGGCACGCGGAGCGCTATCCCCGCGTGCCCCTGGAGGAGTTGACCTCGTGCGGCGCCGGGCTGGTCGTCCTGCCGGACGAGCCGTACCGCTTCACCGCCGACGACGGCCCGGAAGCGTTCCCCGGGCTGCCGTGCGCGCTGGTCAGCGGCCGTCACCTCACGTGGTACGGCCCCTCGCTCACCGAAGCGCCGCGGGTGCTGGCCGCGGCGCTGCGAGCAGCCGGCCGTTGACCAGCCCGTGCAGGGTGCGGGTCGCGGCGACCGCCCAGGCGGCGACGAGCAGGGCGTAGAGCCCGACGGCCAGCCAGGCGAAGGCGTGCAGGTGGGTGTGGCGGGCGAGCGCGGCGGCGCCGGTGACACAGGTGCCGATGGGGAAGGTGAAGCCCCACCACGTCATCCCGAAGCCCATGCCGCGCCGGAACGCTCCCACGACCATGGCCGTCGCCAGCGCCAGCCACAGCAGCGCGAAGCCCATCACGGGGACGCCGTAGAGAACACCGAACGCGGACATCGCGTGTGCGTACGGTGCCGCGACGGCGCCGGGTGCCGCGTCGGCGAGGTTGTTCACGGCCGTGGTGGACTGGCCCAGCGGGCCCAGCACCAGGAAGAGGGTCGGGGTCATCGCCAGCGGCAGCGGGCCGTGGTGCACCAGCCGCGAGAAGAGCATCGGCAGGATGGCGAGCGTCATCAGCAGGCTCATGCCGAACAGCGCGTAGCAGCCCAGCAGCATCGCCGCCCGCCACTGCCCGGCCGGCAGGTGCGCGACCAGCGCCGGGCCGGTCGCGGCGGAGACCATGGGGGCGACGATCGGCAGCAGCCAGACCGGCGAGGCGGCGGCCGGCTCGATCCGGTGCCGGGTGACCATCAGGTACGGGATGCCGGCCGCGGCGACCAGGCCGAGCGCGGTACCGGCCACCCACAGGACGGCGTCGACGGCCACGGCGGCGGGCGTGCCGATGACGCCGGAACCCACGGCGAGGGTGGTGCCGCCGACGGCCAGCAGGGCCATGGCGAGGCAGCCGTAGAAGGGTGCGACGCCGGGGTCGGCGAGGTGGCGCCGGGCCTGGTCGGCGTGGCGCGCCCAGTGCGCGGCGCGGGCGGCGAGCAGGGTGAGCAGGGCGAGGACGGCCAGCGCCCAGACGGCCTCGTACGCCACCCGCAGCCCCGGGGAGTGCGCCGGGAGCGCGGCTCCGGCGCTCGCGACGATGGCGGTGCCCATCACGGCGGCATACCAGTTCGGGCCGAGATGGCGGACGCCGGGCCGCGAGTCGTGACGTGTGAGGGGGGTGGGGCTGGGATGGACGAGCGTGGTCATGTCTCTACGGTCACCCATTGCGCTCCGTGCAACCAGAGGCCACCGGCCTATGAGGACATAAGCTGGGTTTATGAGCGATTCGAGCAGCCCCCTCGCCCACCGGGTGCCCGATCTCGGCGCGCTGGAGCTCCTCCTCGCCGTGGCCCGGCTGGGCAGCCTGGGGCGGGCGGCGAAGGAGATGGGCATCACTCAGCCCGCCGCCAGCAGCCGGATCCGCAGCATGGAGCGGCAGCTCGGCGTGGCCCTGGTCGACCGGTCGCCGCGCGGCTCCCGGCTCACCGACGCGGGTGCGCTGGTCACCGACTGGGCCGGGCGGATCGTCGAGGCGGCCGAGGCGTTCGACGCGGGGACGCGGGCGCTGCGCGGGCGCCGGGACTCGCGGCTGCGCGTGGCGGCGAGCATGACGATCGCGGAATACCTGCTGCCGGGCTGGCTCATCGCCCTGCACCGGCAACTCCCCGGCACGGCCGTCTCCTTGCTCGCCGGGAACTCCGCCGCCGTCGCCGACCGGCTGCGCGCCGGCGAGGCCGACCTCGGCTTCGTCGAGGGCCTCGACGTACCGGCCGACCTGGACGGCGCGGTCGTCGGCCACGACCGGCTCGTCGTCGTGGTCGCCCCCTCCCACGCCTGGGCCCGCCGCCGCGCTCCCCTGCCGCCTTCGGAACTGGCGGCCACCCCCTTGATCCTGCGCGAACGCGGCTCGGGGACGCGTCAGGTGCTGGACGCGGCGCTTGCGTCCTACGGGGGTGTGGCCGACCCCTTGCTGGAACTCGCTTCGACGACGGCGGTGAAATCGGCGGTCGTGAGCGGGGCCGGGCCTTCCGTGCTGAGCGAGCTCGCGGTGGGTGAGGAGCTTGCTTCTCGGCGGCTTGTGGAGGTGGCGGTGGGGGTTTGCCTGCGGCGCGATCTGCGGGCGGTCTGGCGGGTGGGGCATGTGCCGGTGGGGCCGGGGCGGGAGCTTTTGTCTTTGACGCGGGGGTAAGTGGGCGGGGGTTTGTTCCCCAGCCCCGCCCCTTCCCGAAACTGGGGCGCTGCCCCAGACCCCCATGCGCGGGTCCGTTGCCGCCTGCGGCGGAGAGCGCCCTGCTGGGGGTCCCCCCGGACGAAGTCTGGGGGAGTTTGAGGACACCGCGCGAAGCGCGGTCAGGGGGTCTGGGGGCTTGCCCCCAGCTTCGGGAAGGGGCGGGGTGGGGAACAAAGCGCCGCAAGCGGCGGGGGGCCCCCCCCCCCCCCCCCCCCCCCCCCCCGCCCCCCCCCCCCCCCCGCCCCCCCCCCCCCCCGCCGCCGCGGC
>NZ_JBIAWF010000035.1:0-49595 GCF_042895325.1 Streptomyces sp. NPDC001407
GGGCGGCGAACCGGCCCGCAGCTCGGGGTCTGGGGCGGAGCCCCAGTTTCGGGAAGGGGCGGGGTAGGGGAAAAAGCCCGCCGCAGGCGCCCACCCGCACCCAGCCCAAAAACCACGTGCCCCCAAACCCGCCACCCCCTACCGTCCCCCCCCCATGACGCCCCACATCCGACCCGTCACCGAAGAAGACCTCCCCCACTGGTGCAGAGCCCTGCACACCGCCTTCCTCTCGACTCCTGAAGTCCCCAAGGAAGAGATCGAGTTCCGCACCCCCCTCGTCAACACCGGCCGCGCACAAGGCGCGTTCGAGGACGGCCGCTGCGTCGCCACGTTCCGCAGCTTCGACCAGCGGCTCACCCTCCCCGGTGGTGCGGACGTCGTGGCTGACGCGGTCAGCAATGTGACCGTGTCGCCCACCCACCGCAGGCGCGGGCTGCTCAGCCGGATGATGGCGGGTGATCTGCGCGCGGCCAAGGAGCGCGGGGACGCCGTCGCCACCCTGATCGCGGCGGAGTACCCGATCTACGGCCGCTACGGCTTCGGCCCGGCCACCTGGGTCACGGACTGGGAGGTCGAGGTGGCGCGTACGGGCCTCGACCGGCGTTACTCGGGCCCCGCCGACGGCGGGCAGGTGCGCTTCGCCGACCTCGCCGAGGTCCGTGAACACGGCCCCGGCCTGCATGAACGCCTGCGCGCCAGGCAACACGGCGCCGTCGACCGCTCCGAGCGCTGGTGGCTGAGGAAGACCGGCGAGCTCCCGGACGGCAGGCCCTGGGAGGAACCGTTCTCCGTGCTGTACCGCTCCCCGGAAGGCAGTGTCGACGGCCTGCTCATGTACACCGCGGAGGACGTCTGGGAGGGCAAGCTCCCGCAGTGCCCGGCCACCGTCCAGGAGCTCATCGCCGTGACCCCGGCCGCCGAACGGGCGCTGTGGCACTTCCTGTTGTCGGTCGACTGGATCACCCGGGTCCGCACCGGCCACCGCGCCCCCGACGACGTACTCCCCCTGCTGCTGCCCGACCCGCGCGCGGCGCGCGTCGTCACCCACGCCGACTATCTGTGGGTGCGGCCCCTCGACATACCGGTGCTGCTGGAGGCCCGTACGTACGCCGCCTCCGGCACGCTCGTCCTGGACGTGACCGACCCCGACGGCCTGGCGGGCGGGCGGTTCCTGCTGGAGGCGGGGCCGGAGGGCGCGCGCTGTACGCCCACGCGCCGGGCGGCGGATCTCACGCTGGGTGTCGGGGAGTTGGGCGCGCTGGCCCTCGGTGACGAGTCGGCCTCGCGGCTCGCCGCGCTGGGGCGGATCGGCGAGGAGCGGGCGGGTGCGGTGGCCCTGGCCGATCCGTTGCTGCGCACGGCGCGCCGGCCCTGGTGCCCCGACATCTTCTGACGGCCCCGGAAAAGATCGCGCTTGACCTCAAGTGAACTTGAGGTACCAAGCTTCTGATCAACAGCCCGCCGGTACCGCACCGGCACGAATCCTCGGGGGACCCCATGGCCGAGAACACCTACCGCCTCGCCGTCGTCATCGCCTCCACTCGCGAGGGCCGCTTCGCGACCACCATCTCCAAGTGGTTCGAGGCGCGGCTCGCGGAGCGCTCCGACGTCGAGGTCGACATCATCGACCTCGCCGACCACCCGCTGCCGATGCACCTCTCCAGGGAGCTGTCCCCGGAGGACGCCGCGGCGCTGGGCGCGGTGACGCCGCGGCTGGAGCAGGCCGACGCCTTCGTGATCGTGACGCCGGAGTACAACCACAGCTACCCGGCATCCTTGAAGAACCTCATCGACTGGCACTACTCGCAGTGGCGCGCCAAGCCGGTGGCCTTCATCTCCTACGGCGGCCTCTCCGGCGGCCTGCGCTCCGTCGCCCACCTGCGCCCGGTCTTCTCGGAGCTGCACGCGGTGACGATCCGCGAGACGGTCAGTTTCCACAGCCCCTGGGGCAAGTTCGACGAGGACGGCACGCACGTCGACGCGGAGGCGGGGAACGCGGCGGCGGGGGCGGCGAAGGTCATGCTCGATCAGCTGGCGTGGTGGGCGCTTTCGCTGCGCGAGGCTCGGGCGGTTCGGCCTTATGGGGCGTGAACAGGGTGCGGGTTGCTTGCCGCCTGCGGCGCTTTGTTCCCCTACCCCGCCCCTTCCCGAAACTGGGGCTTCGCCCCAGACCCCGCAACACGCTTCGCGCGCTGTCCTCAAACTCCCCCAGCTACCTCCCCCAGACTCCGTCCGGGGGTGCCCCCAGAGGTGCCCCCAACGGGCTGAGATTGCGCACCCACATCAGCCAAATCAGCCCGTCCGGCGTTTGAGGACACCCGGCGAAGCCGGGTTGGGGTCCGGGGTCTCCCCCCGCGCGGCGGAGCCGCACATCAGACGCAGCCGGGAAGGGGCGGGGTAGGGGAACAAAGCGCCGCAGGCGCAAGCAACCCGCACCCGGGGGCCTGAGGCACGCGCCCCAGTGCGGGAAGGGGCGGGGCTGGGGAAAAACCACCGCCACCCCACCCCGTGTAATTTGGCGAGCAGCCCCACCCACCAGGAGAAACCACATGCCCGCCGAACCCCGCCGCCGCCTTCTCTACGTCACCGACCTCGCCTACGAAGCCCGAGGGCGCCGGTACTGCGACGAGGACATCTTCCTCTCCTCCCGGCTGCGCGCGGAATTCGACATCGCCCTGTGCCACCCCCTGGACGCGGCCGCCCTGATGGAGGGCTTCGACGCCGTCGTGGTCCGTAACAGCGGGCCCGTGCTGCACTACCAGGCCGCGTACGACGATTTCCGCGCACTCGCGGAGAAGCAGGGGGTGCGGGTCTACAACCAGCTTTCCGGCAAGGCCGACATGGTCGGCAAGCGGTATCTGCTGGAGCTGACAGCCGCCGGTTTTCCCGTCATCCCGACCATCGACGACCCGCGGGACATCGGCCGTCTGCCGGAGGCGGACGAATACGTGGTCAAGCCGAAGCTCGGCGCGGATTCCATAGGCCTGGAATTCGCCCCCCGGGAGCGGCTCGCGGAACTCCCTTACGGGGACGTGCTGGTGCAGCCGCGGATCCCCTTCGCCTACGAGGTGTCGTTCTACTTCATCGACCGGGATTTCCAGTACGCCCTTTACGCGCCGCGGCCCGACCGGCGCTGGGAGCTGGAGGCGTACGAACCCTCCGCCGCCGACCTGGAATTCGCGCAGCGGTTCGTCGACTGGAACGACATCGACCACGGCATCCAGCGCGTGGACGCCTGCCGCGCGCCCGGCGGTGAACTCCTCCTGGTGGAACTGGAAGACCTCAATCCGTATCTCTCCCTGGAGCTGCTGGAGCCCGCCGTCCGGGACGCCTTCGCCGCGAACATGGCGGCCTCCGTCCACAGGCTGATCGCGGGAGGGGACGCGTCCGGGCCCGTCGGGTAGTGTGAGCGGCTCAGGCAGTACGCAACCGAGGAGGTGAGACCCATTACCGCTGTTCAGGTCGGGTGCTCTCCCCTCGTGGCCGTACGGTCCGCCCCGCGCGGGTGAACCGCGAGAGCGCCCTTCGGATTCCCGGAAGGCTCTCATGTCTGCTCTTACGTCACTCGTTTCACCCTCCGCCGTCGTCACCCGGCTGCGCGCCGCGGGCTGTGTCTTCGCCGAGGACGAGGCCCGGCTGATCCTCGCCACGGCCCGCACGCCGGACGACGCCGCCCGCATGGTCGACCAGCGGGTCGTCGGCCTCCCCCTGGAACACGTCCTCGGCTGGGCCGAGTTCTGCGGCCTGCGCATAGCCGTGGACCCGGGCGTCTTCGTGCCCCGACGGCGTACGGAACACCTCGTCCGGCAGGCCGCCGCCCTGGCCGGCGGCCCCTCCCCCGTGGTCGTCGACCTGTGCTGCGGCTCCGGCGCGGTCGGCGCCGCGCTCCTCGCGGCCCTGCCGGGCGCGGAGTTGCACGCCGCCGACATCGACCCCGCCGCCGTGCGCTGCGCCCGTCGCAACCTCGCGGCGGGCGTCCCGGTCCACGAGGGCGACCTCTACGCCCCGCTGCCCGCCACGCTGAAGGGCCGCGTCGGCGTCCTGGTGGCCAACGCGCCGTACGTCCCCACCGGGCAGATCGAGTTCCTGCCACCCGAGGCCCGCGACCACGAGCCCCAAGTCGCCCTCGACGGCGGCTCGGACGGCCTGGCCGTCCAGCGCCGCGTGGCCGCGGAGGCCGTCGACTGGCTCGCACCCGGCGGCCATCTGCTGGTCGAGACGAGCGAACGCCAGGCCGCCGCCACGGCGGCCTGGTTCACCCGCGCGGGCCTGGTCGCCGAGGTGGCCCACGACGAGGAGCTCCACGCCACGGTGGTCTCGGGCAGACGCCCCTGATCCCGCGGCCCCCTCAGGCCACCCACTCGCCGTCGCACATCAGGTGACGCCCCTTCAGCTCGTGTGTCTCGTGCCACGCCTGCACCGCCTCGGGGCGCACCCGGAAGTACGCGTACGGCTTGCCGCTCGCGCGCGGGTCCCAGCCCGTGCGCCGCTCGAACGCCGCCGCCGCCGCGGCCGGGACACCGGCCGCGGTGAAGGTCTCCACCGCGCCGTCGAGGAGGACGACGTCCCGTGTGTGCCCGAGCGCGAGGCGGGCCCGGCCGCTGTCGCGGAGGTTGCGCCCGGTGGGGTTGGTGAGGAGGGTGGAGAGCCAGAGCGCCTCCTCGTGCCACACGAACCACAGCGGGACCAGGCACGGCGTCCCGTCCCCGGCGGCCGAGGCGACCCAGATGTCCAATTCGCTCTCCAGGCGCGCCAGCACGTCGGCTCTGCGCTGCTCAGGGCTGCGGGGCGGTGTCTTGATCTTCATGGCCGGTGACGCTACCGATGCGGTCCGCGCCGCACATCGGGCCGAGGTCGTAGGCCGCGCGGAGGCCTCGGACCAGGCGTCAGCCCACGCGTCAGCCGACGCGTTCCGCCAGGAAGTCCTCCCACGTCCGCCTGCCCACGACCGCCCCTTCGAGCGTCAGGTTCTCCCCGGCGCGATAGGCGCGGCCGATCTTCCCGGGCATGCGGACCGGCAACGTCGGCCGCTTCTTGCCGCACGCCCGCAGATATCCGTGGGTCAGCTCGGCGAACCCGTACACCGCGGGCCCGGCCAGGTCCGGCACCAGGCCCGCCGGCTCGCCGAGGGCCAGCTGCACGAGCCGGGCCGCCACCTCGCGGGAGTCGACCGGCTGCCAGCGGAGTCCGCCCGGCGCGGGCACGACCGGCATCTTCGCCATCTTCCCCGCCACGGTCAGGGCCAGGTCGTGGAACTGGGCGGCGCGCAGCGTGGTCCAGGGCAGACCCGATCCGGCCACGGCCCGCTCGGCGCCCAGCTTGGACCGGAAGTAGCCCAGCGGGATCCGGTCCGCCCCGATGACCGAGATGTAGACCAGGTGCCGCACGCGGGCACCCATCGCGGCCCGCACCAGGTTCCGGGTCGCCTCGTCGTCGCCCTTGGGGCCGCCCGCGAGGTGCATGACAATCTCGGCACCGGCCACCGCGGCCTCGATGCCCTCGTCCTTGAGCAGGTCGCCGGTCACGTACTCGATGCCGTCCGCGGACTCGCGCGCGCTCCGGCTGAGCACCCGCACCTCACGGCCGGCCGCCCGCAGCAGGGGCACGACATGGCCACCCAGGGTGCCCGTGCCGCCGGTGACCAGGATGGTCGACGTCATGGCTGCTCCAAATCTCGTCGGCTGTTCTGTGACTCCACAGCGATGACTCCCGGCGGGACGGGAATGTGACGAGCCGGGCCCTGGGCGAACCCCTCCGGCCGTGTGACGTGAACCACAGCCGCACCCTGTCACGGTTCACCGGTGCGGCGTGTCTCGATGGGCGTACGGCTCGACGGCCGTACGAGGAGAGGACCGGTATCAGCCATGAGCGAGGACGACGCCTTCAGCGAGCACCGTCCGCTGCTGTTCACCATCGCCTACGAGATGCTGGGCAGCGCCGCCGACGCCGAGGACGTGCTCCAGGAGAGCTATCTGCGGTGGAGCGCGGTCGACCCGGCCACGGTCGAGCACCCGCGGGCCTACCTCGTCCGCATCGTGACCCGGCAGGCGCTCAACCACCTGCGGGCGGTGAAGGCGCGGCGCGAGGAGTACGTCGGCAGCTGGCTGCCCGAGCCGATCCGCACCGCGCCCGAGGTCAGCGAGGACGCGATCCTGGCCGAGTCGGTGTCGATGGCCATGATGCTCGTCCTGGAGACGCTGGGCCCGGCCGAGCGCGCGGTGTTCGTGCTGCACGACGTGTTCGGCTACACCCACGGCGAGATCGCCGCCTCGATCGGCAAGACCGAGGTCACCGTCCGGCAGATCGCCCACCGGGCCCGGCGGCACGTCCACGCGCGGCGGCGCCGCTTCGAGCCCGACTCCGGCGCGACCCGGGAGATCGTCGAGCGGTTCCTGCGCGCGGCGACGACCGGTGAGGTCCAGGCGCTGATGGACCTGCTGGCGCCCGATGTCGTGCAGATCTCCGACGGCGGCGGGAAGGTCGTCGCCGCCCGCCGCCCGGTCACCGGCAGCGCCGACGTCGCCCGGTTCGTCATCGGCGTGCTCCGCAGCACGACCGCGGCGACGCGCGTCGAGCACGCCACGTACAACGGCATGCCCGCCGCCCGGTTCGTCACCGACGGCGAACTCGACTGGCTCGTCGCCTTCGAGATCCACGACGGACGGATCACGGGCCTCTACGGCATGCGCAACCCGGACAAGCTGCACCGCGCCGAGACGGTGCTCCCACTCGACAGAGGAGGCCAACAGCCGTGGAAACCGTGACGGTCGACCGTGTCATCGACGCCCCGATCGAGGACGTCTTCGCCTGGCTCACCACGACCACCAACTACACGAAGTCACCCCTGGTGGTGCGCTGCCGCCTGACCCGGCGGGGCGAGTCCGCGCCGTACGGCGTCGGCGCGGTGCGCAGCCACCTCTGGCTGATCGGCTGGTTCCGGGAACGCATCACCGTCTACGACGCCCCGTACGCCACGGAGTACGTCGTCGACCGCAGCATCCCGCCGGCGCGGCACGAGCTCGGCCGCATGACCTTCACCGAGACCGACGCCGGCACCCACGTCCGCTGGACCACCCGGGCCGAGATCCCGCTCCCGCTCATCGGCCCCGCCCTCACCCGCCGCGCCGTACGCCCCATCCTCACCCGCACCTTCACGAACATCCTCGAGGCGGCGGAGCGGGCACTGGCCTCCGGCGCGAAGGCGGTGTGAGCGCGCACGAGGGGTGCCGCCACTTCCCTCAGCGGCGGCCGAGGACCTCGGGGATCCGGGCGAACCCGTCCGCGCCGTGGCCCAGTCCGATGGCCCGGCGGACCATGCCCTCGGCCGCGCGCATCGTGCTCGCGTCGATGCCGTGGGCCTCGGAGGTGTGGACGATATGGGCCATGGACGCCGCCGCCGAGGTGATCGGATTGACCTTGCCGGAGAAGTTGCCGCTGTCCAGGTCCGCCGCGTCCTGCGCGAAGAGCGGCGGGAGGATCGCCGCGATGCCCCCGGCGAACGGCGCCAGTTCCCCTGCGGTGATGCCTTCCGCCCGCGCCACGGCCACGGCGTGCGCGTAGCCCGCCATCGCGGTCCAGAAGATGTCCAGCAGCGCGATGTCGTACGCCGCGGCCCGGCCGATGTCCTCACCGAGGTGGGTGTGCGTGCCGCCCAGCGCCTCCAGCACCGGCCTGTGCTTGCGGTGGAGTTCCTCCGGGCCGGCGTGGATGAACACCGCGTCAGGCGTCCCGATGGTCGTGGTCGGCGTCATGATCGCGCCGTCGAGGTACGAAATGCCGTGCGCGGCCGCCCATTCCGCCGTGCTCCGGGCCCGGTCCGGGGTGTCGGCGGTCAGGTTCACGACCGTGCGCCCCTTGAGCGCCTCGGCGACCGCGTCGCGCCGCAGGACGGAGTCCGCCGCGTCGTAGTCCACCACGCAGACCACGATCAGCTCGCTCGCGGCGACCGCCTCCTCCGCCGACCGCGCGCCGACCGCGCCCCGCGCGATGAGCTCGCCGTCCCTGCCGGGCGTCCGGTTCCAGACAGTGGTCCGCAGCCCCGCGTCGAGGAAGGCACCGGCCAGGGTCCGGCCCATCGGCCCGAGGCCGAGCACGGTGACGGCAGACTGTCCGGAGTGTTCTGAGTGCATGGACATGGTTCGACTCCCTTGTGAAAACCGCGATAGATGAGAAAAGGGGCAGAGATGACGCGCAGTCGTGCCCAGGATCTGGACGTCTGTGGAGTGACCGCCGCGATCGCCGTGATCGACGGCAAGTGGAAGAACACCCTGCTCTGGCTGCTGGAATCCGGTCCGCAACGCCCCGGAGAGCTGCGCCGCCAACTGCCGGGCCTCAGCGAGAAGGTGCTGACCCAGGCTCTCCGCGAGATGGAGACGGACGGGCTGGTGCACCGGGAAGTGCACGACGTGCTGCCGTTGAAGACCGTGTACTCCCTGACCGGCTTCGGCAGAGAGCTCTCCGAGGCGCTCGCCCCGCTCTCCGAGTGGGGCCACCGCCGCCTGGAGCGACTTGCCGAGGCCCGGACGGCCTCCTGATTCCCCCTCCTGTCCACCGGTCCGCGCGCCCCGCCGATCGCTCACCACGAGCTTCGCCCGGCCGGGGCGCGCTGCCAAGTACCCACAAAAAGGTGGGTACGGCGACCGAAGGCCGACGCCGCCCCGGTGAGCAGGACGCCCCTGGCCGGGCGTAGCGTCCCGTACAGGACAACCTGGGGGGATGTCTTGACGTACGGTTCACTGATCCTGCTCGTCTTCGGCCTGGCCGTCGTGGCAGTCCTGGGCATCGGCCCGCTGGGGATGTACGCGTTCCTCCGCAACCGCGTGCCCGGCCGGCCGCTGCGCCGCGTCGTGCGCAACCCCCGGCTGTGGGGCCTGGGCCTCCTGCTCCAGGTCGCGAGCCTGCTCACCTACTCCTGGGCCGTGCTGGCCCTGGGCCTGCTCTGCACGGTGTGCGGCCACGCCCTCCGGCCGGCCGGACGGAACCGCGGCCGGGGCCCGCTCTCCCGGTCCAGCAGGTCAGCGCCACGTATCGGCAGGTTGTCGGCCCTCCGCCGCGGCCGTCAGTGATCCATGGGCCCTCACCGAACGCAGCCTCGGCGTGGCCGGGGTGGTCCGGGAGGTGGCCGGCGAGCTGGGGCACACCCCGGCCCAGGTGGCGCCGGCCTGGACGCCGCGGAAGCCGGGCGTGGCGAGCACGCTGCTCGGCGCCCGCACCCCCGCCCAGTTGGAGGACAACCTGGGCGCCCTGGCGGTCGAGCTGACGGACGCCCAGCTGGCCCGGCTCGACGCGGCGGGCGCGATCACCCTCGGCCAGCCGCACGAGCTGCTGACGACCGGCCCATCCGCCGGGTGACCACCGGCGACCTGCGGATCGAGACCCGCCGCCGACTCGGCCGCCGGCGGCGGGAGCCGGGGTACGGAGCCGGTCTGTTCACCGTCCGGGCGAGCCACGTCCGGATCGCTTCCGCCGTCGGACTCCGTCGAACCCGGCGACCCTCACCGTTCTCACGCCCCCGACCGGAGGTGGTTGATCATGGACTGCACGCGGGGCCCGGCCACCCCCACCCGCAGACACTTTTGCAAGCAGTCGCTTGCAAAAGTTAGCAACGTGGGGCAGCATCGAGCGCATGGGATCACTCAACGTCGGCAATCTCGGTGAGTATCTGCGGGAGCAGCGGCGCAACGCGCAGCTGACGCTGCGGCAGCTCGCCGATGCCGCGGGGGTGTCCAATCCTTATCTCAGCCAGATCGAGCGCGGCCTGCGCAAGCCGAGTGCCGAGATCCTCCAGCAGCTCGCGAGGGCGCTGCGGATCTCCGCCGAGACCTTGTACGTGCAGGCCGGGATTCTCGACGAGCGGGACCGGGGCGACGCGGAGGTCCGCAGTGTGATCCTCGCCGACCCCGCGATCAACGAGCAGCAGAAGCAGGTGCTGCTCCAGATCTACGAGTCCTTCCGTAAGGAGAACGGGCTCGCGACGGACGACGACAGCAAATCTTCGAGCTGACCGGGAGACCATCGCCATGGCCACCACCCAGGATTTCCGCAAGGCCGCGACCGACACCGCGTACGCCGCGGCCGGAGCCGCCGACCTCACCTTCGAGGTGATCGGACAGGTCGTCGCCGAGGCCCCCCAGCGCTTCGAGCAGCTGCGGAACACCGACCCCAAGGCCCTTCAGCAGAAGGTGACCCAGCGGGCCAAGGAGACGCAGGCGACGGTGACCGCCAAGTTCACCGAGATCGTCAACACCTTCGACACCGACGCGAAGAAGTTCGGCCAGTCCGCGCAGGACCTGCTGCTCCAGGGCGTCGGCCAGGCCGTGGGGTACGCGGCGAAGGCCGGCGAGCAGTACGAGAAGCTGGCCGAGCGCGGCCGCGTCGCCGTGAAGACCTGGCGCGGCGAGGCCGCCGACGAGGTCGCCGACATCGCCGTCGCCATCGAGCCGGAGAGCGACGCCAAGCCGGACGCCAAGACCGACGCCAAGACCGAGGACAAGTCCGAGGCCGGTGCGCAGGACGCCGACGCCAAGCCCGCCGCGGCGCGCAAGCCGGCCGCCGCCCGCAAGACCGCGGCAGCCCCCAAGAAGACGGACGCCAAGTCCGACGACCAGTAAGCAGTAGGCGGGAGGGAGCGGTCCGGGGCGGTGTGCCGCGTGCCCGGACCGTTCTCCCGGTACCGTGGCGGGCGCAAGCGCCCGTAATGGAACGACCTTGAGGTGAGCCACGTGTTGGTTGACGGGTTCGGCAGCGCCATCGGCTGGCTCGCGGAATGGCTCCCCAGGGTGCTGTGCCTGTTCGCGCTGGCGGCGGTCGTCGACGCGGCGACCACCCGCGAGGACGCCTTCCGCGCGGCCGACAAGCAGACGAAGCGCTTCTGGATCACCGTCATGGCGCTGGCGGCGCTCGTCTCCGGGCTGCCGTCGGCGCGCTATCTGGGCGGCGGCTGGGCCGCGCTGGCGGGCATCTTCGGCGGCCTCGGCTTCCTCCTGATCCTGGCCGCCCTCATCGCCACCATCGTCTATTACGTGGAAGTACGGGCGACGCTCAAGCGGATCAACGGCCGCCGGAGCTGGCCGAAGAAGGGGCCGCGCGGCGGCGGCAGGTACTGATCCGCGGGCGGCGGCGTACGGGCCTCAGCCGCGGTCCAGCAGGAGGACCGCCAGGTCGTCCGTCAACTCGCCGCCGTTCAGCGCCCGCACCTCCGTCACCGCCGCGTCCAGCAGCGCCTCCCCGGTCAGGCCGTCCTTGACCTGACGGGTGACCAGCTCGACGATGCCCTCCTGGCCCAGGCGCCGCGCGCCTTCGCCGATCCTGCCCTCGATCAGGCCGTCGGTGTACATCATCAGGCTCCAGCTGCCGCCCAGTTCGATCTGCCGGCGCGGCCAGCGGGCGCGCCGGAGCAGGCCGAGCGCGGGGCCGCCGCTGTCCTGCGGCAGCAGGCGCGGGGCCTGGCCGGGGCGTACGAGCAGCGGCGCGGGGTGGCCCGCCAGGCTCAGGCCCGCGCGGCGGCCGTCGGGCGATATGTCGACGGCACACAGCGTCGCGAAGGTCTCCTCGTCCGCCCGCTCGTGCTCCAGCACCTGCTGGAGGGTGGACAGCAGCTCGTCACCGCACAGCCCGGCGAGCGTCAAGGCCCGCCACGCTATGCGGAGTTCGACGCCGAGCGCGGCCTCGTCCGGGCCGTGGCCGCTGACGTCGCCGATCATCGCGTGGACGGTGCCGTCGGGCGTCCGCACGGTGTCGTAGAAGTCGCCGCCGAGCAGCGCGCGGCTGCGGCCCGGGCGGTAGCGGGCGGCGAACCGCAGGTCCGAACCGGCCAGCAGCGGGGTCGGCAGCAGGCCGCGCTCCAGCCGGGCGTTCTCCTGGGCGCGCAGCCGGGACTCGGTGAGCTGGTGCTGGGCGAGGTCCGCGCGCTTGCGCTCGACGGCGTAGCGGATGGCCCGGCTGAGCACCCGCCCGTCGAGCTCGTCACGGAAGAGGTAGTCCTGCGCCCCCACGCGTACGGCCTCGGCGGCCCGCTCGGCGTCGGTCTCCGCGGTGAGCGCGAGGACGGCGTGCCGGGGCGCGAGGCGCAGCACCTGGCGCAGGGTGTCCAGCTCGTCGCGGGGCTCGGCCGCGTGCGACTCGGCGTCGCCGGCGCAGCCGGCGGTGACGCAGGCCGGTTCGCAGACCCGCTCGGCGGCGGGGAGGGCGAGGTCGAGAAGGATGCAGTGCACGTCGTCGGTGAGCAGCCGCTCGGCCTCGGTGAGGTTGCGGGCGGTACGGATACGGACCGGCTTGCCCGCCGGACCCGACATCTCGGCCATCTCGGGCATGGACAGCGAGCCCCCGGGGTCGCTCTCGATCACCAGCAGGGTCAGCCCGGCGTCGAGCGGGGCCGCCTCGGCGAGCCTCGGCGCGGGTACGGACATGGTGACGGCTTCCTTCCGTTCCCCCCGAGAACATGGCGCCCACCGATCGGTGAGCGCCGAACGCGACCCTAGCGGCCGATCCGTTCGAACGGAATGGAACGGGGCCACTCGCCGCTGTCATATGCGGTTGCCTGTGCGGCATTTGGCGCGTGAGGGGAGAAACACGCAATGAGAAACGTCACCCCTTGGGGTGGCGGGGGTCACATGGCGCCGCGCCCTGCGGGCTGCCTGCGGCGGGCTTTTTTCCCCAGCCCCGCCCCTTCCCGGCTGCGTCTGATGTGCGGCTCCGCCGCGTGGGGGGAGACCCCGGGCCCCAGCGCCCTTGGGGGTCCCCAACGGGCTGAAATTGCGCACCCACATCAGCCAAATCCAGCCCGTCCGGCGATTGAGGACAACGCGGCGAAGCCGTGTTGCGGGGTCTGGGGCGAAGCCCCAGTTTCGGGAAGGGGCGGGGCTGGGGAAAAAAGAAAAGCCGCCGCAGGCGACCACGACCGTCACCCAGGCCGCACGACCCCAAGAATCGGCATCGTCCCCGCCCCCGCAAGCGTCACCTGCCGCCCAGGCCGCGGCGCATGCACGATCGTCCCGTCCCCCACGTACACGCCCACATGACTCGCGTCCGCGAAGTAGATGATCAAATCGCCCGGCCGCATGTCCTTCACGTCCACCCGGGGCAGCTGACGCCACTGTTCCTGCGAAGTACGCGGGATGGCCCGCCCGGCCGCGGTCCACGCCTTGAGGGTGAGGCCGGAGCAGTCGTACGTGTCGGGTCCCTCCGCGCCCCACACGTAGTCCTTGCCTATCTGGGCCGTCGCGAAGGCGACCGCCCGCTTTGCCTCGTCGGAGGCCGCGGCGCCGGAGTCCTGGAGGGCCTCCTTGGCGGTCACGCCCTTCGCCGGCTGGGAGGCGAGCCATTTCCGCTGGTCCTCGCGGGCGCGGTCCTCCTCCAGTTTTCGCAGCCGTTCCTTTTCCTTCGTCTCGAGCCGCGATTCCAGCTCCTTGGCGGCGGCCAGCTTCGCCTCGATCTCCTTCTTCGCGGACTCCTTCTTCTTCCGCTCGCCGTCCAGCGTCTTCCAGCGTTCACCGGCGGCCTTGGCGTAGCCGTCCAGCGTCTTCCGGGTGGCCGCCTGCTGGGCGATCACGCCCCGGGTGGCGGCCTCGCCCTTGTGGGCGAGCGCGAGGCCGTCGAGGAAGGTCCGGGGCGAGGAGGAGAGGAAGAGGCGCGCCTGGGGCGGCATGCTGCCGTCGCGGTAGCGGGCGCGGGCCAGGGCGCCGACCTGGTCCTTGAGCCGGTTCATGCGCTCCTGCGCGGCGGCCGCGGACCGGGCGAGCTCGGCGATGGACTTCTCCTGGAGGCGCTGCTCCTCACCTGCCGCGTTGTACGCGTCGGTGGCGGCCTCCGCCTGCCGGTAGAGGCCCTCCACCTCCTTGTGGACCTCCTCCAGGCCGCGCGGTGGAGGGCTGGGGTCCGCGTACGCCGTGCCCGGCAGGAACGTGGCCCCCGCCACGGCCGCCGCGCAGACCAGGGCGGCCGTCACGATCAGGCGGCCGCCGCCGGGTGTCTCCGTGTCCCCACTGCCCGTACCCCTGCCGTGCCACCTCACAGGCCACCTCCGCGGCTTCCGCCCTCAGGTCTGACATAGCGTCACGTGAGAAACGGATGCTGTCACGGCGACCGGAAAACGGACAGAGATCTGCGTCACACTGGCCGACAAACCAGCCGCCCGACCGGCTACCACCCTGACCGGTGAGGTTCACCCTCCGTTCACTCTCACCCATCGACCGCTTCACCTGTTCTGCCTAATTTCGGTCGTAGAGGGTGCGGGTCCCGGGCATTCGGGACCGCAGCGGAACGGCTGAACCGCACCGACAACCTCTCGCACGCCGCCCCAGCGGCGGCTCCCGGAAGGAACTCCCCAAAAGTGAAGCTTCAGCGCAAGAACCGGCTCCGCGCCGTCGCCTTCGGCGCCATCGCCGTCTCCGGCGCCCTGGTCCTCACGGCGTGCGGTTCGGACAACAACAGCGGCAGCGACACCGGCACCGGTGGCGCCACCAAGGCCGCGGGCAACATCAAGTGCGACGGCAAGGGCCAGCTGCTGGCCTCGGGCTCGTCCGCGCAGAAGAACGCCATGGACCTCTGGGTCAAGAACTTCATGGCGGCCTGCAAGGACATCCAGATCAACTACAAGCCCACCGGCTCGGGCGCGGGCATCCAGGAGTTCCTCCAGGGCAAGACGGCCTTCGCCGGCTCCGACTCGGCGCTGAAGCCGGAGGAGGTGGCCAAGTCCAAGGAGGTCGTCAAGGGCGGCCAGGGCATCGACCTCCCGATGGTCGGCGGCCCGATCGCGATCGGCTACCACCTCTCGGGCGTGGACAACCTCGTCCTGGACGCGGACACCCTCGCCAAGATCTTCGACGGCAAGATCGAGAAGTGGGACGACCCGGCGATCGCCAAGCTCAACAAGGACGCCAAGCTTCCCAGCACCAAGATCCAGGCGTTCCACCGCTCGGACGAGTCCGGCACCACGGACAACTTCACGAAGTACCTCAAGGCCGCCGCCGACAAGTCGTGGCCCTACGCGCCCGCCAAGGCATGGGCCGCCAAGGGCGGCCAGTCCGCCGACGGCTCCGCCGGTGTCTCCTCGCAGGTCAAGCAGACCGAGGGCGCCATCTCCTACTTCGAGCTGTCCTACGCCACCGCCAACTCGATCAAGACGGTGAAGCTCAACACCGGCGCCGCCGCCCCGGTCGAGGCCACCTCGGACAACGCCTCCAAGGCCATCGCCGAGGCGAAGATCACCGGCACTGGCCAGGACCTCGCGCTCAAGCTCAACTACAACACCAAGGCCGAGGGCGCCTACCCGATCACCCTGGTGACCTACGAGATCGTCGGCGACAAGGGCAACAAGGCCGACACCCTCGCCGCCACCAAGTCCTTCCTGACCTACATCGCGAGCGAGGACGGCCAGTCCGTCCTCAAGGGCATGGGGTACGCCCCGCTGCCCGCCGAGATCGCGAAGAAGGTCCGCGAGAACATCGCGAACCTCTCGTGACCCGCGTGCGGCCGGACCCCCAGCGGGCGTCCGGCCGCACCGTCCGGTGCACCGCCGCCAGGAGAGCGGGCCGGATTCCGGCCGCCTCCGCAGACCGGAGACAACCCCATGGACATATCCAGCACGACCGCAGCGGGCCCACCCGGCCCCGCGGCCCCCGACGGGCAGCCGAAGCCGGCCGCCCGCGCCGGTGACCGCGTCTTCCTCGCCCTCTCCCGGGGCTCGGGAATCCTGCTGCTGGTGATCATGGCCGCCATCGCGGTCTTCCTCACCGTCCGGGCCACAAGCGCCCTCTCGCACGACCACGGCAACTTCTTCACCACCTTCGAGTGGAACGCCAACGCCACCCCGCCGGTCTTCGGCATCGCGGTCCTGGCCTTCGGCACGATCGTCAGCTCGCTGATCGCGATGGTCATCGCGGTCCCCGTCGCCATCGGCGTCGCGCTCTTCATCTCCCACTACGCGCCGCGCAGGCTCGCCACCCCGGTCGCGTACGTGATCGACCTGCTCGCCGCCGTCCCGTCCATCGTGTACGGCCTGTGGGGCGCCCTCTTCCTGGTGCCGCACCTCGGCGGGCTCTACAGCTGGCTCGACGACTACTTCGGCTGGACCGGAGTCCTCGCCTACCACGACGGCGCCGCCCGCTCGCTCTTCACCATCGGCATCCTGCTGGCGATCATGATCCTGCCGATCGTCACCAGCGTCAGCCGCGAGGTCTTCCTCCAGGCCCCGAAGATGCACGAGGAGGCGGCGCTGGCGCTCGGCGCCACCCGCTGGGAAGTGATCCGGATGGCGGTGCTCCCCTTCGGCCGGTCCGGCGTCATCAGCGCCTCGATGCTCGGCCTGGGCCGCGCGCTCGGCGAGACCATGGCCGTCGCGACCGTGCTCTCCCCCAGCTTCGTCATCGGCAAGAGCCTGCTCGACCCGGGCGGCGGCACGTTCGCGCAGAACATCGCGAGCAGCTTCAAGGAGTCGGGCGAGATCGGCAAGGACGCCCTGATCGCGTCCGGCCTGGTCCTGTTCCTGCTGACCCTGCTGGTGAACGGCGCGGCCCGGATGATCATCGCGCGTCGCAAGGAGTATTCGGAATGAGCGACGTGACCATCGACCAGCCGCGGACCGCCGACCAGGCCCCGCTGCCCCGTACGCGCCTGCGCCAGCCGCGCCTGCCGCGCTGGGCACCGCCCGCCGTCGCGGTCGCCGCGGCCGCCGTCGGCATCGCGATCGGCCTCGGCGCCGGTCTGAGCAGCCGGATCCAGTGGGGCCTGATCGCCGCGCTCCTCTTCGTCGCCGGGATGTACGGCCTCGCCGCCCGCGTCGAGGGCCGCCGGCAGGCCAAGGACCGCCTGGCCACCAGCCTGGTGTGGGTCTGCTTCCTGGTCGCCGTCGTCCCGCTGGTCTCCCTGGGCTGGGAGACGGTCAGCCGCGGCTCGAAGGTCCTCGACGGCACCTTCCTCACCCACTCGATGGCCGGCGTGCTGACGATCCAGCCCGGCGGCGGCGTCTACCACGCGATCATCGGCACCCTGGAGCAGGTGGGCATCGCCACCGCCATCGCGGCGCCGGTCGGCCTGCTGACCGCCGTCTATCTCGTGGAGTACGGGCGCGGGCGGCTCGCCAAGGTGGTCACCTTCTTCGTGGACGTGATGACGGGCGTCCCGTCGATCGTCGCGGGCCTGTTCGTGCTGAGCTTCTGGATCCTCATGCTGGACTTCGGCTACTCCGGCTTCGCCGGGTCGATGGCCCTGGCGATCCTGATGATGCCGGTGGTCGTCCGCTCCACCGAGGAGATGCTCAAGCTCGTGCCGAACGAGCTCCGCGAGGCGTCCCTCGCCCTCGGCGTGCCGAAGTGGCGCACGATCCTCAAGGTCGTCCTGCCCACGGCCATCGGCGGCATCGCCACCGGCGTGACCCTCGCGATCGCCCGCATCGCGGGCGAGAGCGCCCCCATCGTCCTCCTGGTCTTCGGCTCCCAGGTGATCAACAACAACCCCTTCGACGGCGCCCAGTCCTCCCTGCCGTACTACATCTACGAGCAGTGGGCCGCGGGCAACGAGGCCAGCTACGACCGCGCCTGGGCCGCGGCCCTGGTCCTCATCGCCTTCGTCATGATCCTCAACCTGGTGGCCCGCGGCATCGCCCGCTGGAAGGCCCCGCAGACCGGCCGCTGACCGGCGGCTCACGAAAGAAGCAGTGATTCCCATGGCCAAGCGCATCGACGTCGGCGGCCTCAACGCCTACTACGGCAACCACAAGGCCATCGAGGACATCTCGATGACCGTCGAGCCCCGCTCCGTGACCGCCTTCATCGGCCCCTCCGGCTGCGGCAAGTCCACCTTCCTGCGCACCCTCAACCGCATGCACGAGGTCACCCCGGGCGGCCGCGTCGAGGGCAAGGTGATGCTCGACGACGAGAACCTCTACGGGCCGGGCGTCGACCCCGTCTCCGTACGCCGCACGGTCGGCATGGTCTTCCAGCGCCCGAACCCCTTCCCGACCATGTCGATCTACGAGAACGTGGCCGCGGGCATCCGCCTCAACGGCGGCCGGGTCCGCAAGGCCGAGCTGGACGCGATCGTGGAGAAGTCGCTGAAGGGCGCCAACCTCTGGAAGGAGGTCAAGGACCGGCTGAACAAGCCGGGAGCGGGCCTCTCCGGCGGTCAGCAGCAGCGCCTGTGCATCGCGCGGGCCATCGCGGTCGAGCCGCAGGTGCTGCTGATGGACGAGCCCTGCTCGGCGCTCGACCCGATCTCCACGCTCGCCATCGAGGACCTGATCGGCGAGCTGAAGGAGCGGTTCACGATCGTCATCGTCACGCACAACATGCAGCAGGCGGCGCGCGTGTCGGACCGTACGGCCTTCTTCAACCTCGCGGGCGTCGGCCAGCCGGGCAAGCTGGTCGAGATCGACGAGACGGCGCGCATCTTCTCGAACCCCTCCGTCCAGGCCACCGAGGACTACATCTCGGGCCGCTTCGGATAGAGGTTCGGACAGAGACCGCCTTACGGCGCTGCTTGGCGGTGCCGCCGCAAGGCGAAGGGCCCGCCCCCTGTCGGTAGCAGGGGGCGGGCCCGTCTGTATGTGACGCCCGCGCGCCGTCGGGGGTCCGGGGCGGAGCCCCGGAAAGCCCTCTCGGGTCATGGGCGGGCGGGTGGGAAAGGTCAGCCGAAGGCCAGCCGCACGATCCAGTAGCTGAGCGCGGCCACGATCGCCGCGGCCGGCATCGTGATGAACCAGCCCATCACGATGTTCTTGGCGACGCCCCAGCGCACCGCGCGCGACCCCTTCGTGGAGCCCACGCCCATGATCGCGGAGGTGATGACGTGCGTGGTGGAGATCGGCGCCTGGAACATGAACGACGACGTGTACATCACGGACGCGGCCGTCGTCTCGGCGGCGAAGCCCTGCGGCGGGTCCAGCTCGATGATCCGGCGCCCGAGCGTGCGCATGATGCGCCAGCCACCGGCGTACGTACCCGCGGACAGCGTCAGCGCGCAGGCGAGCTTGACCCACAGCGGGATCGCGTCGCCCTTGCCCTCGACATCGCCGATGACCAGGGCCATCACCACGATGCCCATGGTCTTCTGCGCGTCCTGCAGACCGTGGCCGAGGGCCATGCCCGCCGCCGAGACGGTCTGCGCGATACGGAAGCCGCGCTTGGCCTTGTGCGGGTTGGACTTACGGAACATCCACATGATCGCGACCATCACCAGATAGCCGAGGATCAGGCCGACGAAGGGCGAGAGGAACATCGGGATGACGACCTTCTCGACCACACCCGACCAGATCACCGTGGTGCCGCCCGCGAGCGCCGCGCCCACCATGCCGCCGAACAGGGCGTGCGAGGAGGACGACGGAAGCCCGAAGTACCACGTGATGAGGTTCCAGGCGATCGCGCCGACCAGCGCCGCGAAGAGGATGCCCATCCCCTTCTGGCCCTCCGGCGTGGCGATCAGACCCTCGCTGACGGTCTTGGCGACGCCACTGCCCAGGAAGGCACCGGCGAGGTTCATCACCGCCGCCATCGCGAGGGCCGCCCGCGGGGTCAGCGCCCGCGTGGAGACCGAGGTCGCGATGGCGTTCGCGGAGTCGTGGAAGCCGTTCGTATAGGTGAAGCCGAGCGCGACCCCGATGGTCACGACGAGAGCGAAGGTGTCCACCGGGGGTCAGGACTCCTTGACCGCGATGGTCTCGACCGTGTTGGCGACGTGCTCGAACGCGTCGGCGGCCTCCTCCAGCACGTCCACGATCTGCTTGAGCTTCAGCACCTCGATGGCGTCGTACTTGCCGTTGAAGAGCTGAGCCAGCAGCTTGCGGTGGATCTGGTCCGCCTGGTTCTCGAGGCGGTTCACCTCGATCCAGTACTCCGTGAGGTTTGTCATGGTCCGGAGGTTGGGCATGGCCTCGGCGGTGAGCTCGGCGGCCCGCGCGAGGACCTCGATCTGCTGCTCGACGCCCTTCGGAAGCTCCTCGACCTGGTAGAGCACGACCAGGTCGACGGCCTCCTCCATGAAGTCCATGATGTCGTCGAGCGAGCCGGCGAGGGTGTAGATGTCCTCGCGGTCGAACGGCGTGATGAAGGAGGAGTTCAGCTGGTGGAAGATCGCGTGCGTCGCGTCGTCCCCCGCGTGCTCCGCTGCCCGCATCCGCTCGGCGATCTCGGCTCGGGCGGACGTGTCCGCTCCGAGCAGTTCCATGAGGAGCTTGGAGCCCGTGACGATGTTGTCCGCGGACGCGGCGAACATGTCGTAGAAGCTCGTCTCCCTGGGGGTCAGACGAAAGCGCACGTGGGATCCTCGGGGTGCAGCGGATTCGGTCTCGTTGATGCTAGGCGCATCATCCAGCCACGGCTAACTGGCATTCCCTCAGTGTCGCCCATCGAGCACAGTGCTCACGAAGGCAGGTACCGCCTTCGGCCACCGAATTCTGTACCATATACCTGCCGGGGGTATGTGAGTGGGGTATACGCACCCGACAGGGGCGGCACCACTTCGCCCAGGGAGCGGACCAGCGCCCGGCGCACCCCGGATCCGCGCTCCGGGAAGGGACGACGGAGGACGCCATGACCACCACGGAAGCCGGAGCCGGCACGACCGGCGCCACGTCCTGCCACGGCGAGCCGCCCGTCGCGGACGCCTCGCCGTCGCCCGGGCAGGGGCACGGCCACGGTCCGCACGGCTACAGCGACCAGAAGGACCAGCACCTCAAGCGCCTGCGCCGGATCGAGGGCCAGATCCGCGGCCTCCAGCGCATGGTCGAGGAAGACGTCTACTGCATCGACATACTCACCCAGGTGTCGGCGAGCACGAAGGCTCTCCAGTCCTTCGCCCTCCAGCTGCTCCAGGAGCACCTGCGCCACTGCGTGGCCGCCGCCGCGGTGAAGGGCGGCGACGAGATCGACGCGAAAGTGGCGGAGGCGAGCGCGGCGATCGCGCGGCTGCTCCGCACGTAGCGCCCGGCGGCGGGCCGCGGACCGGGCCGCGGGCGGCTACTCGCCCCGCGTCTCCGCCGCCCGGACGACCTTCAGGACCTCGTCGATGCGGTCGGGGCTCAGGCGGTCCTCGTCGGCGCTCGAGGCCGCGATCATCAAATCACCGTAGAGATCGATCTCGATGAGGGCCACGGGATCCGGCCCACCCGACGAACCGCGTCGCGAAACCACGTGATTCACCTCCTCGGGTTCTGGTCCTCGGGTTTTTGGTTCTTCGGCTTACCAGCGTAGTGATCGGTACACATGGCGCGCATGGCACAGAAGGACCATTTCCATGGCCAACCACGCCGTGCCGCGTTATTTCCGCGGCGAACCCACGGTCCCCGCATAGATATCGGCGGAAGCCGGGAGTGCCACATCGAACTTGCTGCCGAAGTCGTAGAGATCGAGGGTCGAGACGACCGTCATCGGCGCCGCCGGCCCGCCCCGCACGACGCCGAACCGGTGGGAGAGCCTGCGCAGCAGGCCCTGCCGGTCCAGATACGCGTCGAACCGCACCGTGCCGCTGGAGAAACCTCTCGCCGCCACGGCCAGCGCGTCGCGGTCCCGCTCGGGCGCGGCGCGCGCGGCCTGGCCGAGGTCGATGGTGCCCCAGTAGTGCCGCACGCGGACCCCGTCCACCTGTTCGTCCCTCATGTACGTCACCTCGCGCGCGCCGCCCAGCAGTTCGGCCGCCGCGAGCGGGTCCGTGGCGCCGTTGGTGAGCAGATTGCCGTCGGCGAAGGCCGGCGTCGACAGCCGCACCCACTTGTCGTCGGGGACGCCCGCCCCGCGGTTCTTCATGAAGAGCGCGCCGGGTACGAACACCTCGGTGACGGCCCGGTGTTCGGTGGCGCCCGCCGCGTCTGCGGGCACCAGCACGGTCAACTCACCGGCGGGCCGGGCGAAGTCGTAGCCGCCCGCGCCGTGGATGGTCAGCCGGGTGCCGCCGCTGACGGTCTCCATCGACGTACGCACCTTGGCGCCGCCCGCCTCGGCGAGCGCCCGTGCGGCGCTGCGCAGCGCCGCACGGGCCCAGCCGGGGTCGTCCGCCTGCCGGGCCTTGCCGCTCAGGCTCCTGAGATCGTCCCGCAGCTCCGGCCGCTCCTGGGCCGCGCAGCCGGACACCAGCAGGCCGAGGGCCACGCCACCCGCCGTCACGCGCCCGCGCCCTCGCACCACCATGACCGTCAGCCCCCTGCCAGCACGCTGTGGAACCCGTAACTGTCAACGACCCCCGGTGACCACCGTCACGGCCGGGGTAGCGTGGTCACGTGTCCGACACAGCCGCCGCGCCCCTCTCCGCGGCACACTCCACCAGCACCAGCGAGACGGGTTCCTTCTGCAGCGCCCACTGCACCTGCGGCTGGCGAGGCCCGGCCCGCCGGGCGCGCTCCCTGGCGCGCGAGGATGCGACGTCCCACGCGAGGGGGGCCTCGGAACCCAGCCCGTCCGGCGTTTGAGGACAGCGCGCGAAGCGTGCTTCGGGGTCTGGGGCGGAGCCCCAGGCTCCCGGGCGCGCCATGCTTTTTCTTTTCAGCCCGTTGGGGGCACCTCTGGGGGCACCCCCGGACGGAGTCTGGGGGAGGTAGCTGGGGGAGGCAACGGACCCGCAGCCGGGGGTCTGGGGCACGCGCCCCAGTTTCGGGAAGGGGCGGGGCTGGGGAAAAAGCCCGCCGCAGGCGCCCCTACCGCTACGCCGCCAGATCGTTGTCCCGCGGCAACGGCCGCTCCGGCCGCCCCGCCGCAGGGGCAACCACAGGAGCCACCGCCCCACCAGCCCGCACCAACCACCCCACCCGCGACCCCGCAAGAAACCGCACCGCCGGAGTAAGAAGCATCAGAGCCAGCGGAGCCAGCAGCAGCGCCACCGCCGTGCCGAGCGCGAGCCCGCCGATGACGTCCGTCGGATAGTGCACGCCCATATAGACGCGGCAGAAGCCTTCGAGGAAGGCGAGCCCGATGCCGATCAGGCCGTACTTCCGGTTGGCGACGAAGAGGCCCACCCCGATGGCCATCGTGAGCGTCGCGTGGTCGCTGACGAAGGAGTAGTCGGTCTTGCCCTTGACGAGGACGTCCAGCCCGGTGTGGTCGACGAAGGGTCTGGGCCGCTTGACGAAGTCCCGGATCGGGATGTTGACGAGCAGCGCGATCCCGGCGGCCAGGGGCGCCCACAGCAGCCCGGCCACGGCGGCAGGCGCGTCCTCCCGCTTGCGGACGCTCCACCAGGCGCAGACCATCAGCACGGCGAGGCCCAGGACGATGCCGTACTCGCCGATGAACTCCACGGCGCGATCCAGCCAGTTGGGAGCGGACCTGGCGATGCCGTTGATGTCGTAGAGCAAGCTGTTGTCGGGGCCCGGCCCGCCCCCGGCCTCCGACACGAGGTGCCCCACCGCGAGTCCAGCCATGTGTCGTGGCCCCTTATCTGTCGCCTCGTGCTACGTCCAGCTGCCGACCCCCGTGGTCCGTTGCGCCCGCCGACGGGGGCGCTGCTTTCCCACTCTCATGGAACGCGCCACTCCGGCCGGGCGTTCCACTCTCCACTCAAAGATCACCTGGACGTTATCGAAGGGTGACCCATCGTTGCAGTCCGGGGTCGGGACTTCAGACCCCCTTGACCTTGGGGAGCGCTTTCGCGCCATCTTCGGTGACCCGGGTCGCCCCGATGTAGTCCGGTGTGTCGATCTTGTCGAAGCGGATCAGGGCCCCGGTGTGCGGAGCGTTGATCATGTATCCGCCGCCCACGTAGAGCCCCACGTGGTGGATGCTGCGAGGGTCCGTCAGATCGTGCGCGAAGAAGACCAGGTCCCCGGGGAGCAGCTCGTTCCGCTTGGGGTGCGCGCCCGCGTTCCACTGGTCGTTGGCGACGCGCGGCAGGGTGATGCCCACCGATTCGTACGCGGCCTTGGTGAGCCCCGAGCAGTCGAAGCGCCCCCCGTCCGCGGCGGTGCCGTCGCCGCCCCACAGATAGGGCGTGCCGAGCTTGTCCTGCGCGTAGTAGATGGCGCCGGCCGCCTGCTGCGAGGGCGCGACCGGGCTGATGGGCCTGGCGAAGCTCTTCTCCAGGGTCCGGATGGACTTCACATAGCCCTGGGTCTCGTTGTACGGCGGCACGCCGTGGTGCTGGATGACCGCGTACGCACCGGCGTTGTACGACGCCAGCATGTTGTCCGAGAGATCGCCCGGCACGCTCTGGACGTCCTTGGAGAGCTCGCAGTCGTAGACGGCGGCCGACGGGATGGCGTCCTGGGGGTCCCAGATGTCCCGCTTGCCGTCCTTGTTGGCGTCGATCGCGTGGCTCGCCCACGTCTCGGGAATGAACTGCGCTATCCCCTGCGCGTTCGCGGGACTCACGGCCTTGGGGTCCCAGCCGCTCTCCGAATAGATCTGCGCGGCGAGGATCGCGGGGTTGAGGGCGGGACAGAGATTGCCCCAGTCCTTCACCAATTGCTGATACTGCGCCGGGACGGCACCCTTCGCCAGCCCCACCGTGCCCCCTCCGCCACCACCCACGAGGTTGGCGGCGGCCGTGTACACGCCGACGACGAGCAGCCCGATGAAACACAGGACCATTCCGATCCCGACACCCACGCCCACCCAGACCTTCCGCACCCCGCAATCCTCCCCCAAGGGCCCGCCGTGTATCCGTCAATTTCCTTTGACTTGGGGAGCATCGGCGCGACCGGCACCGCGCTGGAGGCACACCGGTCAAGCCGGGGCCGTCCCGGGCAGCGTGCCCGGCCCGCGCATCGCCGCCCGTACGGCGGCCGCGCCACGGCGGGCGGCGGCGATGGCGCCCGACGCGTCATGGGCGGGCTTGCTCGGCTGTACGGGTGGCCGCACGGGAGGCGCGAAGCGCCTTTCGACGGCGCGCTGCTCGGCGAAAGTGGGAGCGTCGGGCATCTTGCGGAGCAGCCGGTTCCGGATAATCCCGGCGGCGGAATGGACGTGAGCGGGCAGCCCGCCGGTCAACGCTTCCCGGACTTCCGCCAGGCAGGCTCCCCGCTGGAACCACTCCCCAGCGAGCGGCGCGAGGCGGGCGACGTCCGTGCCGGACAGCCGCAGCTGCCGTTCGGTGCGGGAGACGGCGGTCAGGGCGTGGGCGCCTTGCGCGACGAAGGGCGGGGGTACGGGGGCCGGGCCGTCGGGCGGGCTGGCTCGGGGAGTCGGCGGGGGCAGGGGCTCTGGCTCGGACTCTGACTCGGACTCTGGCCCAGGTTCCGGCTCAGGCGGGGCGGGTTGGGGAGGTTGGTGAGTGTTCTTCTCTGTGTCTTCTTCTTGGTAACGGCCGACGGACCGGCCACCCGGCTCACCGACGACCGGAATCCCAGGACCCGGCTGCCCGGCCCGCACGGCGGCGGCTTCCTCGGCGGTCAGCGGCACGCCGGAGACGAGCTGCTCGGTGGCCCACCGCCCGCCCGGCCCCTGCTCGCGCCACTCGTGGTAGTACCCGGCGGCGGCGAGCTCGCGCTTCGCGCGGATGAACCGGGTGGGCTTGATCCCGGCCCGGTCCGCGACCTGCCACAACGGGAGGTCGACGCCGGGCGGCAGGGACAACTGCCAGATGAGCAGCCGTACGGCGTCCGAAGAGAGCTTCGGGCTGCGAATGATCTCGTTGGCAATCTGCGTGAAGGAGCGTGCGGGAGCGATAGCATGTCGGAACACTTGGTGGGGGCCTATTCCCTACTGGGTGCAGACCCCTGGATTGGTGTTCTCAGCACCGCCAGGGGTCGCCTCACATCGGCGCGAGGCAACCCGTCTGCGGTCACCGTAAGGCACAATTTCGGCCTGGACAGGGCCAGTTGACCCACATCACCCGAATGGGTAACGAGGTCGGGGTTTACCCGCATATGAGGGTTGCGCCCGCTTGTCAAGGCGACCGCCTTTTGTTCGACCCTTCGTGTGTTCCGCCTTCACGGGGCGGGCAACTCCGGTGTATGGCCACGAGAGTTGTCGTACGCGCGCCTCCACACCAGGAAGGGTCCCCGCTCATGACCGTTGAGGCCGACCGGCCGGACCCGACCGAGAGCATGCTGGCGTTCTTCGGCTCGGAGGCACTGCGGCTGCGCACGAAGGCCGGCTGGTCACAGGAGAAGACGGCCAAGGAAGCGCTCTCGACGCAGGCGATGATCAGCTACGTGGAGCACGCGAAGAGGGTGCCGTCGAAGGAACTGGCGGCGGGCCTCGACGCGGCGTTCGCCACGGACGGTCACTTCGGGCGGCTGCATCCGCTCGTCATGCGGTACGCGTATCCGAAGTGGTTTGTTCGGTATGTGGAGTTGGAGCAGGAGGCGAAGGCCATCCGGTCGTTTCAGGTTCACATCGTCCCGGGCTTGTTGCAGACCGAGGATTATGTGCGCGCTATGTTCGAAGCCGTGAGGCCCGACAATCTGGATGGCCTGGTAGCAGCCCGAATGTCCCGGCAGGCCCTGCTTGAAGGCGACATCCGGTGCTGGTTCGTCATCGACGAGCACGCGTTCCTCCGCTTCATCGGCGGACGAGACGTCATGCGGGCGCAGTTTGCGAGACTGCTCGCGGCAGGACAGAGGCCACGCACCGTTATCCAGGTGATCCCCCGCACCGTGCCCGCACATGCCGCCATGGCTGGACCGTACACACTCTTGAGCTTCGACGAAGGGACGGATGTGCTTCACGTGGACGGATTTTCGCAAGGCCGGACCACAGCGGACACATCCGAGGTGACCGAAGCAGCGTATGTCTATGACCTGCTCCGAGCTGTCGCCCTGTCCCCCGAAGACTCCGCCGCCTTGATCCGTTCGCATCTGAAGGAGCTAGGACCATGACTCGTGCAAGCAACTTCGCCGCGATGTGGCAGAAGAGCAGCTACAGCACCAACGGCGGCAATTGCGTAGAGGTTGCGTCCAGTTGGAGGAAGAGCACCTACAGTGGCCCCAACGGCGGAGACTGCGTGGAGGTTGCCGCCAACTGGCGAAAGAGCAGTTACAGCAGCAACAACGGCGGCGAATGCGTAGAGATCGCCGACAACATACCGAACGCCATACCCATACGCGACAGCAAGAACCCCGACGGCCCCGCACTCCTCGTCACGCCAGCGGCGTGGACGTCGTTCCTCGGCGGCATCAAGAGCGCGAACCTCGGAGTCATCCAAGGCTCAGGCAGCCTTCACATATCGCTGTCATAGCTGGTAAGGGTAGAGGTCGAGACTCTTCAGTTTGAACGTGATGGTTTCGCCCTCCGCAAGATCGCCACCAGCATCCGCCATCTCGATCATTACCAGGTCGGTTTGAATCCTCAGGGTCACCATCGAGTCGTCGTCCACCCTCTCCACGATCCCTGAGACTGAAATCCAACCCGCATCACCCGATACATTCGCAACGATCTCCCCTTGACCAGGAGGCGAATGCACCCAACGGGGGGACTCCTCATCGATTTCGAATTCGACATCATGGCTGCCAACGCTCGGGGCCCCCTCCCCCTTCCAGATACCCCATGCCTCGCCTGCCGCGCAGGCGAACCACACTTTCCCTGCCTCGACGTCCAGGACGTCCGTGATTTCGATACGCACTACTTAAGCCCCAGCGGTACTCTGACCATGGTATTCTCCACGATCCACTCATTAGTCGGTGCCACGAAGTCCCACGTTTCCATGTGGAAGTGGAATTTCGTGGGCTTGCTGTTCATCTCGTGATCGCCCATGCGGATACTACGGTGACCGTCAGCTGATACCAGCCGGTTCGGATCCGGCTCGCCAGTCCTAGGGTGAAGATTTGTGTACGGCCCTTCGCCGAGAAACTCCTCCCACGTTCCCATGGCCTGGGCAGGTTTGAGGGGCTTAGGCGCCGCCACTTCCGGCAGGTTCACAACCTTCTGCTCGGGCGGGCACGGCGCCAGCCCCAGCGGATCCGCCCAACTAACCGGGTTGTGGACATACGCCACAGGATTAGGCGCCGGCGCCAGCCCCAGAGGATCCGCCGACAGATACCGCGCCGTCTCCGGGTCGTAATGCCGGTGGAAATTGTAGTGGAGCCCCGTCTCCGGGTCGAAGTATTGGCCCGGGAAGCGGAGCGGCGTGTAGGCCGTGCTCGTCGTCGGCCAGGACGTCGTGCCCCAGAGAGTTGCGCGGGCGCGCCACGTCACCTCTCCCGACTCGTCGACGAGTTCCGTCGGGGTGCCGATCAGGTCCGTGACGATGGCGAAGAAGCGGGAATCCACCTCCCGTTGAGGCGCGTCCGCCGCCGATATTCGTTCGGTCTGGGCGATCGGGTGGAGGCCGTCGTGGTCCCACGTCAACGTGACCGGGTTGGGGAACTCGGCAGAGATCGTGGTCTGTTCGGCGAGCGTCGCCCCGTCCCACGTGAAGCGGATCTCTTCGAGAATCGCGCCCGCCGCACCGAGGCGCCGCTTCGCGATGCGCCGCCCCAGCGGGTCGTACAGATAGCGCCACCGCGCCCCGTCCGGAGTGACCACCGACGTCAGGCGGTCCTCCGCGTCCCACTCGTACCGCCATACATCCGGCTTGCGCGACAAGCGCGTCCGGCGGCGGCAGGTGACCCGGCCCGCCGCGTCGTGTTCGTAACGGACGCCGCCGAATCCGTAGGCGGGAGCCCACGCCGAAAGCCAGGGGCTAACGGCCTGAGCCTCGTGTTCCGGGGCTCAGGTCAGCCCTTGAGCCACCTCCCCAGCGTTCGCGCGATACGGACCAGAAGGTCCTCGACGCGCTGCCGTACGGATGGCTTCGGCTTCCCGCGACGCCCCATGGGCGCCTCCCCTCAGACCGGCTGCCGAGATCCCGGTCGGCAACCATCCTCAGGTTCGGGCCGGGCCCCGAGGGCGGGGGACCGGGGACGATCCATGAGGGGAGGCGCACCGCAGTGCGCACAGATCACCCTACTGTCCAACTCGCCACGCACATACGTGTTCTGGGAACTTCCGCACCACATCGCCGGGCGAGCCGCAAGCGCTAAGCCGGAGCCATCTCGGGCCCCCCGCCACACAGCGCGGCTCGTACGGCGGCCGCGCCACGGCGGGCGGCCGCCACGGCTCCCGAGGTGTCATGAGCGGGTGGAGCGGGCGCGTGTGGCTGTACGGGTGGTGGCGCGAAGCGCTGTTCGGCGGCACGTTGTTCCGCGAACGTGGGGGCGTCCGGCATCTTGCGGAGCAATCGATTCCGGATGAGCCCGGCGGCGGAGTGGACGTGATCGGGCAACCCGCCGGTCAGCGCTTCCCGCACCTCCGCGAGACCCGCTCCGCGCTGGAACCACTCCCCCGCGAGCGGGGCGAGCCGGGCGATGTCCACGCCGGACAGGCGCAGCTGCCGGTCGGTGCGGGAGACGGAGGTGAGGGCGTGGGCGCCTTGCGCGACGAAGGGCGGGGGTATGCAAGGTGGGCGGTCGGGCTTCGCGGCTCGGGGTTTTGGCGCGGGCGGGGGTACGGGATCGGGCTCCGGATCCCGATCCGGCTCCGGCTCCGGCGGGACGGGTTGGGGAGGTTGGGGAGGTTGGGGAGTCTTCCCCCTCGTGTCTTCTTCTTGGTAACGGCCGACGGACCGGCACCCCGGCCGACCGACCACCGGATTTTGGGCACTCGGTCGCCCGGCCCGCACGGCGGCGGCTTCCTCGGCGGTCAACGGCACGCCGGAGAGGAGTTGCTCGGTCGTCCACCGCCCGCCGCACCCCTGTACGCGCCACTCGTGGTAGTAACCGGCGGCGGCGAGCTCGCGCTTGGCGCGGATGAACCCCGTGGTCTTGATCCCGGCGAGTTGTGACGCACGCACGTGTCCGCACGGGGAGGGCCCCGCCCATGACCGTTGAGGCCGACCGGCCGGACCCGATCGAGAGCATGCTGGCGTTCTTCGGCTCGGAGGCACTGCGGCTGCGCACGAAGGCCGGCGATTGCCTTGAGATCGGGCCCGACAAGCCGTTGCCGAACTAGTAGTCCTGGTCGAACATCTTCATCCAGAACAGCGCCCGCGACTCGGCCGAATCTGCCAGGATCAAATAAAATCCGCCCGCAGCAGGCCTGACGCTGATCATGGATAGAAATTCTTCCGTATACCCTTGCAGGAATTCCACCAGCTTCAACGTCTCCCGTTGGAGCGAGTCATCGTCCCGGGCTTTCCTGAGCCTTCTCCTGTACATATGAAACAAGGACGACGTAGCTACCGGGCCGCTCTCAACGGAGCATTCCTGTCCGAACTTCATCGTTGTCGCCGGGTCGAGCACTCCAGCAGCTACGGCATCCCGGACCATTCTTCTCAACTCACCCTGGTCCATGGCCCCCCATTAATGCTGACCTCAGCACCCCGCACGCCCCTCTGAGCATTACCTCTCCTCGGAGAGCAGGAGAAGCCGCGCCCTCACCTAGCTCCAAGCGATGTTGAGCCAGGGACTGTCTGGACCGTTGGTGAAGATTTGGGCCGCACACACTCTCCCGCCAGCTGCGGAGAACTTCCAAGGAGGCAAAGCTAACCGCCGGAACGGCGAATCAGGATTCTACGCCCATAGATCGGACATCGATCCCGGCATTACGTGCCGCCGATCTCAGCGAACGCCACTCCGGTGCTGCTCGGACAGCGTCCTCTTCCCATAGGGAGTCGGAAGAATCCGTCATGTTCCGGAGCTCCACGTCAACAGTCCGGAGCGCTTCAATCACCGCGCCAGGAATAAGCTCGGATGCCACAAGTCCATGAGCATGGCGAAACAAGTCATCAAACTCCAGAGCCAATTCGTCGACTCCAACCCCCAGTTCAGATACATACGCGACCTGCTCTTCGGCATCTGCCGCCAAGAGTTCGAGCGCACGAGCGAGATTTCGGTAGAATCCGCGAAGTCGTTGTTCTGCATTCATTGGATGACACCTCCCAAGTCGCCTTCCCAACCTTTCACTCGCCAGCATGCTCCCTCTCCGTGGTGCCCACCGCCTGGGTGCCATCGAAGCATGCGACCGGTCTCATGGCCTCTGTCGGTGTACTCGCGAAGCCCCCATCCCTGCCCGGCGCGACTCCCCTTTCCGAGAGTTTCCTCACGTCAGCCCGGCTTGTCTATCAGTGCGCCGCGCACCTCTTCCGGCTTGATTCCTCTAGTTCATGGGCGCCCCATTGAGTTTCGACCTGCTCCGTGCTGATGCCCAGTTGAGCCACGTATTTCTGGGGCTTCCCATGGAAAGCAGATACATTCACCCGTTCCACATTCACCCGCCTCACCTTTCACAAGAGCACCCTAACTCTGCTTTTCCTCGCCCTCCTGGCGCCATGCAACGACCCATCGGGCCTCGTCGAAGAATTGCTGCAAGGAGGCTTCGTCTTCGACCCATGAGTCACCTCCAGCCGTCTGGAAGTCACTGTCCGCAGCAGTGAGAATGAGATAGCTGGGCGGCACGTCCGGAAGCTCCTTGATGAGGACGTACCTACCCTGCTCGTCCCCTGAAGCGATGCGCCCGACAACTCCAACTCTGATCATTTACCTGCCTCACTCGCGATCACTCAATCAAAGGAACGTGATTATTGACGAAGGATTTCTTATCGCCCGGGTTCTCAAATATCTCTAGGTGCACATGAGGTATATGCGGCCAATGGCCACCCGCCAGCGAGTCCTGATCCATCCTGAACTGGCGGAGGTCATCCGCGCTGCGGAACACGCCGCCGACTGAGTTGGCCCAGAAGGTGCGGCATCAGGACTCCTCACCCTCCTGTCCCCGGACAACGACCCACCGAGCCCGATTCATTCCAATCAATGCTGATCGGAGAACTCGTGGACCATGACCCAGTAGTCGTACTCTTCTGTCGTCACCCCACAGATACGCCGCCCGTCCATCGACATTGCAATGAGTTCCGGCGACCCATGGTCGACCAGGTTCGAAGCCAGCTCGGCCCCTTCCACCCATCGCACAGGAAACCAGCCATATTCTGCGCTCCCGGGGCCAGCGACAGTGATCAGCAATGAATGGTCATCAGCAAACAATGCTGTTCGACGGGCGTACCGCAGCCACTGATAGTCCACTTCCGCCAAAGCGTCTGGGGCAGCTTGGCGCACTCTCTTGACTGGCTCCGCCGAGACATTTGCCATGATGCGCCAGGCATCGAGAACCGTGGGGACGTCGCGCGGCGCCGGAACATCCGACAGCACCAGTCCACTGTCCCCGATTCTCTGCAACAAACTTCCCCTACTCATCTTTGCCGCGCCTACGCCTCGCAGGCACCCCCTTGGCGACCGTTGATAATTTCAAGCACTCGGGCGTCCCACCGTTTCCGGCAAACGGGACAGTAGTCCATATGGGAATGCGACTGTGCTCGTCTCGCCTCATCAGAGAACATTCCAAACCCAAAAGCGCGCGTCACCACTCGATGCTGCGCCTTGCACTCCAGACACGTCATTCCATGAGCTTCGCCTACGACGGCGTTCAGGAAGTCTTCGTCCGTGACTGTACGGGAGCTCACTCGCGCGTCGATCAGACTCAAATCCGTACCGTCGCTCCAGTGGAGATAGAAGCATGCGAGAGGCCAGTTCGGCCTCAGCCGGATAAGGAAACGGCGCATCCTCGGGTGATCGGCAAGAAGGCGGTCCTCCATCTCGTCAAAGTTTCCGACTTCCTCTCGCGGGTTGATCAGGTCCCCGGAAGGGAAGTACGTCACACTCCGCCTGCCGACCTCGATCGCTACCCCGCCCATGGCGTCACCTTGATCATGTGTGGTATCAGAATTTCTTGCTCTGTCGATGTTGGCAGTGTTTGCCAAAAACCGTCACCTGGATTAATTCTCGCCGTGTACACCATTCCGCCGTTGGCAAAATACTTTGCCCGGTCGGGGTCGGTTGTGAAAGACATGATCGACCTGGACCCGTACGCATCCTGAAACTCGGTCCCAAATTCTGCATGCGCTTGAACCAGATCCTCCATACCGCCCCACTCTGCTAGCGCCGCAGCGTGGGCTTCTCGCGATGCTTGAAGCGCCGCATCAACAGATCCGGTCTCCATGTAGGCATCCTGGGCGGCTTGACTCATCAGCATGTCGGTTTCTGACGCAATACCATTTTCCCTGTAGAAACCGGTACCCCGATAAATCGGGATCTTCTTGGGGCACCCACCCGGCGCCAACCCCAGCGGATCCGCCCAACTAACCGGGTTGTGGACATACGCCACAGGATTAGGCGCCGGCGCCAGCCCCAGAGGATCCGCCGACAGATACCGCGCCGTCTCCGGGTCGTAATGCCGGTGGAAATTGTAGTGGAGCCCCGTCTCCGGGTCGAAGTATTGGCCCGGGAAGCGGAGCGGCGTGTAGGCCGTGCTCGTCGTCGGCCAGGACGTCGTGCCCCAGAGAGTTGCGCGGGCGCGCCACGTCACCTCTCCCGACTCGTCGACGAGTTCCGTCGGGGTGCCGATCAGGTCCGTGACGATGGCGAAGAAGCGGGAATCCACCTCCCGTTGAGGCGCGTCCGCCGCCGATATTCGTTCGGTCTGGGCGATCGGGTGGAGGCCGTCGTGGTCCCACGTCAACGTGACCGGGTTGGGGAACTCGGCAGAGATCGTGGTCTGTTCGGCGAGCGTCGCCCCGTCCCACGTGAAGCGGATCTCTTCGAGAATCGCGCCCGCCGCGCCGAGGCGTCGTTTCGCGATGCGACGGCCCAGCGGGTCGTACAGATAGCGCCACCGCGCCCCGTCCGGAGTGACCACCGACGTCAGACGGTCCTCCGCGTCCCACTCGTACCGCCACACGTCCGGCTTCCGCGACAAGCGGGTGCGGCGGCGGAGGACGACCCGGCCCGCCGCGTCGTGTTCGTAACGGACGCCGCCCGCACGGGTGATGCGCGTGCCCGTGTACGCGCGGGGGCCCACCGCCTCCTGGCCGGGGCCCGGCCAGTCGGCGGACGTCTGGTTGCCGGCCTCGTCGTACGCGTACCGCTCGCTCCAGCCAGGAGCGTCCACCGCCGTGACCCGGCCCACCGCATCCAGTGCGAACGTGCGGTCGTCGATCGAGGTGACGGCCCCGTCGCGGCGGTAGGAGTACGTACGGGACACGGCCCCGGGCAGCGACTGGGCACTCAGCCGGCCTGCCGGGTCCCACGCCTGCGCCAGAGTGAGCCCGTCGCCGAAGTGGCGGGCGATCTCGCGGCCCACGGCGTCGTGTTCCATCGTGATGACGTGGCCGGACGCGCTCATGGACGTGCGGCGGCCCGCGGCGTCGTACGCCCACGTGCTGACCGCGCCCGTCGGAGTGACCCGCTTCGTACGGCGGCCGAGCTCGTCGTAGGCGAAGGTCAGCGTACGGCCGTCGCAGGTCTCGGACTTGATCCGCCCGAGCCGGTCCCGGCCGTACACGAGCGTCGCGTCCGGACCCACCGCCTCCAGGAGCCGGCCGGCGGCGTCATGGGCGTACGTCGTCACGGCGCCATCGGCGTTCTTCGTCACCACCCGTCCCAGCACGTCACGCTCGTACGCGACGTTCCGCCCCAGCGGATCCGTACGCGAGACGAGCCGTCCCGCCGCGTCGTGCGCGTACCGTAGCGTCCGGCCGTCGAAGTCGGTCTCGGACGCGAGCCGTCCCGCCGGATCGAACTCGTAACTCCAGGTCAGCCCTTGCGGATTGGTGACGGCCGTCAGCTGGAGGCGTGAGTCGTGGGTGAACTCGTACCGCACCCCGTCCGGGCCCGTCCGGGCCGCCAGGCGGTCGAAGTGGGTGTATTCGAAACGGGTGACGCCGCCCAGGGCGTCAGTGTGCGTGACGCAGTTGCCCTCGCCGTCGTACGTCCACCTCTCCTCCGCGCCGTCCGCCGCGATACGGCGCGCGAGTCTGCCCTCCACCGTCCACGCCAGGCGGGTCGTCGCGCTGAGCGGATCGATGACGGTCGTCACGCGGCCGAAGGCATCCCGGCGATAGGTGGTCACCCCGCCGAGCGGGTCCGTCA
Source organism: Streptomyces sp. NPDC001407 (assembly GCF_042895325.1). Lineage (NCBI taxonomy): Bacteria > Bacillati > Actinomycetota > Actinomycetes > Kitasatosporales > Streptomycetaceae > Streptomyces > Streptomyces sp. NPDC001407. The sequence goes on from NZ_JBIAWF010000035.1 coordinate 34,814, forward strand.
CCTCGATGGGCAGTCCCGCCGCGTCGCAAGTGATCCGGGTCGTGTGGCCCAGGGCATCGGTGACCGCCGCCAGGTGGCCGGCCTCGTCGTACGTGTAGTGGGTGACCGCGCCCGAAGGGTCGGTCGCGGAGGTCCGGCGGCCGGCGGAGTCGAAGGTCTGGTGCCGGACGGAACCGTCCACATCCGTCACGGTCACCGGGTGCCCGGCCTCGTCGTACGAGACCGCCGCGACGCGGCCGTCCGGGCGGGTCACCGAGAGGAGCCGCCCCGCCTCGTCGTAACGGAACTCAGTCGTCCGGTCGAGGGCATCCGTGTGGGAGAGCAGCCGATGGTACCGGTCGCGGCGGGAGCGGGTGGCGGCGCCGGTCGGGTCGATCTCGGCGACGACGTGGGAAGCGTCGTCGACGACGTAGCGCGTCGTGTGCCCCAGAGAGTCGGTCAGGGACGTGACCCGCAGTCCCGTGCCGGGGTCGCGCTCGCCGTACTCCAGCGCGAAGCGCATATGACCCTCGGCGCCGGTCTGGAAGACACAGCGGTCCCGGTCGTCGTACGCGTAGACGTATCGGCTGGCATTGCGGTCGGTCCACGCGGTGATGCGGCCGTGCTCGTCGTAATCGAACCGCAGCGGCAGGCCTGAGGAGTTGATGACTTCCGTCAGGTTTCCACCGGTGTAGCCGTAGCGGATCAGCTCCGTCTCCGCGCCTTCGGTCACCAGGTGGAGCGCGGTGACACGCCCGGAGGCGGTGGTGAGACGGACGCGGTAGCCGCCGTCGTGGACGAGGGCCAGAGGCGTGCCGTCGGGGTCGTACTCGAAAGTGATCCAGTGGCCCGCGCGGTCGGAGACCTGCTGGAGCAGGGCGAGCCCGTCGCTGTACGAAGTGAAATGCCACGTCCGGCCGGACGCCGGGTCGGTGATGACGTAGCCGCCGTCCTCGGCGTTCGCCAGCGGCCACCGGGGGCCTTCGGCGGGGAGCGTCGGAACGCCCGGCACCGGATGCGGATAGCTCAGCAGCATGCCGTCGGCCCGCACGTACACCACGCCCGCGGAGTCGATCTCCAGGCGCTCGTCGACGGTGCTCGACCACGAGGGACCGAACCACCGGCCCGCGCGATAGCCCGACTCCGCCCGCCGCTCGAACAGCAGCGGCAGCCCGGCCGCGGGCAGGGACACATCGGTCTGCGGCAGGAACATCCGGCCGGTGGCCATGTCGATGGGGTCGCCGCCCGCGCACCTCTGCTCCGGCGCGACGCTGGCCTGCTGCGGCTCGGCTTCCACCGCCTCACGTGCGGCGCTCCTCGCGCCCTGCCCCGCTCCCGCCTCGGCGGCGTCCGCCGCTCCGCGCCGCGCGGCCCCGATCGCCATCCGCTCGCCAGCGTTGGCCGCGGTGCTGCCACCGCCCGTCGCCACGGCCATCGTGATGTTGCCCGCGAGACGGCCCAGGGCCTCGGAGGGATCCGAGCCCCAGCCGTCGCCGAGGAGCGTGCCGGGGATGCGGCCGGGGTGGGCGGCGAGCGAGAGAAGGCCGGCGTCGGTCTGGACGACGCCGTCGATATACGCGGCGGGGTGGGTGAGGTTGTACGGGTCGAGCGGGTTGAGGGTACGGGCGAACCGCGTCATATCGGTCACCGAGCGGACGGCGCCGCCCAGGAGGTGCATCGCCTCGACCTGACCGCCGTCGAAGAGGTCCTTGGCATCACCGGCGAACCGGTCGGAGAACTTCGGCAGTTTCGGCGCGAGTTCGACCGCTTTGCCGATCTTCTTCTGCGCTTCGGCGGCCGCGGTGTTGCGCTGTTTGCGGGCCTCCGTGAGGACCCGCTGCGCCTCCTCACGGTCGGCCCGGCCCGGGTCCGTGCACGGGGGCGGCACCGGGCCCGGGTCCTGGCCGGCCTTCACCTTGGCGTTGTACGCGTCGGCTTTCTCGTTGTAGTCGTCCCTGGCCTTCTGGGCGGCGTCCTTGCCCTTCTTGTAGAGGCGTACGGCCTCCGCGGCCTGGGCCTGCGCCCAGGTCACGGTGTGCGCGTACGCGGACAGGGCGCTCGCCGCGTCCTGACAGGAGTCGGCCGCATGAGCCCACTTCGGGGCGTGCTCGGCGAATTTCCGCGCGAAGTTGTCCGATCCCTCGCCCTTCCACCGCGAGGGATCGACCTTCTGCAATCCGGTGTGCGCGGTGTCGAAGGCGGTACGGAAGCTCCGCAGGTGGCCCGCCGTGGCCTCGATGCGTTTCGCGTCGCCGTGGACGAGAGCCTTGGGATCGTCGGTCTCGCCCAGCTGCTTCTCACCGACCTCCGCGCCCAAGCCGGAAGCCGTCCTGTCGGACCAGTCGTCGACGGCGTGGGCGGCACGGTGGAGCCCGAGGCCGTCCAGGCCGTCGCCCAGCTTGTGGCCGCCCCATTCGACGGCCTCGCCGAGATTCCTCTTACCCGCGTCGACGGCGTGCTCGATCTTGTCGCCGAGACCGTCCCAGACGGCCATCAGTGACGCTCTCCGGTCTGCGGTGCCCCGCCCTTGAGGTCCGCGATGGTCCGCGTCAGCGTCTCGTCGGTGTGGTGACCGGCCTGCTTGAAGGACTCCGCGCTGTAGTCGGCGTGAGCGATGTCGTTGAATGGGTTGTCCTTGAGCGTCTGCCCCCAGGACTGCTTCTCCGCCTGCTCCTCGGTCATGTGCGGATTACCCATGGCGGCGTTGACCGTCACCTTGAAGGTATTCGAGATGTACGCGTCGCCCTCGTGGTAGTAGCCCGCGGCCAGCCCCACGCGCTGCGCGAACTGGCTGCCGTCGTGCACCAGCGCCCGCACGCCCCACTCCCAGCGGTGGCAGAACGTCTTGAACGCGTCCGCCAGGCCCTGGTGCCCGGCCTCCAGGCCGGAGAGGGTCAGCTCGGAGAAGCCGCGGCCGGTGGCCGCCTCCCCGGGCGAGCCGCCGGACTTCTTCAACTCCTCGATGGCGCCGTTGAGCCCCTTGGTGATGTTGTCGAGCGCGTCCTTGGGGGCGTCTATGCCGTCACTCACCGCGACGCACCCCCGGCCGCCGTATTCCCCCGTCGACGGCCGCGTGGTCAGGCACGATGCCCGCCACCGGCGGGAACATCATGGGCCGCTCGCCGCCCACGTCCAGTGCCACGCCCGTCGGTTCGCCGACGGCGGGGACGACCACGTCCAGCAGCCGGGCGCCGAGCACCGACCGGTACTCCCAGTCGCGCGCCGCCTCGCCCCGGGCCACGGCGAACCGGGCCAGCGCGTCCTCGTCCGTGAAAGCGTGGATCCACAGCACCCCGCCGAACTCCGCGGTCCACAGCCCGCCCTGTCCGTCCAGCGGCACGAGGACCGCGGTACGCCGGAACTCGCCGATCAGCGCGGTCGGCCGCCCCCGCACCGCATGAATCGCGCCAATCTCATCCGTCAACGCCACTGTGCCCCTCCCTCCCCTTTCAGGGCAGCGTATACAGCGGGCGACAGAAATCGAACGGAGGGGCAGGACGGCACGGCGAGCGGCCCGGCATTCCCCTATCGTGAGCAACGGCATTCAGCCGTACATCCCTTGAGGGGGCACCGTGGCAGAGCTCAACTGGATTCCGGCGACCGAGGGTGACGAAACGGAATATCTGGAGGTCGCATTCGGTGACGACGGGAATGTCTACATCCGGGAGAACCACCGGCCGGACGAGGTGGTGGTGACCACCGACGCGAAGTGGGACGCCTTCGTCCTGGGCGTCAAGGCGGGCGAGTTCGACCACTTCGTGGAAGGCGTGGAGTAGGCGAGGGCGTGGAGCGGGCGCGCTCCACGCCCCGGCGCTCCGGCGGGGACGGCCGGCCCGTCAGTCGTCGGATTCGCCGCCGTGGCGCGGCTTCTTCTTGCCGTGGCCGCCCTTGTGCGCCTCGCCCGAGGGCGAAGCGGTCACGTCCGCCGGGAGGACCTGCTGGACACCCGGGCCCGGGCCCTGTGGCGGCGTGCCCCCTTCTCCGCCGGAACCGAACGCCCAGGCGCCGATCACGGCCGCCACCACGAACGCCGCCGCCCCGGCCGACGCGATGACCAACACCTTCGGTTTCCGTACGTCCTTGCGGCCACGCCGCGTCGTCGCGGGAGCCGGAGCCGCGGGCGCGGGTGCGGGCGCGGGTGCGGGTGCGGGTGCGGGCGCCGACGGTCGTACGGGGGCGGCGGCGACCGGCATCGGGGGCGGCGGCGCGGCGACCGGCCGCGGCGCAGCCGCAGGGGCAGCCGCAGGGGCAGCCGCAGGGGCAGCCGCAGGGGCGCCGTGCCACGCCGCTCCCGCGAACCACTCCGCCACCTCCTCCGCCGAAGGCCGCTCCTCCGGCTGCTTGGCCAGCATGCGCAGCAGGAAGGACTCGAAGGCGGGCGGCAGATCGGCCCGGTGCCGGCCCGGCGGCACGGGCGCCGCGTCGACGTGGAGATAGAGCAGCGCCGTCGGGCTGTCCGCCCAGAACGGCGGCTGCCCCGCGAGGAGCTGATAGAGCACACAGCCCAGCGCGTACACATCGGAGGCGGGCCCGGCCATCCGGCCGAGCGCGCGCTCGGGGGCGAGGTAGGTGCTCGTGCCGACGATCTGGCCGACCCTGGTCAGGGCCGTGGACGTCTCGTCCACGAAGCGGGCGATGCCGAAGTCGCCGATCTTCAGCGTGTCGTCGGCGTCGAGCATCAGATTGCCGGGCTTGACGTCCCGGTGGACGACTCCCTGCCGGTGCGCGGCCGCCAGCCCGGAGGCCGCCTGGGCGGCGATGCGGGCGACGCGGGCGGGATCCAGGGTGCCGCGCGCGGCGAGCTCCTGGGCCAGGCTCGGGCCCCGGACCAGCTCCATGACCAGATAGAAACGCCCGTCCCAGGCCCCGAAGTCGTACACCCCGACCACTTGGGGGTGATTCAGGCGGGCGGCCGTCTGCGCCTCCAGCCGGAACCGCGACGCCGCCGACTCGTCGGCCCCGTCGCCCAGCAGCAGCTTCACCGCGACCTGACGGCCGAGCACTTCGTCCCGGGCTTCCCAGACTTCGCCCATGCCGCCGCGGCCGAGGAGCTCTCCCAGCCGGTACCGATCGGCTACCAGCACCCGTACCACCCTTGTTCTCGACGCCCCCGGAGCGCCGGACACAGGCGGTGAGGGCGACGCACACGGCGATCAGGCCCCACAGCCACGAGGCCCGGTGGTCAACCAGGCGGCGCGGGCTCCAGCGTACCGACCGAACGCACCGCCGCTCGAACATCCGCATGGGCCCCCACCTCGCCGATCATTGCTCGCCGTCCACACGCGTGATACATAGAGTCACCATAGAGCTCCCCACTGACAACGCCTCGCGCCGCGGGTCGCACCGGCATCGGTGAACGCGTACGGGTTCCGGCAAAAAATGGCGCCAAGTCGACATGCCGGAGCGGCATCTTCGGCGAAGATAGGTCCTGACCTTTGCCAGGCGGTGGAGGAGTTGACAACTACCCATAAGGGGCGGTGAGTTACAAATGTTTTTGGCGGCCGGCGACAAGGGTGACATCAACACCATCATTGGCGGAATTGCCCCGAAATGGGGGCCGTTCGGCAGCCTGGGCAACGAGGCGCGCGTTCTGGTCGAGGTCGTGATGGCCGCGGCCATCCTGCTCTGCCTCGCCATCGCGATCTGGGGCGCGGCGAAACAGCGCATCGGGGCGACGGCCCTGCGGGACACCTTCAGCGCCGAACAGGGCAAGGGGCTGATCGTGGCCGGACTCACCGGCGTATTCATCATCGGCTCGCTCGGCACTCTCTTCACCATTGTCTACGGCATGGCCATCTGACCCACGCGATCCGGCCGTACCGCGCGGCCCTCTTGACGAACCGGCCCCACCCTCCGGCCACCTCATCACCGTCAGCCCCAACCGGCCCACCGATCCCATGAGTCCCGCCGCGCATCACCCCCGCGCAGACCCTCTCGTCCCCGAGTCCCCCCGCACCGAGGCTGCCACCTGATGCCCCCTCACACCCCCTCGTACTCCTCCCCCCAGAATCGCTTCGCGCCGCTACCGTCATATGCGGGTGCCACAGCGGCGAAGACGTATGAGGGGACGTGCGCGCGATGAGTCTCGGTGACGACGGCTACGGCCAGGACCCCGGCCGTCCGGGCGGCGAGTACGGCGAAGGCGCCGACTACGACCGCCACCTGACGCGCACCCGCCTCCCGGAGGGCGACGAGGGCGACCCGTACGGCCCGAACCGGCGCCCGCGCGGCGGCGGCCGTGGCAGGGGCGGCCGTGGCGGCGGCCTCTCCAGCCGGAACCTGATCACCGTCGTCGGCGTCGTCGTCCTCCTCATCGCGGCGATCGCCTTCGCGAACAGAGGCGGCGGCTCCTCGTCGGACGACTCGGACTCGGCGGGCGGCAAGGCGAGCGCCCAGCCGACGGCTCCCACCGGCGTGAAACCCGTGACGGGCAAGGACGGGGCGACGGGGATCGCGTCGGGGTTCGCGCGTACGGAGCAGGGGGCGCAGTCGGCGGCTTCGAATTACGCGGTCGCGCTCGGCGGCGACGGAATGTTCAAGACGGACACCCGCCACGCGATCGTCGACAGCATCCACACCCCCGACGCGGCGCCCGCTCTCCAGCGGGACCTGGACAAGGCGTACAGCGCCGACTTCTTCAAGAACGTCGGTCTGAGCGCCGATGGTTCGGCGCCCAAGGGGCTGACCTTCGTGTCCCGTACGGTCCCCGTCGGCACGAAGGCCACCGCGTACAGCGACGACGAGGCGACGGTCGCGGTCTGGTGCACGGGTCTGGTGGGCCTGGCCGGCCAGGGATCGACCAAGCCGGTCACCCAGACGTGGTTCACCATGACCCAGAAGCTCCGCTGGGTGGGCAGCGACTGGAAGATCGCGTCATCCGATCAGAAGCAGGGCCCGGCTCCCGTAAGCGGTGACGTGCCCGCCGCGGGAGCCGAGGAGATCACGAACGCGGTCAACGGGTACGGAGGGTTCACTTATGCCAGGTAGCCGTCGCCTTCGCGGCCTCTCCGTCACGGCTGTGCTGGTCTCCGCCCAAGTGGCCCTGTTCACCCTCGCTGCGAGGGCGACGGCAGCTCCGCCTTCGCCCTCGGCCCCGAACCCGTCCACCCCACCTTCCACGCCGCCGTCGACCGCCCCTTCGACACTGCCCTCCCCCGGCGCCAGCCACAGCAAGAGCCCGTGCGACCTGATCTCGGGCATGGCGAAGCAATACTGCGAGGGCGGCAAGCAGGACGGCGGGTCCACCACCCCCGACCCCCAATCCTCCGCAGACCCCCTCAGCTCCCTCGCCAAGGGCTGCGCCGACGCCGCCTCCTGGATCATCAAGAAGCTGTCCGGCGCCGTGCACGCCACCGGCAATGTCGACTTCACCAACGCCACCTTCCTCCAGCAGTACGCCGTCGTCTTCGCCGCGTCCAGCATCCTCACGCTGGTCCTCTGGCTGCTGGCCGTCGCCAAGCGAGCCGTGCGCGGCGTGCCGTTCACGGAGGCGTTCACGGAGGCCGTGGGGTTCCTGTGGCTGACGGTGCTCGCTTCCGCGTTCACGCCGTTGATCCTCTACACCCTCGTATCGGCCACCGACGCCGTCACCGATGTCATCGCCACCGGCAGCGGCTCGAACAACGACACCTTCTTCGGCGCCTTCGCCGACGCGCTCCAGAAGGGCGACCACATCGGCGGCGGCCCGATCATGCTGATCGTGGTCTCGCTCGTGTCCGTGCTCGCCGCCGGCGTGCTCTGGCTGGAGCTGGTGATCCGGGCCGCCCTGCTCTACGTCGGCGCCCTGCTCGGCACCGCCGTCTACGCCGGTCTGGTCGACAAGAACATGTGGGGCCACGTGCGCCGCTGGGCGGGCATCATGATCGCGGTGATCCTGGTGAAACCGATCATCGTCGTGGTGCTGGGGCTGGCCGGAGCCCTGTCCTCCGGAAAGGGCCCGAACTCCTTCTCGGCGGTCGTCTCCGGGCTCGCCATCATCATCCTCGCCATCTTCGCCAGCGCGATGATCTACCGGTTCGTCCCCGGCTTCGGTGACGAGATCGTCCACACGCGCAACGCCAGCAAGGACGCGGCCTCCCGGCAGGCGGCCGCCGTGATCTCCTCACCCGCCGCGCTGGTCAAGCAGGGCATCACCACGCACAGCACCCGCGGCAACGGCGGGGGCGGCGGCAACGGCGGCGCCCAGGCCCGCCCCGGCAACTCCGTCTCCGGCGGCGTCGCCGCCCACAGCACCCGCGCGCCCGCCCGCCCGGAAGGCGGTAAGACCGGCAACGGAAGCGCCCCTTCCGCCGTACCGGCGCCTCGCGCGCAGAACCGCAGCAATGCCCCAGGAGGTGAGCGGAGTTGACGATCCAGGCACAGTCCCAGCCGATCGCGGCCCGCCGTACGTATCTGATCGGCCGCGCCCGTCCCAACGCGGTCGTCGGGAAGAACCGGGAGACCGGCGAGATCGCCCTGATCATCGCCGGCGCGTTCCTCGGCATGATGTGCGGCCTCCTGGTGCCCATCCTCCCGCTGCGGATCCTCACGCTCAGCGGCTTCCCGGCGCTCGCGCTGTCGGCCGTGTACGTCCCGTACAAACAGCGCACGTTCTACAAGTGGTTCGAGATCAACCGCACGTACAAGCGCACGCTGCGCCGCGGCGCCACCTACCGCTCCTCCGCCGCCGAGGCCGGTACGCGCCTGGACGGGCGCGAGGTCGAGGTCGGGCCGCCGCCGGGGATCGGGCGGATCAGCTGGCTTGCGGCGCCGTTCGGGCCGGACGAGATCGCCGTGCTGCTGCACGCCGACCGCCGGACGGTCACCGCAGCGATCGAGATCGAGGGACCGGGCGTCGGGCTGCGCGACTCGGAGGACCAGGAGGCGCTGGTCGACCGGTTCGGCACGCTGCTCAAGCACGTGGCGAACGGCGACGGCTATGTGACACGCATCCAGATGCTGGCCCGTACGCTGCCCGCCGACCCCGACGCGCACGCCAAGGACGTCGAGCGCCGGGGCGACGAGAAGTCTCCCAAGTGGCTCAAGGACTCCTACGACCAGCTGCAGTCGATGGTCTCGACCTCCTCCGAGCAGCACCGCGCCTATCTCGTCGCCTGCATGCACTACACCCGCGACCTGGCCGCCGAGGCACAGACCATCGCGCGCGCCTCCCGGCACGAGGGCGGCGCGCGGCGGCTGGACCGGGACGGCGGGCTCGCCGTCGTCATGGCGCGCGAACTCACGGACATCTGCGCCCGCCTCGCCGAGGCGGACATCCGGGTGCGCCAGCCGCTCGGCCAGGGGCGGCTGGCATCACTGGTGCACTCGATGTACGACCCGGACCACCCCATCGACCACATCCAGGCGATGACGCAGCGCAACGCGTGGCCCGCCGAACTGGACGCCATGGAGCCGACGTACCTCCAGGCGAAGACGCGCGAGTCGTCAACCCGGGCACCCTGGTGTCACTCCACCGCCTGGGTGAAGGAATGGCCGATGACGCCGGTGGGCGTCAACTTCCTCGCGCCCCTGCTGGTGCACACCCCGGACGTCATCCGGACCGTCGCCGTCTGCATGGACCTGGAGCCGACGGACGTGGCCATCGAGCGGATGCTGACGGAGAAGACGAACGACGACGCGGACGCCTCGCGCGCCGCCAAGATGAACCGGGTCGTCGACCCGCGCGACGTCGCCCACCACTCCCGCGTCGACCAGCGCGGCGAGGACCTCGCGAGCGGCGCGGCGGGCGTCAACCTCGTCGGATACATCACCGTGTCATCGCGCTCACCGGAGGCACTCGCGCGCGACAAGCGGACGATAAGAGCGTCGGCAGGCAAGAGCTACCTCAAGCTGGAGTGGTGCGACCGCGAGCACCACCGCGCTTTCGTCAACACGCTGCCGTTCGCGACCGGCATCCGACGATAGGGGCAACCGCCGTGCTCGACCCACTGGCCGCACTCACCGAGGCACTTGCCGCTGGCGCTCAGCCGACGGGAAACAGCAGTGCTGCGCAGGCCCGTTCTCGCGCTCCGCGCAATTCGTGCGACCGCGAGCACCACCGGGCCTTCGTCAACACGCTGCCGTTCGCGACCGGCATCCGACGATAGGGGCAACCGCCGTGCTCGACCCACTGGCCGCACTCACCGAGGCGTTCACCAGCTTCCTGTTCGGGAAGGTGGAGACCACCCGGCTGCCCGTGCGGACCTCCACCGGGCAGGCCCAGGCCGTCTATCTGCCGACCGCCGCCCCGGGGCTCGGTGACTCCGGCGTCGTCATCGGCCGTGAGGTGTACTCCGGCAAGGGCTATATCTACGACCCCTTCCAGCTGTACGGACAGCAGCTGCCGGCCCCGCACTGGCTGGTGCTCGGCGAGTCCGGCAACGGCAAGTCGGCGCTGGAGAAGACGTACGTCCTGCGCCAGCTCCGCTTCCGCGACCGCCAGGTCGTCGTCCTCGACGCACAGGGCGAGGACGGCGTCGGCGAGTGGAACCTCATCGCCCAGCAGCTGGGGATAACGCCCATCCGGCTCGACCCGACGGCCGCCCTCAACGGCGGCATCCGGCTGAACCCGCTGGACCCCTCGATCACCACGACCGGACAGCTCGCCCTGCTGCGCACGATCATCGAAGTGGCCCTGGGCCGCGGCCTGGACGAGCGGTCCGGTTTCGCGCTCAAGGTGGCGCACGCTTACGTCAACGAGACGATCCTCGACCGTCAACCCGTGCTGACCGACATCGTCGAGCAACTGCGCCACCCGGAGGCGGAGTCCGCGGAGTCGATGAATGTCGACATAGACGATGTGCGCGCGTGGGGCCTGGACGTCGCGCTCGTGCTGGACCGGCTGGTCGACGGTGACCTCCGCGGCATGTTCGACGGGCCGACGACGGCGGGCATCGACCTCGACGCACCGCTGATCGTCTTCGACCTCTCGCACATCGACCGCAACTCCATCGCCATGCCCATCCTGATGGCCATCGTGGGCGTGTGGCTGGAGCACACCTGGATCCGCCCGGACCGCAAGAAGCGCATCTTCCTGGTCGAAGAGGCCTGGCACATCATCAACTCGCCCTTCGTGGCCCAGCTGTTCCAGCGCCTGCTGAAGTTCGGCCGACGGCTCGGCCTGTCGTTCGTGGCGGTGGTGCACCACCTGTCGGACGTGGTCGACGGCGCGGCCGCGCGGGAGGCCGCCGCGATCCTGAAGATGGCCTCGACCCGCACGATCTACGCGCAGAAGGCCGACGAGGCCCGCGCCACCGGCAGGGTCCTCGGCCTGCCACGGTGGGCCGTCGAGATCATCCCCACGCTGACGCCCGGCATCGCCGTGTGGGACGTCAACGGCAATGTCCAGGTGGTCAAGCACCTGATCACCGACGCCGAGCGGCCGCTGGTCTTCACCGACCGCGCGATGACCGAGAACGGCGAGGACTACCTGGCCCGCGAACTCGCGGCGGAGGCGGCGGCCGCCGAACGCGCGGCCGCGGCCATGGAGGCCCAGCTGGCCGACGGGGCGTACGGCTCCGAGTCGACGGTGGCCTGACCGATGAGCGGATCCCGCCCCACCGGCGAGCGCAGACCCGAACGCGGCATTCCGGACGGCCTGTTGGTCGGTGTCATCGCGTTATTGCTCGGCCTGACACTGCTGGTGTGGGTGACCACGGGCCTCGCCGGCCTGGCCGCTCACGGCGACTGGCCGGACGGCGTCAGCCTGGACCGTACGCCCGTGGCCCTGCGCCACCTGGCCACCGAGCCGCACGACCTCGCGGCCGCCTGGCCGGACACCCCTCCGGCCGCGCTCTCGGGCTACGGGCTCTTCTGGGGGCTCCTCATCGGCGAGTTGCTGGCACTCGTCGTGCTGGGCGTCTTCGTGCTCGGCACGTGGACCCGCTGGCGGGCCGTACGGGCGCGACGGCGGGCGGAGGCGACGGCGGGGACACAGACGGTCACACCGGCCCCGGCAGAGGCACCTGCGAGCCCTCAGGCCGCTTCCCCGGCGGCAGTCGAGCCCGCACCGGCTCCGGCCGTCGTGCCGCCTCAGCCCACGGAACGGCTACAGCACCCCGCGGAACCTCCCGCTCCGGCAGCGGACGCCCCGCCGTCCCGCGTCGTCCACAGCACCGACCGGCGCGGTGCGGCGGCGCGCGCGATCCTCGAGGCGGCCGGGCCCGTGCTGGTGACCACCAGCGACCCGGGGCTGTGGGCCGACACCAAGGACTCCCGCGCCAAGCTCGGCCCGGTCCACGTCTTCGATCCGAGCCACCTCCTCGACACCCCCGGCCGCCTCCGCTGGTCCCCCACCACCGGCTGCGAGGTCCGCGACACGGCGGCCACGCGCGCGGCCGCGCTGCTCGCGCCCGTGCGCCCGCTGAGCGCCCTTGACTCGGCGACGGCCGACACCGCGGAGACCATGCTGCGCTGCTGGCTGCACGCGGCGGCCGTGGACGGCCGCCCGTTCCGCCAAGTGCACCGCTGGGCCCAGGGAACGGGGGCGCACGAGCCCGTACGGATCCTCCGCACGCACCCCAAGGCGGCCGGCGGAGCGGCGGGTGAACTGGAGTCGGCCCTGACGGGCCACCCGGAACGTCGCGATATGGCCCAGGAATTGACGAGTCGAGCTCTCAATTCCCTTTCGTCCATCCATATTCGGGACGCCTGCAATCCCAATCGAGCCGATGCGCTCGCGTGGGAATCATTCATCGCAGAAGGGGGAACCCTGTACGTGGTGGGTGAGGCGATTGAGGATCCTCGCACCCGCCCGGGTGCGATGCCCCTGCTGACCGCACTCGTCGCAAGCGTGGTCGAGCTCGGCCGGGGCATGGCCGGAGGGTCATCTGCCGGTCGGCTCGACCCACCACTGACGTTCGTCCTTGACGACGTCGCGGCAGTGGCGCCGGCGCCCTCCCTGCCCGGCCTCCTGGCGGAGGGCGAGTCCTTGGGCCTGCCGGCCTTCGCCCTCCTGCGCTCGGAGGAACAGGCACGCGCCCGCTGGGGCCGCCCCTTGCGGACGAGCCCCTGACACGGCCACGCACCCATCCGCCCTACGGCGTCAGACAGCGGGCCGGGCGATCGCCATCTCGTACTCCAGCGAGGACGGATCGCCCTCCATCGGCACGGTGACACCCGTCCGCTCGAAGCCGAGCTTCCGGTACAACCCCTGGGCACGCGCGTTCCGTTCGTGCACATAGAGCCGAGCGCGAGCGATACGGGGCTCCGAGAGTTCCCACGACCAGTCGAGCGCCGCCCGGAAGAGAGCCTCCGTCAGCCCCGTCCCACGGTGCTCAGGGCGAACGAAGACCCCGACCAGATGCGTCTGCGGCACGACCGCGGGAGCGCCGAAAACGCCGTCGGCACCGGGCCGTTCCACCAGGACGGTCACGTTTCCCGCCCATGTGCCGTCGGGCCCTTCGGCTATGAAGGACGTCGAAAGCGCCCGGCTCTGCCAGAACTCGTCCGGCTGGGCGACGGCCTCGTCGTAGGTACTGAGAAAGGCGATAGGCGCGACCGGATCGCAGAGCGCGATCAGGCGCAACTCCTTGACCTTCTCCCACTCGTCGGGCCGCACGGTTCGGATCAGATGCTCCATCTGCTGATGGTCAACCTGCGCCCATGGCCAGGGCAAATCAGTTTTCCCGGATTGCCGCAGGGGCATGGGAGAGCGCGTGAACGGTATACGGGGGATGGTCGTAGTCATAGCCATGGGGGCGGACGAAGCCGCGGCGGTCCTCCCCCCGGATCTACGGGCCAGGCTCGCGGAGCTCGCCGCTCCGGTCCTCGGCACACTCGTCGGACCACTCGACACACCACAGGCCCGTGCGGCCCTGGAAGGCGCCGATATCCTCATCACCGGCTGGGGATGCCCCACCCTGACGGAAGACGTGCTGGAAAGCGCGCCCCGGCTGCGGGCAGTCGTCCATGCGGCCGGATCGATAAAGGAATTGGTGACCGCGGGGGTGTGGGAGCGCGGCATCGCCGTCTCCTCCGCCGCCGGCGCCAATGCCGGCCCGGTCGTCGACTTCAGCCTCGCCGCCATCACCTTGGCCACGAAGAAGGCCCTCTCGACAGCGGCGTCCTACGAGTCCGGATGGCCCGCCTTCCGCGATCGCCAGGGCTCCGACGGCCGCACCATCGGCATCATCGGCGCCTCCCGCATAGGCCGCCGCGTCATGGCCCGACTCCGCGCCTCCTGCGTCGGATATCAACTCCTCCTGCACGACCCGTACGTCTCCGAGACCGAGGCGGCGAGCCTGGGTGCGAAATCCGTCGGTCTGGCGGACCTGTGCCGAGAGTCCGGCATCGTCAGCGTGCACGCCCCGCAATTGCCCGAGACACACCATCTGTTGGACGCGGAACACCTCGCCCTCATCCCCGACGGCGGCACGGTCGTCAATACGGCACGCGGCTCGCTCATCGACACGGAAGCCCTCACCCGCGAATGCGCCTCGGGCCGCCTGGACGCCTTTCTCGACGTCACCGACCCCGAACCACTGCCCGCCGGACATCGCCTGCTCCAGCTACGGAATGTACTGGTCACCCCGCACATCGCGGGCGCGCAGGGCAGCGAGGCCCGCCGGCTCGGGGTCTACGCGGTGGACGAGGTGGCACGGCTGGTGCGCGGTGCGCCGCTGCTGGGGCGGGTGACCCGCGACCAACTGGAGCGGCTCGCATAGAGAAAAAGGTCCGGGAACGCAGAAATGCCCTGGCAGGAACCGGAGTTCCCACCAGGGCATTTCATCAAAATTTGTTCGGCGGCGTCCTACTCTCCCACACGGTCCCCCATGCAGTACCATCGGCGCTGAAAGGCTTAGCTTCCGGGTTCGGAATGTAACCG